>JBAZPO010000001.1:0-300000 GCA_041648175.1 Desulfobaccales bacterium | reverse complement strand
ATTTGTCAGGTAGCATTTTCCTGAAATAACTATAATTTTAAATATCTTAAAGCTCCGATTAACTTGTAACTAAGTTCTTTAACCTGAGTAATTGAGTGGGCTATCCTCAGGTTACCTAAAGTTAAAGCTCTACGGGCAAACCTGAGGAAGGTCCGGCGTGAAATCTGACAGCTGATTGCAGCTGTAGCGGAGGGCTACTGCAAGGGCAGGGGTATAGCCGCGGATAAACCTAATCCTTACCACTTCGGCAATCCCGCTGCCTTGGCCGTCAGGCTTTAGGCCGGTGACTTTGCGTCCTCCCCTTTCGGTGGAGTTTGCCCTTCTCGGTAGTTACGTATTCCTTATCGGTATTTTGGCCGAAGACCTTAAAAATATTTTTGCGGTAATCTGTCCGGCCGGTCTCCCGGCCGCTCTCCCAAAGGATCAAAGCAAATAGGGGAGGGGTTGCCAGCCTCTGGGCTAGGGTGACGGGTGGAGGGCTGCGAACCCCTACAGCCCTAACCCCGGCTGATCATGGAGATAAAGCCGGTCATTGGACCAGGGCCGCGCCGCCCCCTCCGCCGCTGGAGAACGACCCCCACCCGCTTGGGGTTTTCTTGGTCGTCACGCTGTTGTTACTCAAAGTGATGTTCCTGCCGCTGACCAGCACACCATTTACGGCGGCGTTGTTGGAGAGGCTGATAGCGCCATCGAGGCTCAAAATGTTGCCGTTAAGGATGGAGTTATTAGAGAGACTGACCACGCCGGTGCCGGTCCTGACGAAGGTGACCCTGTCTTCCGTGATACCGCCGTTTCCCAATTTTATCTGGGAGCCATTGCCGAGGGAGAAGTTCCCGGAGTCCCGGATGACAAACGAACCTCCTGCGGGCGCGTCCAAAATTAGGGTCGCATTATTACTTAAGGTTAATCGAGTGAGGTTAAGAACGTTCACCATGTTTGTGCCATTTATGGTCTTGGTTCCATTATTAGAGAGATTGATAATCCCATTTGTTACCTGAGCTTGCACTGCCGGTGTCGCTGGTGTCAGTGAAGGATTTCTGAAAGTATTGAAGGTGGTGGTGGCGTCCTGGGTGGCTTGCTGGAGTATGGCATTGGCAGCGGCATCTTGCTGGATGCCGCCTTTAACGACTGCGCCGTTCCCGATGGTTTTGGGACAGCCGGTTTTAAGATATGCCTTCCCCCACACCGTGGCATTGTTACTCAAGGAAAAGGGGCCGTCACCATTAAGCCCCACATCACCACCGAAGTTGGCATTACCGACGTTGGCATTGTTGCTTATACTGACCGTGCCGTTGCCGGTCTCCAGGATGGACCAGATGCCAGAGGACTTGACAATCGCCACCGCGGTGCCGCTCAGATTAGTGGTGTTTATCCCAAAAATGGGGGCAAAGGACAACTGGAGAGGGCCGCCGTTGTTACCGGCGTCCTTGGGCACCACCACCTGGATAGCCTGGACCGGGGCCGGAGTTTCTTGGGGGGCGGCGCCGAAAAATTTGCCCTGCACCAGACTCCAATAGCCACTGAGCACCTGGCAATCGGTTAAGAGTTTTCCGGCCGCCTGATTTTCCTGGACTATCGAAGTTGCCGCGGTGTTCCAGTCCGCATTTTTGGCTAAGGCATTGGCCCCAGCCAAGGCCCCGGCTTCAGCGGCCTTTTTCAGTTCACTTTGCACCTCGCTCATATACCCGTAATCGACGGCCAAGGCGGCCATCCCCAAGAATGCTGTTAAGGCAAAGGCCATGATCAGCGCAATGGCCCCGGAATCGTCCGCGATAACGCCCTTGACGCCCTGAGCCAGATTGCATCTCCGGACAAGCCTCCGGAGCGCCTTTAATACTCGCATGTCATCCATGTAGTAACACTCAGCAGTTGGGGATTAGACAGGCCGGGGATCAAATAACTGAGCATAAACCAGTATTTCTTGGCAGTGACCTGGACACTGACCGAGCCCGTGCCGGTCGTATATCCAGGGCCTCCCGGGATGACCGCTGGACTGGCGTCAGCGGACAGAAGATCACTCAACCCGACGCCACCGGCACCGCCATTTTCAGCCGGAGTATTGAGCACATAATTCTGGATGGAGGGAGAAAGGTTATTAGGAGTAACCTTTGCGCTAGAATAATGGGTGGCATAGCGAGCGCCCTCGCGGCTGGCAGTGGCCAGTATCGACTGCATATACCAAAGATGACCAAAATCAAGGATGCCGCCCACGATGATCAGCAAAGGGATGAGGCAGAGGGCGAACTCAACTACCGCAGACCCCTCCTGGCCACGGCGGAGTTTAAAGATTCGACGCGGTTTTAACGGCACTCCCATGGTGCTCCTTGCAAGGAATGATCGTTCCCCTGGGGTGGGCGAGGCTGGTCAAGGCACGATGTTATTCATATCGGCACAATCTACAAAATACATAAGTCCTTGTCTGGGGGGAGGCGGACCAAGGACCACAATATCATGCAATATACTTAGTTTTATATATTTTAATCAAGTAATTATATATGGTGCCCAAGCAGAGCTTGGGCGGATAGTGGCATTCCCAAGCTGGAGCTTGGGAACGAGGGCGTAAAGTGATCTGGGCGTCTCGCTTGCACAGACGTGCGCAGGCTAAAGCCTGCGGCTACCAAAATCAACTCTTTAAACGCAACCCGGCATTTAATCCTGATATAGATTTTTCGCTTAAAACTCCGGGCAGTCCACCGGCGAAGGACTTGTAAAAGAATAGGAGAGAGTGTTATCATGGCCCCATGCAAGAGGGCTTTACCCGCAAGGAAAAGCTGGTAGGCGCATTTCTCCTGGTGTTGGTGATCTTCACCGTGGTGACCTTGCTGGCGATTGCCCAGGGCAAGGGCTGGGGCGTGACCCAGACCACCTATCTGGTAAAATTCAAGCAGGGCTACAACCTGCGCCCGGGCTCTTTGGTCAAGATGTTCAACGCCGAGATCGGCAAGGTCTCCGACCTGCGCATCACCACGGCGGGCGGGCTACCCCAGGTGCAAGTCACCATCAAGATTTACAAGAAATACAACTATCTCATCCACCAGGATTCCGTGGCGGAAGTGGTGAGCCCCACCATAATCGGCAGCGAATATCTCGAAATCAGCCCCGGCTCTTCCGGCTACCCCCAGATTGAACCCTACGGCACCATACCGTCCCGGGAGCGCCAATCCCTCACGGAGCAACTGGCGGAGCTGGTCAACCGGGAAACCATTGACAAAGTCAAGTTGACCGTGGCCAATATCGCCCAGTTGAGCGAACAGTTGAAAAACGATGAAAAGGTTTTTCTAGCGGTGGTGAATCATGCCAACCAGGTGCTGGTGAGCCTCACCGAGGCCAAAGGCACCATGGGCCTGCTCCTCATGCAAAAAGATTTATATACCAAGATGGTTCAAAGTCTGGGCCACCTGGACCAGTTCCTGGTGGAGGCCAAGAATCTCACGGGGGATTTCCGGCCTTCGGCCAAGGATCTGCAAGTGTTCACCAAATCCATCACCCAGGAAATCGAACCCTTGAAGGCCATCGTGGCCAACATCAAGGCCGGTAGCGAGGAATTGCCCGACCTCGTGGAAGCGGCCACCGAGACGGCCCGAAGCGGCAAGGAAGTCATGGACGCCATCAAGGCCAATCCCCTCATCCGCCTGACCGCGCCCAAGGGCGCCCGGAGCCGATCCATTCATGTGGAACCGCGTAGCCTGCCTTAGGCGCTGGATAGTGCTTATGTTGGCGGTCCTGGTGGTGGGCTGCGCTGCCAAACCGGACCCGTTCGGGCAGCAGGTAAGCCGCATCAACGACCTCTCCATTCAGGGGGAGCAGTGGTTCTCGCGGGGCGACCTGAAGCGGGCTTCACGGGAGTTCTCCCGGGCCCTGACCATGAGCCGGTCCGTGGACTATCCCCAGGGGGAGGCCCAGCAGCTCAACAACCTGGGCGCCGTAGCCCTGGAGGATGGAGAGATTAAACAGGCCCGGGATTTATTTAACCAGGCCCTGCAAGTGAATTGCGCTCAGGGGCAGTGGGTCGCGGTCAGTATCAACCAGGCTAACCTGGCCACCATAGCCCAGAAGGCAGGGAATCCCGGGGAAGCCGCCCGGCATCTCCAGGCGGCCCAGAACGCGGCCTGGCAAGCCCAAGCGCCCCGAGCCCTGGCCCGGGTGTATCTCCAGTGGGCCAGTTTTTATCTGGACCAGAAAGACCCGGCCCTGGCTGAAGATTTTTTGAATCGTAGCCAACCTCTGGCTACCACGCCGGAACTCAAAGGGACCCTGGCGCATCACTTGGGCCGGCTGGCCCTGGCTCGGGGAGACACCGGCCTGGCTCTGGAGCGTTTCGCCCAAGCGCTCACCATCGACCGCTCCATTCTAGATCGGCCCGCCATGGCCGGGGACCTGTTCTTCCTGGGGGAGGTGTATCAAAGCCGAGGGGACCTGTGTCAGGCCTGGGATTATTACGTCCGGGCCTTCGACGTCTTTGCCGGTCTAGGGCGCACGTCCCAGATGCTCAGGTGCTTCAAGCGGCTTAAGGAAGTCAACCAAAAGGGCCGGTTAGGCCATTCCCTGGAACGCTTCGAAAAGCTCACCAAACCGAGCCCTTCCTGAAAAGTTCAAGGTTCAAGGTTCAAAGTTCAAGGTTACAGATTGCTGCCGGGGCGGCGGTGCTGCATTTCAAGTTTTGGCTGATAGCTGAAGGCTGGCTACTGATAGCTGGCTTCATACCAATGGCAGATAGGCGGTGAGGGGCCGGGCCCGGTGTTCCAGGAGCGGCATTTTCAGGAGCTGCCCCGACTCCAGGCGCAGGAGCCGGTGTCCCAGAGGATAAAAGGATTCCAGGGCCTCCCCCAGCACGATGGCGGCAATCCCGTTCGTGGCCAGGTAATCCCGGAGGACCGCGACAAGCATTGCGGCCGCGGTGGCCGAATCACCGGATATGGCGGCCAGGATCAATTCGGGCCCTTTTAACAGCTCCCGGGCCCACACTGCCCGGGCATAAACTGCGGCGGACACCTGGGTGGGAAACTGATCTAGATGGGCGTGCAACTTCAGAAGTTCCAGTAAATCGGCGTGAGGCTCCAAAGCTTCAGATTCCGAGCACCCCTGATGATAGCACGGGGCCAGGGCGATGTTTTCACCCAGGCTGAGGCGGTGCAGCAACACCTGCCGGGGTGAAATATAGGCGATCCGGCTGCGGAGGTGGTAAAGGTCTGCCCGGGGCAGGGTCTCAGCGTTTTCGCCCCAATGCCGGACTTGGCCCGCAACGGGAGGCTTGAGGGCGGCCGCCACTTCCAGCAAAGGCTCGGCCGAGTGCGGGTTAACCCCCTCAATGAGCACAACTTCGTTCAAGGCCACGGCAAGCGACAGGGGCGCAAGCCAGGGTGCGGCGGCTTCCGGCAGGGTGACCAGTTCAAGATTTAAGGCGTAGTGCAGCATAGTTAGGTTTCAGGTTTCAGGTTCCAGGTTTTAGGACTTCGCTTTACCAATATTTCTGTATTATCATCCATTTTCTCCCCTTGGAAAATAGTGGGAATTAGTGCAGGTTTCCTTTTCAAATGCTGTCACCTGAAACCCGGCCTTCATAGGTAATAAGCCGCAGTCAGGCAGATATCCATGATCCCTATCAGCACTAGACTCCAGATCGCGGCATGGGAAGTATTCTGGGCCACCTCGCCCATGTCTTCGGTGGCGCTGAACCCGAAATAAATGGACACAGTTGCAATGAGCATGGCAAATATGGCGGTTTTGGCAAAGCCCACGCTCACATCAATCCATTCCAAGGCGTTGATGAATGATAACCAGAATTTGGCCCAAAAGATTTCCGCAAAGGCCTGGGCAAAGAGATACCCGCCGATGATGGCCGCGAACACACACAGGATATAAAGAGACATCAGGCTGATGGTGACCCCCCAGAAGCGCGGCACTCCCAGATAGCGATAAGGGTCGATACCCATCATCTGCAAAGCCCGAATCTCACCGTTCACCGACATGGTGCCGATTTCCACCGTGATGGCGCTGCCGGAATTGAGCAACACGAAAAAGGCGGCCCACACCGGCCCCACCTCCCGCACCACGATGGTAACCAGCAGCCAGCCCACGAACTCCTCCCCCTGGACCTTGACCAACTGTTGGGTGGCATGGACAATCACCAACATACCCAGCATGAGAGCGGTGAAGATCAGGATATAGGCGCGCTGGATGGCGGTGAAATATATCTGCCGGGACAACTCCCGGACGAATAGCCCCAGACAGGCGGGACCGGTGAAGGCCCCCAGGAGGAGACGATAAAATAAAGCGCAGATGCTCAACAACCGGGAGGTTACGGAGTTGAACCCCTGCCAGACCTGCCCGCAGCCCCAGTCCAGGGCCCGTAACACCTTAATGAGGAAGCTCATGAGGGTCTTGGGAGGCCTCTGGGGGAGGTAATGCCAGGGAAAATTCCACTCCTCCCGCCTCCCGGGGCTTAAGCGTGAGTTGGCCGCCGTGCTGGGCGGCAATGGCTGCGGCCAGGGCCGGCCCCAGACTTCCTGAAATGCTAGCCGGATCGCCGAAAGGATTCAACCATCTCTGGCACTCCGCCGGTGTGCGCATCTCCCCGGAGGACCATACGGTCAGGAGCACTCCTTTCGCCGGGGTTGGTGTGGCCGCAAGCCCCAGGTCTCCGTCCGGGGGCAGCAATTCCACGGCAAAATCCAGGAGGTAGAGCGCGGCCAGGCTCAGTTCAGACGCCGCTCCCCAGACCGGCGGCAGCGGGCTGGGATCATGGTGGAGCTGGACTTCCGGCGGCAGTCCCAAGGTCGCCAGACGCCAGGCTCGTTCCAGACCCAGGGTGAGGTCGAGCGCTTCCCATTGCTCCTTCGACCAGAAGAGGGAAAAGTCTTCGAACACCGTCTCCAGCCTGGCCCGAAGCAGCGCCAGCGTCTGATCGGCCGGCAGAAGCGAGTCAGCCCCCCCTGTGGCCAGCTTGCGCTCCAGATCCTGCAGGTCGGCCTGCCAGGCCTGCAGGGTCGGAAGCCCCCGGGCCATGACCCGGCCCAGGCAGGCCCGGGCCTCGTTCTCAATCAATCGCTGCCCCAGTTTGGGCACAGCAGTCCCCAACCGTCTAAGGACCTGCTGGATTACCGCCACTTCAGCCTGCCCCTGGGGGTCCACCCGTTTCAGGTTTTCCAGCCAGAGATCGAAATCTTCGGGCCGGGCGGTTTGCAAGTCCCCCGCTACGAAGCTCAGGCTTTTCAAGGGCTCCGTGATGTAGCGCACCCAGAAATAGATGAGGCTCATGGCCAGAACCCCGGAGATGGTCAGGCTCAAGATGATCTCTAGCCAAATATCCTTACGGAGAAGGTTCTGTTCTTCGCTTTGAAGGAGGAGCAGTTGGCGCATGCGGCTGGTATCGATGCCGATTTTGGCCACGCCCCAATAGACCGCCCCCTCATCCGCCAGTAGCACGTGCACCGGCATATAGCGCAGCAGCATCTCACCTTCTTGTTTGGGGCCCCGGTTGACGGATTCCTGGAGGCGGTTGTCCACGCGCTGCTGCGTGGTGATGCTGTTGATGAGGTCTTGTTCCAGGCCCTGAAACGATTTCATGAGCTTCTGGGGGCCGGCCATGGGCTTCAATTCCGGGGCCTCCCGGCGATAAAACATATAGGTCAAATGTTGGCCCAGGGCGTCTGCTGGGCCCTGAATCAGCTCGATGCCTTCGATGATTTCATTGAAAGTAACTTTCTCCCAGAGCAGATCCTTGATCGATTGATCCGTGGGTGTATCCGAGCTAGGGGTCATCTGCATCAACCCCTTATAGGAAGCGAATTCCAAGACCAGAAGCCGGGCAATGGTGGTGGCTTCCACCTCGGCGCCCTCTTGCATGGATTTGAGGGTGCGGTCCTGGAGGCCGGTTAAGGTGAGATTGAGCAAGGGGAAGAACAGCAGGATGACTACGACGCAGAGCAGGAAGGTGGCTCCGGCCAGGACAAAGAGCCGGTTCCGGAGGGAATAGCGGATGAAGGTCGTCGGGGTCGTCATCTATTCCGGTCTCGTCAGATCTTTCAAGTCGGCCAGCGCGCCGTCCAGGGCCGACTCCGGCGTCCGCAAGCCGTACAGGGCCTCCTGGAGATATTTTTCCAAAACGTTATTGATCCGGCGGTTGTGGGGCCGGGCGCGGATCACCATGTCCTTCTGCCCAAAGGTCCACTTGTAGACCCGTCCCACATCGCGGTTGGTCACCTTCTCCAGGGCGCGGTTCAGGGACGGCACCTGTCCAAAGTTCTCCGCCGCCAGGATCTGGAACTGCTCGTCGGATACCAGCTCGATAAAACTCCGGGCATTGGCGATGACCGTGGGATCAGTCACGGAAAAGCGGTTGACGGCCCAGCCGAACGAGCCGATGTTGGTATAGCGGTTGGGATGGTCTGTGTGCGCCGGGATGGGGGATATCCACACCTGGTTGATGTCCGTGAGGCTGCCCGGCACCTGGCCTTTGCCCTGGGCAATCAAGTCGGTTAAGTCTTTCATGCGGGTGTTCCAGTTGATCATGAACAAGGCCTGGCCCCGGTAGAAAGCTTGCCGCAGGCTGCCGGTGGGCTCAAATTTTTTTAACTCCACGGGACCCGGGATGATACCTTTCTGCATACTAATGAGCTCTTTGAGGGCTACAACGAAGGCATCCGCATTGGCCCTCTGGTGCAGGACAAACTGGCCGGCATCGTTGTTGACCCGGCCGCCAAAGCCCCAGAGAATCGGGTAAAAATCATTGAGAGCATTGGTGGAGTGAATGAGCAGGCCATATTTCAAAGACTTTTCCTGGGGCAAGATCTTGCGGCAAATGGCCTGGAGTTCGGCCCAGGTGCGGGGGGACTTCAGGTTATACCGCTTCAGGATATCCCCCCGATAAAAAAGGATATTGCCCTTGATATAGGTGGGCACGGCCACCAGTTCTTTGCCTTTTTCCCCGGTAACCTTGGTTAAGGATACGGAAAAGGCCTCGGCCACCGCAGGCACCAGTTCCGACCTATCAAAAATATGAGTGCGTTCCAGCTCATAAAGCCAGCCCGCCACCCCGTAGCGCTGCACCCAGGGGGCATCCAGGAGTAGGACGGTAGGGATTTTGCTCTCCGTGGAGAGCCCCAGGACAAAGGGCTCATAAGGCAGGAGGCTTTCCGGCACCAGCAGCCCTTTAAAGTTGCGGTCGAAATTTTTATAGAGGGAACTTTTGGATTTTTGGGCCAAAAGACTGATCAAATCCCGGGTGGGGGCATCGAAGGTGTAGGTGATGGTCCGGGGTGGCGGGAGTTCCGGAGCCGGGCCGCACCCCAGGAGTTGGAGGAACAATACGGCCCAGACCAGCCTTTTTATCCTTGTGCCACGATCCATAAGTTATCTGCTATAAACCGAGCCCAACTTGAATGACCGATGTTTCCCCTCTTTGAAAAAAGGAATTTAGAGGGATTTATAAGGGATTATAAAATCCCCCCTGACTCCTTTAAATAGGGGGGAATAAAAATGGTGGCGCAACGCGACCATTTTTACCCACCCTATTTCCGTTTCGCCTGGTCCTCGGCCACCATGAGCGCCAGTTGGGGCCGGTATTTCTTCAAACTCAGGGGCACCAGGAAGAGGAGACAGGCCAGCAGGCCCACGCCTTCCACCAGAAACACCCAACCATAGGCATTGGCATTACTGGCCGTGAGATAAAACAGCCGGTCCTTGAGAAATCCCCCCGTCATTTCCCCCGCGGCCAGAGCCAGACCGCTGGCCAGATTCCACAGCCCCATGAAGATTCCGCTGAAAGAAGGATGCACCATATGCATGGTCAGGTGGGACAGCCCCACATTGTAAAACCCCCGGGCCAGTCCCAGGAAACAGAGGGCATAAATACCCCAGGTCGCATCGGGTCGAAAAGACGTAAAACTCAGCAACCCGAAGGCCGCGGCGCCTAACACCAGGCTGATCACCAGGACGATCCTGTTGCCCCAGTGCCGGAGGCTGACCAAAAAATGCACCCCCACCATGCCGGCCAGGATGCCATAGGAGGTGTAAATCCCGAAACGGTTGGTTTCGGCCACCGGCAGCGCCAACACTTCCCCGCCATATGGCGTCAGAATGAAGGTTTGAATGGCCAGAAAAAAGATGGTGGTGCCCAGAAAGACAAAAAAGGCCAAAGCCTGGCGGTTTTTAGCCAGAAATTTCAAGGTGGGCCACAGGTGCATCTGACCATGGGCATGGGAGAGCTTGTTCTCGCACCGCGGTTCGATGCCCCAAGCACCCCAGAGGGTAATCGCCACCACTACCAAGGTGACCACGCCAAACAGCTTTTGGATGGAATGGGAATCAAAATAAGGGAACAGCACCCCGGTCAAAGCGGAGCCCACGATGAACCCTACAAGAGTCAGAATCCACACCATGGTCAGGGCGCCGCCCCGGTCCGGCTCCGGGACCTGGTCCACCAGAAGGGCGTTGATGGCGGTGGCGGACACGGTGGTGCCGATGCCGAAGATGGAAAACAAGAGCACACCCTGGTACAAGAGGGCCCGGCTATGGGGCTGGGCTCCCAGGTCAAGTGCCCAGCTGGGGAAAAAAGGCATGATGGCCACGCTGAGAAGCATGCCCCCCCAGATGTAGGGAGCGCGGTGGCGGCCCCCCAGGAGATAGTTGTCGGAAAAGTACCCGGTAACCAGTCCCACCGGCGTCATCACATGTTGAAAGGCAAAGCTGAAGGTAACCAGCGCCGCGGGCACCACCAAGTCTACAATCAACACCCGATTTAAGACGTTGGCAAGCAATACCACCAACAGCGAAGTGGCAAAGCGCACCATCCCCAATTTCAGCACCAGCCGGGAGATAACCATAGACTTGAAGTGCAGCATAAACCGGGTTGGGCGAGAAGTAAAGCCGGAAGCAGTTGTCAGTAAAGTTCAGATCTTAAGACGTTAATGGTTAGCGGATACACCATATCGCGATTTTGAGAATAATTTACGTTGAGGGGTCCCTGGAATGAGGAGGGCGGTTTTGAGGAAGAGTCTTATTAAGTCAGATAAGTTGGGAGGGGGATCAACTCAATATTGGACCAGCCGGGCCTCGGGGTGCCAATGGTTTTTGACGCTCAACAGCCTGGCTTCTCGCCAATACTCCTTGATTTCCCCTACGCTGAGAGGCTCAGCCCCATACCCAACTTGTCTCAGTTCGTGCAGAATTTCCGCGGGCACCTGCAATTCGCCGGGAGGCAGGTTGCCGGCCTCGCGGGTCTCCCCCAGAATCACTACAACAGGCTGCCCGTAATGTTCCCCGGTCTCGGTCCAGGTGATGGTGACCGGATAGCTGATGCAGCCGTTTCTATTGAGCGTCTCACAATAAGCGTCAAATTCGGAAAACAACGCTTTAACGTCTTTGGGGATCATTTGGGGCTTCCTCTGTGACCCTGCGATACAATCGGTCACCGGCAGGTGCGGCTGCGGCGGCCAAAGGAGCATTTTGACTGGGGGAAGTCTTCCTTGACTGCCAAGAGTTGTCCATCTACCAGCCGGCCGTTGAACATGGAAATGGCTTTTTGGCCTTCCTCTTGGGTTTTCATAGACACAAAGCCGAAACCACAAGTCTCCCCGTTATGCAGATAGGTGATGATCTTGGCTGAGGCCACCAAGCCGGCCTCGGAAAAAAGGGTCTGTAACTGTTCTCCGGTCATTTGGTGGGGCAGGTTGCATACGGATAATCTTTTACTCATGATGTTCTCCTCGCCGGTCCCATCGAAATGCACTTACCAGGCACCGGAACTCCAGGATCACGAGACCGCCGGAGTTCCGATCATCAGGGTTTTTTGTCTACAGTTTTACGACGTTTTGGGCTTGGGGTCCCTTGGGACCTTGAGTCACCTCAAATTCCACGGCTTGTTCTTCTGCCAGGGAGCGAAAGCCGTCGCCCTGGATGGCGCTGTGATGCACGAACACATCCGGACCACTTTCCCGTGAGATAAAGCCAAAGCCCTTAGCATCATTAAACCATTTTACTGTTCCAGTTTCCTTCATGGTGAAACCTCCTGCAGATACTGTAATGATATCCCGCCAAAAAAGCAGGGCGCACAGCAGTCAGGTAAAAAAAATCGGATCGGGAATTAGCACCCCCGTCCGATTCTTATCCAGGACTTGTGGCCCTGATTTCATTCTGACATGCTAAACTTGTTTATATTTTACAGGAAAATGCCTCAATGTCAAGCTCATTATAACCGATAGTCCCCTCATACAGGTCTCCCATTGAGCCCCCAGAATAGGCGCGGGTGGGAGCTGAAGGGCTTTTTGACCAAGCAAGTTTTCACCAATGCCATTACGGGCGCTTCACGAAATGACGGCGATGTCCCTGATAGGTTCTTGCAGTCCCAAGTCGATCATCAAGGCCGGGAGCTCGGGCTTCCGGCTCAAAGTCCGGCGCCGGAAAGGGCTCCAGAGCAATTTAACGAGATCGAATTTCTTCATATGCCGGCCGAAAATTCGCAGAAGTTTATAGGTGCGGAAGGGACGCCCGAAAATACGGCGGGCAAAGAGTAAGGCATAGCCTTTCATGCGCACCCGGTTTACCATTGCACCGGACAGGGCGGTGGGGTCGATGTCCGAGCACTTGAACCATTTGTCCCAATCGCGCTCGTCGTCAATGATGCCGCGGTTGACGTACTCTTGCCATAAGGGGGTGCCCCGGTAGGCGCATAAGCGATTGAACCCAAAGGTGTCCAGCTTCAGCCGGGCGGCAAAGCGGAAACTGGCCATGACATCCTTCTCGGTCTCGCCGGGGGAGCTGATGACAAAAAAGCCGTGGACCCGTTCGATGCCTTGGCGCTTCGCTTCGCTGACCGCGTGCTCCACCTGTTTCAGGGTCTGCTTTTTGTGAAGCCGATCCAGGACCTTTTGCGTGCCCGCCTCCACCCCAAAGGCCAGAAAATTGCAGTTGGCTTGCTTCATGATCGGCAGTTGATCAACCGCCACCGCATCAACCCGCCCTTCGCAGCCCCAGTGGAACTTGAGGCGTCGATCAATGATCCCGCGGCAAATTTCGCCGATGCGCTTGCGGTTAAGCAGAAAGTGATCATCGGTGAGGTAAATGGAGCGAAAGCCCAGATCGTTCAATTGCTGCATTTCTCCCAAGACATGCTCCGAAGAGCGGTAGCGCCATTTGCCCTGTGAAAGAGAGGGGATATCGCAGTAGATACACGAATAAGGGCAGCCTCGCGAAGTCTGCATGGTGCAAAATTTGTCCATGGAGAGCACCGCAGGGACATCCAGGGGCAATGACTCGATATAGTCGATGGGTAGGCTGGTCCGGTCTGGGTAAGGAAACTGATTCAGATCCCGAATGAGTGGACGAGGGCTGTTCCGCACGATCTCAGCGGCGTTACGCCAGACCAGGCCAAGCACTGAGCCTGGATCATCAAGGTTATTCACGTAGTCAACGAGAAGCTCTTCGCCCTCCCCGACCCCCACGCAGTCCAGGTCAGGGCAGTCCTTGAGGATGCGGTCCGAATTCATGGTGGCAAAGGCGCCGCCCACGATGATCGGAATATTGGGCGCGTGCAACTTTAGATGCCTGGCCAGATTTTTTAGCGCCGGGTAGGTGGTCGTCGAAAGGCAAGAGAGGGCAATGACGTCGGGGCGCTCTGCATCTGCAGCCTGAGCGATGTGCTCCGCCTGCATCTGCGGGTGACACGTGTCAAAGAGCGTGACCTGGTGTCCATGTTGGCGCAGGACCGGAGCAAGCGTCTGAATCCCTAAAGGAGGGAAGGCCATCACTTGGAGGCGTTTATCGTCGGATGGTGATCCAGGCGGTTTTTGAGGAAGAACCTGACAAAAATTATTGTCCCTGACGTACGCCATGAAGACATGCATGAAAAAATCCTTCGCACCGATCGGTGCGGAATGGCGGGATTAAGGTTGCATTGCAAAAAGGCGGCCCTGAAGCCGCCTGCTGAGTGTCCTGAAGTCCGGGAGCCTGAAGTGCCTGGTCCCCGAACCCGGTCGGTTAAAAACCGGTTCTAACGGTAACCGCCGCGACCACCGCCGCCAGATGATCCGCCTCTTGCCTGCGGCTTGGCTTCGTTGACCGCCAGAGGACGTCCTTCTACGCTGCGGCCGTTGAGCATGGAAATGGCCTTATTCCCTTCCAATTTGGTTTCCATCTCAACAAAACCGAAGCCCCGGGGTTGTCCCGTTTGCCGATCGGTAATAATCTTGGCTGAAGCCACATAGCCGGCTTCAGAAAAGAGCGTGTTCAGTTCTGCTTCAGTCATCTGGTGGGGCAGGTTGCCCACATATAATTTCATACTCATAGATTCTCCTTGTCAGTCTTTACCTTGCCGCCAAATCTACCTCAATAAGCTCAAGGCGCCGGAACCCCGGGATTCACAAGTCTGCCGGAGTCCCGATCATCAGGCGTTTCTGCCTAAAGTTTTGTGACGTTTTGAGCTTGGGGCCCCTTGGGACCTTGAGTCACTTCAAATTCCACGGCTTGTTCTTCTGCCAGGGAGCGAAAGCCGTCGCCCTGGATGGCGCTGTGGTGCACGAATACATCCGGACCGCTTTCCCGAGTGATAAAGCCAAAGCCCTTGGAATCGTTAAACCATTTTACTGTACCAGTTTCCTTCATGGTGAAACCTCCTGCAAAAATACTGCAATTATATCCCGCCAAAAAAGCAGGGCGCACAGCAGTCAGGTAAAAAAAAATCGGCCCGGGAATTAGCACCCCGTCCGATTATTACCAGGACTTGTGGCCCTGATTTCATTCTGACATGCTAAACTTGCTGTATTTTACAGGAAAATTACTCCATGTCAAGTTAATTGAAATAAGCGGCGTGAGGCGCTTGCCCTTCCCCTTGAGCCCCCATTTGACCATGCGGCTCATCCAGGTTGAGTTGAAAAAAGCAGAGTTCATACTTATATAGGTTAGAGTTGAGCAAAAATGCGGAGGTGCTCTATGCGCAAGCGGATTATCGGTCACGGCCCTCGGGAGGTTAAAGCCGACGAGGCCGACTGGTTAGACCTTGAACGCCTGGCACAGGTCGAAATCACGTCCGAAGCGGTCGACTACCCGATTGAATCGGCACTGATTCCAGGGACGGGCTCGGGCTGGCGGGCCGGAGTGCCCGGGGAGCAGACGATTCGCCTCCGGTTTGATGGGCCGCAGAGCCTCAGGCGGATCCACCTCGCGTTCCTTGAAGAAGAACAGGGGCGCACCCAAGAGTTCGTTTTACTGTGGTCGCCGGACGGCGGCCAGTCGTACCGGGAGATTGTGCGCCAGCAGTATAACTTCAGCCCACCGGCGTCGGCATGTGAGGTCGAAGACTATGCAATCGATCTCGACGGGGTAACCGCTCTGGAATTGAGGATTGTGCCGGACATCAGCGGCGGCAGTGCCCGGGCCTCGCTGGCGCAACTGCGTGTGGCGTAATTATCCTACTGCCGCCTGATCCTAAGCCAGGCAGGCGCGAGCCTTAATCCTGGCTAACGCTGGTGGCAGAGGGTTCCGGGGTGGTTTCCGATAGCTTGCCCTGGAGCGCAGCGCTTCGCTGGAACGGGGTCACGGGAAGCTTTAGCTTCAGATCCTTGATGATGGCCGTGGCCTTTTCCCGCACTATCTTTCTCATGTCGAACAGGTCCTCTCCCTCGACGCAGGTCACGAAATATTGCGTGAACCGTGTCGGGTTTTGTCTCAGCATCCCAAGTAACTGAGTCCAGACCTGACGCCGGTACGACGGCCGCAACCCTTGCCACCAGAGGATTTTGAAGACCGCCTTGATGTCGTTAAATATCCGGCGCCACGTCAGGCCCGGCTCGGGGACGCGGTCTTTTGGCAGGCCGGCCCCGGTGGCGACCGCCTGGGCGCGGCGAGCCGGGCGCATAGCCAAATAATAGCGGTAGGTCCTTGCCAGATAACGGGATGGTTCGTACAGGTAGTCCCAGGCTTCGACGTATTCCTGCATGATGTCGATTTCCGGCCGGTCCGGCTCATAGTTCAAGGCTGAGAAGGTCCCCAGGTCATCTCCCACATCCCCGCGCAGCCGCCCTTCTCGCTCCAATCGATGCCACAGGTTGGTATGAGGCGCGGCCTGCAGGACCCCAAGCATGGTTACGGGTATTTCAGTCTGTTCTACAAAGGCGCAGATGCGCTCGCCAGCCCCTTTCGTTTCCCCGTCCAGACCGATGATGAAACTGCCAATAACCTCCATGCCTTTCTTCTTGAGGGTGTGCAGCGATTCTATGAGCGGGTTCTTGATGTTGTGATATTTGTGGCTGGTGTGGAGCACATTCTCGTCCGGAGACTCGATGCCGATAAAAACTTCTCTCAGGTTGGCCGCGGTCATGAGGTCGATCATCTCGGGATCCTGCCCCAGATTCACCGATGCCTGGGTCAAGAAGTTGAAGGGTTCACCCCGGCTCCGCAACCAGGGGGTGAGTTCTTGCAGGAAGGCCTTGGCGTGCTTCTTACTGCCAATGAAGTTGTCATCGCAGATGAACACGGAACCCCTGGCCCAGAGCCGGTGGAGGGCCTCCAGTTCGGCGATGACTTGCTTCGGGGTCTTGTAACGGGGTATGCGTCCGAAAAGATTCACCACATCGCAAAATTCGCAGTCAAACGGGCAGCCCCGGGACGTCTGAATCGTCATGGTGGCATAATCGTCCAGATTCAACAGATCAAACCGCGGGGTCGGCGAGGTCGACAGGTCCGGTTTCTTGGCGTTATTTTCGATTATCCCGGTCTTCCCGAGTCTCATGGCCTCCAGGAGCAAAGGAATTGTATTCTCGCCCTCGCCCCGGACCACAAAATCACAACCGGCCGCAAGGACTGCCTCAGGGAGCGAAGTGGGATGGGGTCCCCCGGCGACGACGGTTTTGCCGCGGCGCTTGGCTTCCCGCACCAGGGCCAACAAGCCCTCCCGCTGAATATACATGGCCGTGATCAAGATCAGATCGGCCCACTGCCAATCTTCCTCGGACAGGCTTCTGACGTTAAGATCGGCAAGACGCATTTCCCATTCCGAGGGCAGCAAGGCTGCCACCGTAATCAAACCCAACGGCGGATTGACCGTTTTACTACCCCGGAGTTGGGAAGATTTTTTAAAACTCCAAAAAGAAAGGGGAAATTGGGGACAGACCAACAAAGCGCGCATAGCTGTAAAACTCCTCATGAACCGATAGTCGGCGACACCCAGGCGACGGCTGCCTTAACTAGTGGATCTGAACTATTATTGAACCAGGCAACCATCGTCTTTGCGATAGCAGCTCCACTCATGACCTATATATATATCACAAAACGGTCGCAAAACTGAAAAGGGGCCACGGTCAGAGTCCGTAACCCCTTGAATTGGCTGGTAGGCGGTACTGGATTTGAACCAGTGACTTCCACCGTGTGAGGATGGCACTCTTCCGCTGAGTTAACCGCCCGTGATGGAGATAAAATAATCCATATTCGTTTTTTTGACAAGCCCCTGAAGGCTTACTTTGCGGAACTTTTTATCGGCCGGGCCTTGTTAAGCTGAAAGTGGTCCCGTCTCACCCTACTGTCCTGGGCTCCCGGCTATTGAGATCAAGGGGCGTCCATTCGGGATATTGCCGGATAACCTCGCCGGCCAGGTCTATCACCGGGTCGTGGGCGTCAATCAAGGCGGTGTCGCTGGTGGCGATGGCCCCGGGAAATTCAGCCAGTTCCCGCTCCGGCACCGGCACGGCCTGGGCCTGGACTGTCAGGCCCAGGGCGGCCCAGACTGCTTCGGTGCGCCGGGCCAACTCGCCACTCAGGCTTAAAGGGGCATCGTAGAAAACCCGAAGCGGCCCGGCCTGGTGCTGGGCCAGATAATCGCCCAAAAGCGCCAGCACCCGGTCGGTCTCCGGGGAGGTTTTAAAGGCCCGGGAAACCTGGCCCACGTCCCGGATGAAGCCGTCGTCCGCGGCCACCAGAGGGAGATTGCGCATCGCACATTCCAGGGTGATAAGGACGTTGTGGCCGTCCAGGGCCAGGGGCAGGTTTGGTAAATCTTTGAGTAAGCGCAATTTGGCTCGACGGGCCGCGGCGAGATTAGGGGCAAAGACCCCCCGATGCAGGAGTTGGCGGGCGGTGTGCTCGAGGCTGTAACGGTTCCCCACCAGGGTCAGGGCCGCAGAGCGGGGGTAGCCGCGGGAAAGGAGATAGCGGAAGTCTTGGGCGGCCTCCCGAAGCTCAGGCCAGGATTTAGTCATTCGTGGCATTGCCTGATAGGACCACGCCTACTCCCTCTTCATCTGACCACGTTCATTGCGACAGGTTGTGGAAAGTCCTGGGGTGGAACAAGCGTTGCCGGATGGTCTTGGGAAAGAGCTTGAGGCCCTCCAGGATGCCGGTTAACTTGGTGAAACGGGGGGTCTCCGGGATTTCCAGGGGAGGCCTGGCCGGATAATACACCCGGCCTCGGACGGCCCCGATATCCTCATAGGTGTCGTTATAGACCTGAGGTTCCGGCCCCGGCAGACCACCGCTCCATTGATAAAAATTCTCCGTCAAGAGGAGGTATTCATGCGAGGGCACTTTATTCTTCAAAAGGCGGTGGGCCAGGATAACATCCGAGCCTGCCAGTTCCTCCAGATGACGAACCTGCTTAATCACCGCCTGCCCATAATGAGCAATGATCTTGAGTTTTAACTGGCTGATATTACAGCACGCTTCGCAGAAGCACCCCCCTTCGCCGGCCTTGATCAGTTCCTGTTGCCTGGCCTGGAATGCGGTAAAAAAGACCAACACCTTATCCAGGACCAGCTTGGCCAGGCCGGCTTCATCCCCGGCGCGGGCATAGAGAAAGGCGGCATCCCCTTCCAGCTTGTTAAGGATGAGCGGCTCCTCGATCTGGCTGATAATGGCTTCCAGTAGTTCGGTGACAATCTGCTCGGCGTGCAGGAGGCTGACGCGGTGCATCGTGACGAAATTGGTGTAGCCGCTGATATCCGCCAGTATGAGACTTACTTGGGCCAGTTCCATGATAATCACCGCCGTTTTGTTCCACTCGTTCCAAGTTCAGCCTGGGAACGAGTGGAAAAATGCTTATCGGTAAACGTCTTTCCGATGGGCAACCTTGACTACCTGCACGAGCAAACCTTGATCTTCGATGGAATATAGGATGCGGTAACGTCCTTGTCTCACCCGGTATTTATTCTGCCCGGATATTTTCTCGCCTTCGAATGGACGAGGGTTATCGGCCAGCTTGCTGAGGCGCTCGATCACCCGCTGGCGATCCCTTTTCAACGGAATGGCTTCGATGTCTTTGACCGCCGAAGGCTTGAGCATGAGCCTATATCTTGCCACGCTGACTCAAATCTTTCAGGACTTCCTCAAAAGGCAGGTTGGGCTCGTGTGCTCGCGCCTCGAAGGCGGCCAGGTCTTCCATATCTTCAGCCAAACTAAGCTTTACCGCCCGGTTGACCAGATCGGAAACCGACTGGTCCGTCTCTGCGGCCTTGAGCCGCAAAGCCCGGTGCAGGTCCGGGTCGAAGTAGATAGTGGCTCTTTTCTGTAAGGTTCTCATAGTGACATTATATCAATCATAACGCTAAGACGTCAAGACGTTGTTAGGTTCGTTAAAGTCCATATATAAAGCAAGGACCCGTACAGGCGAGACGCCTGTGCCACCAAATGTTCTCTTATGGGGGGTTGGGAGGGAGCTTGAGAAGAGGGCGGGGGACCCTTACAGAAAACGTCCCCCGGTCCTCCTCTCAAGATTATCCGGCCAAATTCTCCCTGGCCAGTTTTTCGCCCAGGGTGCGGGCCGCGGTTAGTTCTTCGGGGTCGGGGATGTATTTGACCTTGAAGCCCTCATGGACTACGTTGAGTTTCATGGCCTGGAGTTCTTGCGTGATGAGGGCTACGGCCTGGCCACTCCAGCCGAAGGAGCCGAAGGCCGCGGCCGCCTTGTTTTTGGGGGCCAAGCCCTTCAGGTAATTCAAAAACAAGGCCATGGTGGGGAACATCTGGTTGTTGAGGGTGGGGGAGCCGAACAGAAGGAGGCCCGCGTCCAGGACCTCGGTGATGATGTCGCTGGGATGAGTGCGCCGCAGGTGGTGCATCTGCGCCTCCACCCCTGCATCCATCAGGCCCTGGGTGAAGGCGTGGGCCAGCAGTTCGGTTGAGTGCCACATGGTGTCGTAAATGACCAGACCTTTGCGTTCCACGGTGCCCGCGCCCCAGCGCTGATAAGCTTCCAGGACCCGGTCGGGGT
The DNA here is from genome assembly GCA_041648175.1 of Desulfobaccales bacterium. Lineage (NCBI taxonomy): Bacteria > Pseudomonadati > Thermodesulfobacteriota > Desulfobaccia > Desulfobaccales > Desulfobaccales bacterium. Next base: position 279,809 of record JBAZPO010000001.1, on the reverse strand, counting down.
GCCTGCGGTAGATCAGGCCGTGGTCCGGGGCGATAATCTTGAAGGTGAGGCCTAACTGGGCGATCTTGGCAAAGAGTTGGGTAACCAGGGCGCCGAAGGGCATGAGGATGTTGGCATAGTACTTTTTCAATTGCCGGATATAGGACAGGGGCAGTTCGGGCAGGTGGTCATCGAAGCGCTCGCTGGAGGCGTGGTGGGCCCCGAAGCCGTCGCTGGAGAACAAAATCTGCTCCTCTTTGAGGAAGGTCATCATGGAATCCGGCCAGTGGAGCATGGGGGTTTCCAGGAAGGTCAGGTTATATCTCCCCGTGCTCAGCTCACTCCCGGTCTTGACTTCGACCCAGGGCCACTCCGTTTTATAATGGCGGCTCAGCCCCATTTTGCCCATGGGCGAACAGAATAGCTTTTCAGGTTGCACCCGATTGATGACTTCGGGCAAGCCCCCGGAATGGTCCATCTCTACGTGGTTGGAGATGATGTATTCGATCTTGGCGGGGTCGATGATCTCGGCCACCCGGGCCAGCATTTCGGGCACGAATTCCTTTTTCACCGTATCGATGAGAGTGATGTGCTCGTCGACAATCAGAAAAGCGTTGTAGGTGGAACCATCTTCGGTGAGGTAGCCGTGGAAATCCCGGATAGTCCAATCATTGACGCCCACCCAATAAATGTTGGGGGCCAGTTCAATAGGCATGTCAACCTCCCTGGTGTTTCGAAATGAGCAGCACGCATCTTGGGGGCCGGTTTTCTCAAGAGGGTGCGTGTCTTTCCTTCGCCTTTTTAACAAGATGACCGGTGATTGTCAAACCTGCCGAGCCATCAGAAGAAATTTGACGTTGCCGGATATTAAAGAAATAGTTAATGATTTGTAGGCTTGACAATCGCTCTGACGGCCTTAAGGTGGAGAATAGAGTGGTTAAGAGAAGGTCCCTCAAAGGATTTGGGAGAATCATATGATGAGAAAACCGCTGGTTACTTTAATCCTGGCTGTGGCCCTCCTGCTTACCGGTGTAGCCACCCGGCTCAATGCCCAAGGAAAGGACGTGCAGGGGTATGTGAAAGGGGCGGATGGGAATCCGAAGATTTCAGCCAGCGTCAAACTGACTGGGCCGGGAAATTATATCGCCCTCACCAATGCCCGGGGCGAATTTTTCATCGGCAAAGTCACTCCCGGCACCTACAAGGTGACAGTTTTGCAGGGCAATAATTATCAAGATTTTACCAGGAATATTCAAGGCGGCACTCTGGGTCTGAGTGTCAATTGGTAAACAAAAGGTTACAGGGCCATGGAATGGGATGACAAAAAAGTCAAGATTTGCGACCTCCTGATCAAGGGTGTGCTGGGGGTGGTAATCACTGCGGCCATCGCGTTTTTTTCTATCAGATCGGAGAACAACCGGCAAGAATCGGCGCGCCAGAGCAACAAACTGAACGTTTTGGTGGAATTCATCACGAAACAGAAAGAGTTAGACATCACCCAGGGTATGCGGATGTTCGAAACCCTGATGGGCCATTACTTCCAGAAGGATGCTGCTCAATCCGGTCCACAAAGTCTCAAGGACAAACTGGTGTTATTGAGGCTGATCGCTTTGAATTTCCAGGATCTCCCCATCAATCTGAAGCCGCTCTATCAACAGTTGGATGGACAACTTACTGATAATAAAGATAAAGAAGATCTCAGGGACGTCGGCCGCGAGGTAGCCCGGCGGCAGGCCTATCGCCTGACCGCCGCCAATGGGCAGGATTTGGGGATCATGCCGCTGAAAGCGGGGGAACCCATCGAGATTCCGAGCCTGCAATTAAAGTTATCAATCGATAAAATTACCCCCGATTACATCGAGGTCCAGTTTGACTTCGGAGAGAGGATGGTGGGACCGTTTCAAGTAACCTATTTCGACGTGCCCCTGGTGGACAATACGAAGGTCGGCGCTCTGCGGGTGTCGCTGATCTTGCTGAAGACCAACGAGCCGGCCAAGACTGCCGATGTGCGGCTCATTGCTTTCGAGAATTACCTGGCCATGGACCGCTTCGACGTCAAGGACCTGACCTTACCGTTAAGTTTGGAAAAAAGGTGAACCCCTCACCCTGACCCACAAGGGGAGAGGGGAATAATAAGGAAGAATCTTTTGCGGTGGCTTAACCGGTGCCATCAAGGGGTCTAACCGGCAGCTATCAAACCAAAAGCCCGTCAAGCGGGCTTTTTCTTTATCATGTCCGGGAGATGGGACCAGAAGAAAATTGCCTTTCGATGACTACAATCCCTCTTTGGCCAACTCTTCCATGAGGGCTTTCTGCTTCTTGGTAAGAGTGGTAGGAGTTTCTACAATGACCCGGACGAACTGGTCTCCCCGGCTCTTGCCATTGGCCGTGGGGATGCCGTAATTCTTGAGGCGCATCTTGGTATGGCTTTGGGTGCCCGGCGGCACCTTGAGACTCATGGTCTTGCCGTCCAGGGTGGGGACCGTTACCTTGGTGCCCAAAATGGCTTCGGTGAATTTGATCCGGCGGTCCACAAAGAGATCGTTGCCCTCCCGTTTGAAGACCGGGTGTTCCACTTCTTTGAGCTTAACGTAGAGATCGCCGGGTTGCCCTCCCATGGGACTGGGACTGCCCTTGCCGGTGAGGCGCAGTTTCTTACCCGGCAGCGAGCCCGGAGGAATTTTTACCGAGATTTTTTCGACCTGGCCGTTGTGGCTGAAGCTCACCAGCTTTTCCGTGCCGAAGGCCATCTCATGGAGGGTGATGGGCATTTCCACCTGGAGGTCCTGGCCCTGGGGCGCCTGAACCTGCCCTTGATAGCCTTCGGGGCCGCCATACCGGTAGATGCGGGAACGGCCCCGGGGCTGGCCGCCGCCCCCCAGCCCGCCAAAGATGCGGCTGAAGATATTGTCCGAGATGCCGAAATCGAAGACCTCGCTGAAATCGAAGCCCTTAAAGATGTCTTCCTGGGAAAACTTACTCCTAAAGGCCTGGGAGCCGAACTCATCGTATTCTTTCTTCTTCTCGGGGTTACTCAGGACCGCGTAAGCTTCGCTGATCTGCTTGAACTTTTCTTCGGCCTGTTTTTTGTCCCCTTTGGCTTTGTCGGGATGATACTTCATGGCCAGCTTGCGGTAAGCCTTCTTGATCTCGTCGGCAGTGGCATCCCGGCTCACTCCCAATATTTGGTAATAATCAATATCAGCCATGATAGTGCTCACCATCCCGTGGGGGTAATTTGTTTTACATTATAAGTCCAGACCGATTTTTGTCAAGGCGCTATGATATATAACCTTTCTAATTTATTAGATAATTCTTTTGAACCACCCCATTTTTCAGAATTCTTCCTTGATTAATTTTTTTCTTTCTGGTAACAATCAAGGTCTATGTAAGTGTATCGGCAGTTTCATCCCAGCCATGAGCTGGAAATCTTATTTTGGGTAAGGAGGTTTGGGCATGACGGCTTTGGTTGGCGGACTGGTCGCAGTGGCGCTGGGATTGATTGGCCTTGGTTTATGGTGGAAGCAGTTCCTGGGCCTGCTGGCTGGGGGCCTTCCCTTAATTCTTCTTCTGGGCGGCGCTCTGGCCGTATATTTAGGCTTCGAAGAAACGAAAGATAAGTTCTTTAAGAAACCCGAGACCCCGGCTTATGAGCCTCCCAAGGCGTCCGAAGCCGAAGTGGAAAAATATAAGGCTGAAGTTGATCGCCTGAAATCCGAAATCGACGAACTGAAAAAATAATCCTGATTTTGGCGCTGGTTTAAACCCCCGAGCCCCCTTCGGGTTCGGGGGTGATTTCGCCGGAAGTCACCCGCACTATCTCCCCGGCCGGGGTAAGCAGGAGCAGAGCCCCGTCGGAAGCCACGTCCACGGCCTGCCCGGAGATTTCCCGGGGTCCCTGCCGCACCGTCACCGCCCGCCCCAAGGTTACGGCATAGCGCTTCCATTCTTCCAGAATTTCCGGAAACCCTTGATTTAAGAACCGCTTATACAAGTCCTCGAATTCCTCCAGCCAGGCCTTCAAGAGTTCCACCCGGGAGAGTGTGCCTCCCACCACCTGGGCTAAAGAAGTGGCCGTCTTTGCCAACTCCGGGGGGAAAACCGCGTTGTTGACATTCAATCCCAAGCCGATCACTACATGGCGGATGCGGTCGCTCTCCGTTTCCATCTCGGTGAGGATGCCCCCCAACTTTTTGCCGTGGACGATGAGGTCGTTGGGCCATTTGATCCCCGGCGTCACGTGCGTCACCCTATGGGTCGCCCGGACCACCGCCACCGCTGCGGTCAGGGTGATCTGGGGCAGTTCCATGGGCGGCAACTGCGGGCGCAACACCACGGAAACGTAGAGTCCCACCCCCGGGGGGGAATCCCACTCCCGGCCCAGCCGGCCCCGGCCGAGGGTCTGGGTCTCGGCAATCACCACAGTGCCTTCCGGGGCTTCCCGTGCGGCCAGTTCCTTGGCGTAATTATTGGTGGAGTCCAGGGTTTCGAAGTGATGCACCGGCCCCGTCAGAACGCTAGTTTTGAGCCCCTGGAGGACCTCATCCGCAAGGAGCTTGTCGGGGAGGCCCAGGAGACGATAACCTCGCCGGGGTGAGCCTTCGATGATATACCCCATGGCCTTGAGCCGGTGGACCCGCTTCCAGACCGCAGCCCGGCTCAGACCCAACTGCCCCGCCAGCCGCTCTCCGGAGATGGGGTCTGTCGCGCCGCGCAAGACCTTCAACACCGCGCCCAAGCCCTGGTCTGGACCTTTACTCATTGACATCGGCTGGTCCAGTTCCCGAGGGCCCCTCAATCTGGTGTTTGAGGGAATTATTATAGACTGCGGCCCCCAGCAGACCCCCGGCGATGAACCCCACCACGGCTGCCGCGGGTGTCGGCGACATGAGAAGAGCGACACACAGGCCGGTCAATCCATAGCCCAAGGGGATGTAAATCTGGGCCGCGCTGATCCGGCAGCCCGGCGCCAGCGCCAGGATGAGACATACGGCCACCACCATCATTAGCTGCCTTCTACCCCTCAAGCCTTTGCCTCCAAACATGACCGTTGATCCTGGCTCACCTGCCCTTTCGAAAAGTTCAAGGTTCAAAGTTCAAAGTCAGGAATATGCGCACTAGAAATTATTCATAACTTACTGGTGGGCAAAAGGCCCGTGAAGGACTGCTTGGCACCGGCTGGAAAGCCTGTGCCACTAAAACCAAAACCTGTATTAAAGGCGCTGCCACAGCATCATCGCGAAGACCAGGCCCATCCCCACGTGGAGCGTCAAGGTGAGCCGGGCCACCAGTTGCAACCGGCGCTCCTTTTGGTAGGCCTTGCGTTTAATGAGCTCCTGGTTGACTACCGCCAATATCGCCAACGGCACCAACCCGAACCGCCAGGGCAGGGCCGACGCCGGAAAAATCAGGATCACCATCAGCATGAGGATGGTGAGAATATTGAAGATTGTATAGAGCAAAGTCGCGGTCAGCGGCTGCACCCGGGCCGCAAGAGTGCGAAGTTTTGCTGCATCCCCCGGGCTTGGGAAACCGTACACCAGGAACACATTGAAGCCGGTGAAGGTCAGGGGCAGGCCGTAAAACAAGAGTTCGGTCAAGAGTTGGCTGCACTGCAGATAGAGTCCCGTCGCCACCGGCAGCAGGCCGAAGCAGAGCGCGCCCGCCACCTCTCCCAGACCCCGCCGGTGCCAGGCCAGGGGAGGGGCAAAGGAGAAGTACCCGCCCAGGAGCCCCAAGGCCCCCAGGGGGATGGTGAACGCGCCGGTGCGCCAGCCGAACTGCAGGGCCAACCCCATAAGCGCCGCCACCCCCAGGGCCTCGTAAACCGTGGCCCCCAGCGGCTGAGTCAGGGTCGGCTTCAAGGCCGGGCAGCGCCCCACTCCCGGGTAAAAGGTTTCCCGGGCGCCAAAAGCCGCCAATATCAGGGCCGCCACCGCCAGGGTGCTGGCCCCTAAGACCCAGGGACGCACCGGCAATCCCGACACTCCGGCCAACAGCGCCCCTACCCACAGGGGCAGACAGCCCGCCAAAAGAAAAGGCAGCAGTGGGATCAGGCTCATCAAAAACCTTGCGGCTGGGGCACCCATGGGCATTGTCAGTGGAAGAAACTTGAGAGCGTTACTTTATTTATGTCATAACTCCAGAACACGTCAAGGCATTTCCCGGAAACTCCCTCCGCCTTGCCCAGGGTGAGCTTGTGTAATTGTGTCTTTACAATCTGCAAAATGTTTTTACACTCTTGCCTCGCGGATTCCTGGCGGATATTTTGCCAGATCGAAAATTACTAAAGGTTGTTGGTAGTTAATCGCGCCGCGGCAGTCTCCCACTCTGGCATGTGTGTTGCAAGATTTTATTTTCCGGATAGGAAAATTATTGCCTTGGGAGGCTTCTGATGAAAGAGAGTTATTGCGGTCTATGTGATGAATGTCAATTGGGGTCCCGAGATTTTCTGGCGGCTTTGGCCGCGGTGAAGGGGTATCTGGAAACCTTCCGGGTAGATTGGTGGGCTCATTGCTTTCCCGGAGATGAAGGTTTTTCTCTGCCTGAATTCGGCCGCGGCTTGGACTGGTTTCTCAACCACACCGAATGTTCGGGTTGTAATGGCGGAAAAGGGCTGGACCGCTGTCCCATCCGTCTCTGCGCGTTGAGACGGAATCAGGACGATTGCTCTGAATGCCCGGACTTAACGGACTGTAAGAAGTTCTCCTGGCTCAACAAGGAATTTCCGGATCAGCAGGCCAAACTGCGCCGAAAGCAGTTGAGATACATGGCTCGAAAATGTCAGGCGCAGAAAATGTAGTATCTCATAATCCATCAGACGCTGCCTGGTAACGAAGGCGATTATGATCAACGGGAAAAAATCTAAAAGATGTGACCTGGCTATTTCGATTCCAGGTAGGCTATGCCCTGCCAGTCAGCTTCAGGGGGGTTTAAGAGGTAATGCCGGCACCGGGTAAGGTAAAGGTCCGCGGGGATATCGTTGGGAAATTTGCTTGTCAGGTTTTGAAAAATCTTGATGCCTGCCTCCCAGTCCCGGGCCAGGTAAGTTTCAAATCCTTTGGCGAACTCAACGCACAATTCTGCAACCTGGTCCGTATCCCCCTCTCCCTTTTTCATGATCAGTTCGTAGATTGTCGTTCCCCCGCTCCTGCCTTTGACGGCGACAATATCCAGGGGTCTGAACCAAAATTCACCCGCCATGGCCTCATAGGTTGCCCGGCTCACGATTATTTTGGTCCCATATAGTTTATTTACCCCTTCCAAGCGGCTGGCCAGGTTAACATTATCGCCCATCACGGTATAGTTGATCCGTTCACTGGAGCCTACATTGCCAACTACGGTTTCACCGGAGCTGATACCGATCCGGGTGGCAAGCGGACTTTTACCGGCGCTGGCCCATTTCCGGTTGAGTTCTTTGAGCTTTGCCTGGCAGAACAGGGCGGCATCACAGGCATGCAAAGCATGATTATCATCAGGGACCGGAGCGCCCCAAAAGGCCAAGATCCCATCACCGATATACTTATCCACGGTCCCTTTATGTTCACTTAAGATTTGGGTGAGTTCGTCGAAGTATTCGGAAAGATGGAGCATGAGCTCTTCCGGGGCCATGCCTTCGGCGATGGTGGTGAACCCCGCGATATCAGAGAAAAATACGGTCAATTCTCGTTTATGGCCACCCAGGTGAGCCTCTTCTCCGGTGGATATGAGCTGGCGCACCAGTTCTGCAGGCACATATCTCCTGAAGGCTTGCAGCCCTGACTTCATGGCTGCGATGGCATTGCTCATAACCTGGATTTCTCGGATATAAGATTTTATGGTTATTTTGTCGTCGAGGTGAAAGTTTTTAATTCTATTTGCTTCTCTGGTGAGAAGTTTAATCGGCTTGGAAATACCGCGTGATATAAGCATGGCCAAGCTGATAGAAATTATTAATATTATCACGCAGATTATCAATGACACCCGCATTTCATCTTTAGCCGCCCCAATAAAATCGTCCTCCGGAACCACCACGCCGACTTTCCATCGGGCTCGAAATGATTCTGGAAAATCCTGATAAGAGGCAATGTACCTTTTACCCCCGGTTTCGACGACGCATTTGTTTTTCCCTTGTTGTTGACATTCTCGAAAAGATGCCGTAATGCTGGCAATGCCCATCTCTTCGATATTAACCGGGCGTAATCTGCCATGTTCTTCTTTGATGGTAAGAGACACATCGGGGTAAGCCACCAATTCATTCTTTTCGTTGAAGATAAAAGCCACCCCATTTTTACCGATCTTCAAGTTTTTCAGGAAATGCGAAATTTCATCCAAATGAATATCCAGACCGAAGACGCCGAAAAACTTCCCGTTCGGGGCCACAGCAGGGTAGGCGGCGGTAATCCCCGCCTTGCCGTCATGAAAGAAAATGTACACGTCGGTCCAGTATAGGGACTTGGACTTCTTGGCCCCCTCATACCAGGGGCGGAGGCGGGGGTCATACTTCACTGCGGTTGATTTAACGGTATTGACGATGCTGAATGAAGCGTTGCGATATTTCCATATTTCGGCTGGCGGGGAGGTTTTTCGGCTGACTACATTCGTGGCAATGTTGCCGTCTGCCTGTCTCCTGGCCATCATAAAATTGCCGTGTTCATCTCCGAGGTAAAACATCGAGGTTTGCGGGTAAGATTTCAATACCTCGACGGTGTACCCTTCCAACTTCTTATCATTATTCAGGGAGAGAGCACCAGCTTTGGCGATCTTTGAACTTAAATCGACAATTCTTGATAATGGCATTAAATAATCTGTGGTTTTTTCAATTGCAGTCTTTGTCACCTGAATGATTAAATTATCAGCCATTGATAACATGATGATGGAATCAACATAATAGCCATATACAATTATGGGTAGTACCGTAATAGATATTAGCGCGATAAAAGCTGTCAGTATCCTTACATATAAACTATGGCCCTTCGGTAACGCAGGCTTATCTATCATGAATTTGCTCTCTAGTTATGCATTTTATAGGGTTCACATGAGCCTTTGGGGTTGATAGCTGCTCTCTGAGCATCGCTGCTTATCCACCTAAATATAATCGGTTCATGCCACGCGGAACTTAAAGGAGAGAGGATTTGGGTTATAATAGACGAGCGTTCTCTCTCTTGTCCAGAAAATCCTAAAGTTTGCGGAACTGGCGCCCTTGGGCTTTTACGAGAATCTTTGAGAAGGGCTGACGGGACTGATAGATGCTGAACCGGAGCGATGCTCAAAATACGGCCTACCGGGGCTTCGAACAAGGCCCCATCCGGCCCCCCAGCGAGGCCCGCAGCCTCCTGGTCCGGGTAACCCGGAACTGTCCCTGGAACCATTGCACCTTCTGCCCTGTCTATAAAGGCGCGCCGTTTTCCATCCGGCCGGTGGCTCACGTACTACGAGACCTGGACGCGGTCTACGAGGCGGTGCAGGAGTTCCGGCAGCAGGGTCCGGGGTCGCTCGATATGGGCCTGGCGGGAGGCGACCGCGGGGCCTGGGTGGCGGCCAGGAACTGGCTGCGCTACGGCCTGGGCCAGGTCTTTCTCCAGGATGCCAACAGCCTGGTGGCGCCCCCTGCTGACCTGCTCACTATCCTTCAGCATATCACGGCGCGCTTCCCGGAAGTCACCCGGGTGACCTCGTATGCCCGGTCCAACAGCATCGCCAACCTGAAGGCCGCGGCTCTGACTTCCCTTAAGGAAGCGGGACTCAGCCGGATTCACATCGGCATGGAATCGGGCGCAGACCAAGTTCTGAAGCTGGTGCGCAAGGGCACCACTCAACGGATGCATATCCTGGCGGGGCGGAAGGTCAAGGACGCGGGCATCGAGTTGTCGGAATATTATATGCCGGGGCTGGGAGGCCGGCGGCGCCTCGAGGTCAACGCTTTGGAGACGGCCGCGGCCATGAACGCCATCAACCCGGATTTCATCCGGTTGCGCACCCTGGCCATACCGCCGGGTATTCCGCTTTATGAGGACTATGCCGCCGGGCGCTTTGATAAAGCCACGGATATGGAGATGGCCCGGGAGCTGCTCCTGTTTCTGGAGTCGCTTTCAGGCGTCACCAGCGCCATCAAAAGCGACCATATCCTCAACCTCCTGCCCGAAGTGGACGGGCAGATGCCCCAGGACCAGGAGCGCTTGATCGGGGTCGTGCGGGCCTTTTTGGCGCTGGACCCGGAACTCCAGGTCCTCTATCGGGTGGGCCGGCGGACGGGGATGTTGTCGGAATTAGCAGGGTTGGAAGACGTCGATTTATTGTCGCAAATCGAGGCCATCTGCCGGAGGTATCGTATCACCCCGGACACGGTGGACCTGGTCACCGACGAGATGATGCAGCGGTTTATCTAGCTTTTCTCACCGCTGAGGTTAATTTGCTGAGGCGGGATGGGAAGCTGTTCTTGCTCCAGACCCTTGACGGTGCCGTCCCGGTTAAAGCTCACGGACAGGACTCTGGTGGTTTCGTTCAAATTGCGCGTGAAGGCCTTCACCCCGGGGATAAACGCGGTGGCGTTGGGGTAGGCGGTGGCATAATAGTAATGCCAGGTTACTTCCTTAAGCCCCAGATCTCTATGGGTAGCGGCAATGGGGTAGCCCAGCAGAGCCATGACGTCGGACCGGGTGGATCTGCCCACTTCGATTTTAGAGACGACCCACTCGTCTTTAATGGCCCTGGCGCCGGTCGATACGCAGGCGCTTAAGCCCAGGAGGAGGCCTACCGTCAGAAGTTTGAGCCATACGGTCATGGTTTGTCCTTTAACCAACTCCCCAAAGGGCGAAGCATTGGCTGAGATCCTTTTGCATTTTCTCAGATTGCCCCGCATTTTGCACCTTCAGATTAATCAGCACCAGCTCTTCCCGCAAGAAAAATCTCTCTGATGCCCAAATCCTGGCTGCCGATGCTTTACGCCCTCTGATTTATCATTAATGGTGACCTCAAGTTGACAGGCGCGTCGGCTTGTGGCAAGGTGGAAACAGTAAAAAAATAACCGGGAGGCCGCCCTTTGAGGCCGTTCCCTGCGAAGACTGACAGCCCGAGTGTCCCGGACCCCAAGTGGGTCTGGAATGCGCTCGGGCTGTGGTATTTTGAGACCACGTGACCTGAGGGAGAAAGTGCGCCATGAGAACCTTTGCCATTGCAAACCAAAAGGGGGGGAGCGGCAAAACCACCACCAGCGTTAACCTGGCCGCGGCCCTGGGGGAAAAAGGCCGTCGGGTGCTCGTCATTGATCTGGACCCGCAACACTCCACCACCGCGTGGTTCGGGGTCAAGAATCCCGGCAAGGGTGTTTTGGGCATTTTTTCCGACAATGGCGACATGCTGGAACTGGTCCAGGAGGCGGGGGTGTCCGGGGTGGATCTGGTGCCGTCTTCGTCCTGGCTGGTGGGGGCCGAGAAGATGCTGGCCGGGGAAGTGGGGGCCGAAACCATCTTGCGCCGCAACTTGAGCCGCCTGCCGCCGGACCGCTGGGACTATATCCTTATAGACTGTCCGCCCACCTTGGGGGTCCTGACCGTCAACGCCCTGGTGGCGGTGGCCGAACTTTTGGTGCCGGTGGAAGCTCACGTCATGGCCTTAAGCGGCCTGGCCCAACTGCTCCAGACTGTGGAGGTGGTGAGAGAGCGCCTTAATCCGGACCTGAGAATTTCCGGTATCCTGGCCTGCCGGGTGGATTTCCGCACCCGCCATGCGAGAGAGGTGGTGGAGCAGTTGCGTCAGCGTTCCGGGCCTTTAGTGTACCGCACCGTCATCCGGGAAAACGTCCGGCTGGCCGAGTGCCCGTCCTTCGGACAGCCTATCGGCCAATATGACGACAAGAGCGCCGGCGCCGCGGATTACCGGGCCCTGGCCGACGAGATCATCAGCCAAGAAGGGAGTTGACGATATGGCTAAACGCAGCACCATTGGCGAAAACCCGCTGGATGCCATGATCCAGGACCATCCGCTGGATTCCGTAGTCCCCGATCTTTCGGTGGCGGCCAAGACCGGCCGGGGCCAGGCAGGTGTGGGGGCGCTCAGCGAATTGCAGGAGCGGGTGGTGGCTCTGGAAACCGGTTCCAAGACGCTCAAGACCGAGGTGATGGCGGGATACACCGCCGCGACAACGGCAGCCGCGTCCCTGAAAGGCGCGCTGGGCGAGGTGGCCGAAGAGCTGGCCCGGGTGCGCCGGGAGGTGGAGCGCCTAACGGGCGAAGCCGCCGCCGCCAAGACCCTTTTGGCCGAAGTAACCTTGCTCAAAGAGGAGTTGGCTCAAATCCGGGCGGCTGCCGGGCCCGGCGATCTCCCCTGGTGGATGCGGGGCAAGAAAAAATAAGCCTCCGGGCTTAGGAGCCTACTCACACTTTCTTTTTTTACCCTCCTCCTTACACTGCCTTCCCATCAAGGGGGCGGGAGAGGCGCCTAAGCAGAGCTTGGGCGGAAAGTGGCGTTCCTAAGCTGGAACTTAGGAATGAGGGCGTAAAGTAGAGATTTGCCGGAACCGGCATGGTGCAGAAGAGATTACTTGCGACTTACTCCTTACCCTAGGCAGGGCGGGGAGACCCCGCCCCTACCTCAGAATAGAAGTCGCCGATGCGGCTGCGGCGCTTCCTCAGCCTGACAAAGAAAATAACCTCTGGAGGTTCTCGCCTGACGGCTGGGTTGTGAGGCGTCTGCCTTGATTCTGCTGCTGCCCAAGTTAATCAAAATATTGCACAGGCGCTCTCGACCTGCGGAAGTGTGGACAGCCGAGGGCGGCTATCCTACGCGAGACTTTCGCAGAGGTCTCAATACGCAACGTAATGAAGTTTTGGACTGGCTAGTAGTTGAAAACTTTCCCATAGCAATTATCTTATGAAAAAAAAGAACTTTTCAAGATGATTATTTTTTATATTAATGTTTGTAAGGTTAAGTTAATCTTTATTTAGAGATTATCAGCTTCTTGACTTATACCCATTGGCAAATATTTCCTCATTCACCCCTCACCCTAACTCACTCCCGCAAGGGGAGAGGGGATAAAAGGAAAGAACTTTCGGCAAGCGCTATAGTTCTGAAACAGACCACTGGATGACCTTAGGATAGTGCGCATGGATGACAGGAAGACCAAAGAAGAACTGCTGCTGGAAGTGCAAGAATTGCGGCGGCAGTTGGCCGAAGCCCGGGTGGTCCCTGAGAGCGGAGCTGAGGAGAGCCTGGGGCATCTCCGAGGGGGCCTGGCCGAGGGGCAACCTCTGGCAGAGTCTCCGGAAGCGGACGCGGCCAGGTCTAAGGCCACTGGCGAATGTGGTCCCGAACTCAGGGCGCAGCCTGAGGGTCCCCTTAAGATCCTGCTGATCGAAGATAACCCCGGCGACGCCCGCCTCGTCCGGGAGATGCTGGCTGAGGCGGGGGCTGGCGATATTACCCTCGAGTGGGTCCCCAGGCTCTCCCAAGGCCTGGAATCACTGGGCAAGGGCGAGATCGATCTGGTCTTGCTGGACCTGAGTCTGCCGGACAGCCGGGGTCTGGAGACCTTCTACAAAGCTTACACTCAAGCCCCGGAAATCCCCTTCGTGCTCCTGACCGGGCTGGACGATGAGACCCTGGCCCTCACGGCGGTGCAAAAGGGGGCCCAGGACTATCTGATCAAAGGAAAAACGGACGCAAGCCGGCTCTTCCGGGCCATCCGCTATGCTGCTGAACGGAAAAAGGTGCAGCAGACCCTGCAGCGAAACCGGGATGAATTGGAACACCGGGTCGGAGAGCGCACCACCGAGTTGGTTGCCGCCAACCAAAAATTAGAGGAGGAAATCACCAAACGTCGGGAGTGCGAGCCGGAGCAGCAGCGTTTGCTGACCGAGGTCCAAAACTACTCGGAAGAGGTGCGGATCTCCAACGAAGAACTGAAGATCCATGGCGAGGAACTGCGGGTCCAGAACGAAACTCTGCAGGCGCAAGCCGAGGAGTTGGAGGACCTGACCGGGGAACTGCAAAACGAGCGGAATCTCTTTCAGACCGTGCTGGAGCAGATGCCCGCGGGGGTAATCATTGCCGAACCGTCGGGCCGCATCATCCTGACCAACCGCCGGGCTGAGACGATCTGGAAACAAGCGCCGGATTCCCTGGGCGACCTGGAGCACTTCAAGCAAATTCCGCGCTCTTATCCCGATGGCCGGAGTTGCCCTCCGGATGATCTGCCCCTGGGGCGCGCCCTGAATCTGGGCGAGACCGTGGTGGACGAAGAGTATTTGCTGCAACGGGGAGAAGGCGTTAACGTCCGAGCCGTCCACCTCAACGTCAACGCCACCCCCGTCCGGGACCGGGACGGGTCGATCATCGCGGCGGTGGCCACCTATACTGACATTACCGCCCGCAAACAGGCTCAGGCGGACTTGCGCCAGAGCGAAGAACGCTATCGCAGCCTGGTGGAGCTCTCCCCCGACGCCATTGTGGTGCACGCCAAGGGCAGGATCGTCTTTGTCAATCTAGCCGCGGTGCAGCTCTTCGGCGCCGTCGTACGCAGCGACCTGGTGGGCCAATCGGTTATGGACCGCTTCCATCCCGAATCTCGCGCCGCAGTCCAGGACCGCGTTAAGCAAATTCGGGCCGGGGCCACCGTCGGCCCTCTAGAAGAGAAGATCCTGCGCCTGGACGGCGAGTTCGTGGAGGTAGAGGGGATCGGCAGCGCCATCATGTATCAGGGCCGGCCTGCAGTGCAATCAATACTCCGGGATATCACCGAGAGGAAACGGGTCCGGGAGGCCCTCAGGGCAGCCAATGCCAAGTTACAGGCCCTTATCGAAGCCTCGCCCCTGGCCATCGTGCATCTGGACCGGGAGGGCACAATCCAGGGGGTCAACTCGGCGGCAGAGCTCATCTTCGGCTGGCGGGGGGGTGAACTTCAGGGCCGCCCCCTGCCCATCGTGCCCGAGGGAAAACAGGGGGAATCCCGGGAGATCATCAGACACGTTCTTCAGGGAGAACCATTCACCGGCGAGGAGGTGCGAGCCCGGCGCAAAGACGGCGCCTGGATCGACGTGAGCCTTTCCGTTGCCCCCATCTACAATGGAAATGGTGAGGTCACCGGGATCGTGGGTCTGGCCGAGGATATTACGGCCCGCAAACAGGCCGAAGCAGCCTTGGCAAAAAGCCGCGCCGAATTCGAAGCCATCTTCATATCCATTTCCGACGCCATCATCTTCGCGGACTCGGAGCGCCGCATCGTCCTGGCCAACCCCGCGGTCAAGACCGTGTTCGGCTACGAGCCAGAGGAACTTATCGGCAAGAGCACCGAGGAGCTTTATGTCGACCGGGCTGACTTTGAGGCGGTCCGAGAGAAGTACTTCTTCACGGGAGAGCCGGTGAAGCCAGCCCGGTTTGAAATCACCTACCGCCGGAAGAATGGGACGCAGTTCAGCGCTGAATCTCTGGCTGGCCAGGTCACGGATGGCCAGGGGAATCTCCTGGGCGCGGTGGGTATCCACCGGGATATCACGGCGCGCAAGGTGGCGGATGCGGCTCTCAAGGAGAGCCAACGTCATACGTCGATGCTGGCGGATTTCCTGGAGAATTCCTCCCAACCCTTTGCGGTCGCTTTCCTCAACGGTCGCATGGGTATGTTCAACGAAGCCTTCCTACAACTTCTGGGTTATGGCCAGAAAGAATTATCCAGGCTTAATTGGCAAAAAGATCTCACTCCGCCGGAATGGCTGGAGAAAGAGACCGCAAAGATCAACGAGCTGCAGCGCACCGGCCAAGCGGTGCGCTATGAAAAAGAATACCTGCGCAAAGACGGCAGCCGGGTGCCGGTGGAACTGTTCGTGCATGTGCGCCGGGAGGGGGACGGCCAGCCAATATATTATGCTTTCGTAACCGACATCACGGCCCGGAAGAAGGCGGAGGCGGCCTTGGAGCAAGAACGGCAGCGCCTCTACAGCCTCCTTGACGCCCTGCCCGCCTTTGTTTCCTTGCACGGGGAAGATCATACCCTCCGGTTCGCCAACCGGCGCTTGCGGGAGGCCTTTGGGGAAACGGCAGGCAAGTTTTGCTACGAGCTCTTTTATAACCAGCAGGCGCCTTGCGAAGGCTGTCCCGCGACGTCGGTCATCGATACCCAGACTGCTTTTGAATGGGAGCGAACCACCGGCGACGGCCGGACTTTACAGATTTTTCAATATCCTTTTCGCGATACAGACGGCACCCCCTGCATCTTGACCCTGGCTATGGATATCAGCGCCCGCAAACAGACGGAAGATGCCCTTAAGGAGAGTGAGGAGAGGTTCCGGCAGTTGACGGAAAATATCGATGACGCGATTATGCTCGCCTCGGGCGACTGGAAACGGGTGCACTATATCAGCCCGGCCTATGAACGCATCTGGGGCCGCAGTCGCGCCAGCCTGTATGAGGCGCCGCGCTCCTGGCTCGAGGGCGTGGCGCCGGAAGACCTGGGGGAGGTTAAGGCTGCCCTGAAGAAGCGCATGGCCGGAGATTTTTCGGAAAAGAAATTTCCACATTTCCGGGTTCGACGGCCGGACGGCGCCGTCCGCTGGATTGCCGCCCGTTTCTTTCCCATCCGGAATGAGGCCGGAAAAACCTATCGCATCGCGGGCATTGCCGCGGATATCACGGAGCGCAAAGAAGTGGAAGCGGTGCTGCGCTGGCGAGAGGAGCATCTCAGACAGACGGCCAAGATGGAGGCGGTGGGACGCCTGGCAGGAGGCGTGGCCCATGACTTTAACAACCTCCTCACCGTCATCAGCGGCTATGGCGAACTTTTGTTGGCAGACCTGCAGGAAGCTGAACAGGGGCGCCAGCAGGTCCAGGCCATCCTAAAGGCCGCGGATCAGGCCAGCGCGGTGACCCGGCAACTGCTGGCCTTCAGCCGCAAGCAGGTGCTGCAACCTCAGATTATCGACCTCAATGTGTTGATCTCCAACTTGATGGAGATGTTCAGCCGTCTGGTGGATGAGAATATCAAGATCTCTACAGTTTTGGGACCGGAATTGGGGACTGTAAAAGCCGACCCGAACCATATGGAGCAGGTCTGTATGAACCTGGTCCTCAATGCCCTGGATGCCATGCCACAGGGAGGTCACCTCAGCATTGAGACGAAAAATGTCCAGGTGGACTTCAACGATGCCCGTCGACACCCGGAGATCACCCCCGGTAATTATGTGGTGGTGGTGGTGCGGGATACCGGCATCGGCATGAGCCGAAAGGTTCTCTCCCACATCTTCGAGCCCTTCTTCACCACCAAAGAAAAGGACAAAGGCACCGGCCTGGGACTTTCCATGGCTTACGGGATAATTAAACAGAGCGGCGGCTACATCCTGGTGGAGAGCAGCCCCGGCAAGGGCTCCAGCTTCCGCATATTTCTCCCCCGCGCGGCAAGGGCCAGAAAGCGTGTGGTGTCAGCGCCACCCTACCTTTCCAATGGCCAGGGCACGGGCACCATCCTGCTGGTAGAGGATGAAGAGGGAGTGCGTCACGTGGTGCATCGCATGCTGACCCTCAAAGGCTACTCGGTGCTCACTGCCAAGGATGGCCTGGAGGCGTTGCAAATAGGCCGAGACCACGCGGACCCCATCCATCTGCTGCTCACCGATGTGGCCATGCCGGTGATGGGGGGGCGGGAACTGGCTGAACATTTAGTCCCGGTGCATCCCGAGATGAGGATCTTGTTCATGTCCGGGCACACTGAAGACGGCGTAGTGACGCGCGGCGTTAAGGAGTCAGTCATCAATTTTATTCAAAAGCCTTTCAGAGCGGAACAACTCCTGTCCAAGGTCAGGGAACTGCTGGCAGAACCAAATCCCGGCACAAAGCCGGGCGCTACTCACCGCTGATCCCCAGCCACCCGTCTTTGGGGAAGAGAACAAAAAATGACGGTTGAGGCTGTTTGGGGATACCCGCCATAAACGGCTACCGGCGACCACGACGGGCTCACCGGCAAGGGCGGCGGCGCCGGATGCTGACATTGCCCCGCGGCGTACACCGGTTTGCCATCCACGACGGTCAGGACGGATTCGATTTGCTTAATCCGCTCTTCAGGAACAGAAAAATAATCTTGATTTAGCACTGCCAGATCAGCAAATTCGCCTGTCTTAATGGCGCCTTTCTTCCCTTCCTCCCCGGAGAACCAGGCGCTGCCTTTTGTCTAAAGCCCGTATAATTCATATCTGGCCTGATCACCGTTATTATTCTCTTATAGATTTTATTTTGTTAATATACCGGCATGAACAAAGATTGACTTAAGAAAATAAATGGGTTAGTTTTACTGGCAATTCCGGCGGCTTGTCCGGAACCCAGACAAAGCCCGAAGTTCTTATGACCCATGGTCTATGCTGAAGCAAGGAATCAGGTCCTTGAACAACCTTTGTTCCACCGGGGATTTAGGAAGAAAACTTAGTCCAGCGGTGCATCCAGGATACAGGATTTGCTGCCCGAAACCCTAAGCCCTTGCCAAGGAGATGCGAAGATGGGCTCCCGTCTTCTTCTCAGCTCGCCCCAGCCGACCGTTAAGCTATCCATAGCCATTCTGGATGTAATCGACCATATCACGTTAATCGCCGGCGTTGGCGAGAATGACCCTGGATCCGGCAAAGCTCAAACCCGCCATCCGGAACAGGCGGATCAATCAGGTCGCCGCATTCTCATCATCGAAGACGATCCCCTCAGCCAGGAGCTTTACGCGGACCTGCTGGAGGCCTCCGGCTATTCGGTTGTGCCGGCCGTAAACGGCGAAGAGGGGCTGGCCGCGGCGCGTCGCGAGCAGCCCGACATCATCATCTGTGACGTCAGACTCCCCAAATTGGGGGGCTGCGAAGTTGTCCGGGATCTCAAGGCCGATCCGGTTTTGCGGCAAATCCCCATCATAGCGGTGACTGCCCTCGACTCCGTGGGGGACCGCGAACGTCTGCTGGCTGCCGGTTTTGACGGGTATATCGCCAAGCCCATCGAGGCCCAAGCCTTTACCAGCCAGATCGTCAGCTTCTTGCCTGATGTTCATTAGAGATTAATCGAGACAATTGTTGCTTTAGCGTTGGCAGAGGATAACTTAACCTGTAATCATGGTGGATGACTGTGAAGCTTGTTATTATCAACAATCCCTGCAAGCGAAAAAATGGCCACCATCCTGGTCGTTGATGACCGCGCCCCTGACCGGGAACTGCTGTCGCTCCTGCTGAGCCATGGGCGGCACCGCGTGTTGGAGGCAGCCGACGGCGCTGAAGCATTGCGGCTGTTGCGGGCCGAACATCCTGATCTGGTAATTTCCGACGTCTTGCTCCCCAAAATGGATGGCTATGAGCTGGTCCGGCAAATGCACCTGGACCCGGCCATCTCCGAAACCTCAATCATTTTCTATACCGCGGCATTTAATGAGCAAGAGGCCCGAGACCTGGCCCGAGAATGCGGCGTTTCCCTGATTCTCTCCAAACCGACTGACCCCACGACCATCCTGGAAAAAGTGACGGAGGTGCTCAATGGCCAAGGTGCCAAAGGGGTTACCTCCCTGCCCGCCGCTTTCGAGGAGAAGCACCAGGAGCTGCTCATAGACAAACTCATGCGGCAGGTTGAGGAGCTGCAGCGGAGCGAGGAGCGCCTCCAGGCGAAGACCCAGATTTTGACGGGCATCAACCGGGTCTTTCACGAGGCCTTAACCTCAGAGACTGAAGAAAAATTAGCCCGCACCTGTCTGGACGTGGCGAAAGGCTTGACGGGAAGCCGGTTTGCTTTATTGGGCAAGGTGAACCAGGCTCGCAAGTTGGATATTGTCTTCAGCGACCCGGGCTGGGCGTCCTGCCGGCTGCCGGGATCGGCCAAAAAAGGATCGTTCGACAGCCTGCCGCACATTCACGGCTATTTGGAAAAAGTTATGATCCAGGGACGATCCCTGATCGCCAATGACCCGGCCATCCATCCCGAGCCCTTCGCCGCCCCCCCGGGCTATCCTCCCCTCAGCGCTTTCCTGGGGGTGCCGTTAAAATATGCCGGCCAGGCCATCGGCATAATCGCCCTGGGAAAAATAGCCGGAGGCTATGACTCGGCAGACCAGGAAGCCGTAGAGAATCTGTCTTTCGCCATTGTTGAGGCCTTCCTGCGTCAACGCGCCGAGCAAGGCCTGCGCCGGGCCCATGACGAACTGGAACAGCGGGTCAGAGACCGGACTGCGGAACTGAAGGCCGCCAATCAACAGCTAAACCAAGAAATCGAGGTGCGCCTCCGGGTCGAAGAGACCCTCAGGGAATCAAGAGAGAAACTCCGCTTCCTCACCTCTCAGCTATTGCACGCCCAGGAGACCGAACGGAAACGCATCTCCTATGAACTGCACGATGACCTGGGCCAATCCCTGACGGCTCTCAAGATGCAGTTGCGATGGGTGGAAAAGAAACTGCCGCCCGGTGGGATGAAGGAAGATTTGGGGCACTCGCTTGATTACATCAATGAGATCATTGAAAACGTCCGGCGCCTGTCCCAGGATTTGCGCCCCTCCGTCCTGGAGCACATGGGGATAGCGGCGGCCTTGAGATACTTTTTCGACGAATTCACCAAGTATAGCCAGATCCCGGTGACTCTGGACATGGACTCCATCCAGGGATTATTTTCGGCGGAAGTGGAGGTCATCATTTACCGGATCATCCAGGAATCCTTCACCAACATCGCCAAACACGCCCAGGCCGCTCTCGTGACAGTGGACATAAAAAGACTGGACGGCCAGGTCAAATTCCGGGTGGAAGACAATGGCCGGGGCTTTGACTCCCACCAAATACTGAACCAGGATATTACGAAACGGGGCCTGGGGTTATCGGCCATGGCGGAAAGGATGCGGATGCTGAATGGCAGTCTGGACATCTGGAGCCAGGAGGATCGGGGAACCAGGATATCCTTTACCGTGCCGGTAATGGGACAAGCAGTGATCAGTGATCAGTGATCAGTGGTCAGTGGCCTGTACAGTGCTTGACGTAGGGTGCGCACCGCGCACCATCTTTGGCGGGGAGTGCCTGTATTACACATCAGGACAGCCGGGCGGCCGTCCTCCTTTTTTTCTCGTACCCAAGTTGCTCTTGGGAACGAAAGTGGATGCCAAGCTCAGCTTGGTGGTTACGGCGTTCCCAAGCACAGATTGGAAACGAGGGAAACGAAAGGTATTTATAAATATTGTTTTTATACTGATTACTGCTTTTACTGGCCACTGACTACTGACTACTGATCACTGGCCACTGCATTATAAGTTTGGAGGTAGAGAAGAATGGCCGGCAGCAGGATTGTGGGCAATACGGTGCAGGTGGATGACTTTCTGGGAGATATCCTGGAGTCATCCTCGGATTATTCCATCATTGGCAATGATCTGAAGGGAAAAATCGTTTCCTGGAATGAAGGCGCCCGCCGGCTATACGGCTACGAGCCAGAGGAGGTCATCGGAAAATCCTCTAACATCCTGTATACCTCGGAAGAGGTGAAGGGCGGCCTCCCCAAGCATATGGTGAAAGCTGCCTTGGATGACGGCAAGTGGGAAGGGACCGTTACCCGGGTGCGCCGGGACGGGGTGCAATTTTCGGCCCATACTGTAAGTCTGCCGCAGCGGGATGCCAAAGGCAAGCCCGTCGGCTTGCTGCTCATCTCCAAAAGCATCGCCAGTGAGACCCGGCTGTCCAAGGTCAAGAGACTGCTGGATAACAAGATCCTGGGCGATAACTCCGAGGTGGTGGACTTCCTGGGCAACATCCTGGAATCCTCCACCGAGTATTCCATCATCGGTAAGGATCTGGAGGGGACTATCATTCTCTGGAATGAGGGTGCCCGGCGGCTGTACGGCTATGAGCCGGAAGAGATGATCGGTAAGGCCAACTCCTCCATCCTCCATACGGAAGAGGACGTTAAAGCCGGCAAGCCCGCCGAAATGATGGCCGCCGCTCTCAGAGAAGGCAAATGGGAAGGC
The DNA here is from genome assembly GCA_041648175.1 of Desulfobaccales bacterium. Taxonomy (NCBI): domain Bacteria; kingdom Pseudomonadati; phylum Thermodesulfobacteriota; class Desulfobaccia; order Desulfobaccales; species Desulfobaccales bacterium. Next base: position 257,917 of record JBAZPO010000001.1, on the reverse strand, counting down.
ACTATCTCCCGCCGGCGCAAAAACGGCGAGGTCTTCACGGCCCGGGTCGTCATCACGCCGCGCCGCGACGTCTCGGGTCAGCCGGTGGGCTTCCTATTGATCTCCAAGGACTACTCCAACGAAATGCGGTTCAGCGAGGAGGTCCGGAAGGCGAAGCTGTTCGACAGCGCCATCGTCAGTGACGCCCAGCAGGCGGTGGACTTCATCACCAACATCCTGGAGTCCTCCACCGAGTATTCGGTCATCGGTAAAGACCTGGATGGCAAGATCCTGCTCTGGAACGAAGGCGCCCGCCGGCTGTATGGCTACGAGCCTGAAGAGGTGGTGGGCAAGGCCAACTCTGCCATCCTGCACACTGAAGAAGACGTGGCGGCCGGCAAGCCCCGGGAAATCCTGGATGCCGCCCTGCACAACGGCAAATGGGAAGGCACCATCACCCGGCGCCGCAAGGACGGCAGCCTGTTCACCGCCAGGGTGGTCATCACGCCTCGCCGCGATTCGGTGGGCCGGGCCATCGGCTACCTGCTCATTTCCAAAGATATCTCGGATGAAATCCGCCTGACCGAACAGCTCAAATCCACCCAGTTCTATACCCGTTCGTTGATCGAATCCAACATCGACGCCCTGATGGCCACCGACCCCTTAGGCATCATCACCGACGTCAATAAGCAGATGGTGACCCTTACCGGGTACACCCGGGATGAGCTGATCGGCTCTCCCTTCAAGACCTATTTTACCGACCCCGAGCGCGCCAACGAAGGCATCAAGCTGGTGCTGCGGGAGGGCAAGGTCACCAACTACGAGCTGACGGCTATCTCCAAAACCGGCCGCATGACAGTGGTCTCCTATAACGCCTCCACCTTCCGGGACGCCGAAGGCCGGCTTCAGGGCGTGTTCGCCGCGGCCCGTGACATCACCGAGCACAAGGAACTGGAGCAAAGGCTCCGGGAGTCGGAAGCCTATAACCGTGGCCTGATCGAGGCCTCGGTTGACGGCCTGATTACCGTCGATCCCCAGGGCATCATTTCGGATGTCAATGCCCGCATGTGCCAGATGTCGGGGTACACCCGGGAGGAACTGATCGGCACACCGTTTATTGACTATTTCGTGGATACCGACAGCGCCGACGCCGGGGTGAGACAGACCTTTGACAAAGGAGTGGTCACCGACTACGTTCTCACCATGGCCACCCGGGCCGGACAGCAACTGGTGGTCTCCTTCAACGCCTCAGTCTTTAAAGATCCCTCCGGCGACGTGCACGGCATCTTCGCCAGCGCCCGTGACATCACCGAACAGGCCCGCCTGCAGACCCAGCTCTCGGAAGAGCGGGCCTATAACCGGGGTCTCATCGAGGCCTCCCTGGACGGCCTCATCACCGTGGATCCGAGGTTGAAAATCACCGACGTCAACGAGACCATGTGCCGCATGTCTGGTTACAAACGTGAGGATCTCATCGGGACGCCTTTCCCGGAATATTTCACCGATTCCAAGCGGGCCGCGGCCGGGGTGCGCCTGACTCTGGACAAGGGCGCGGTTACCAACTACCAGTTGACCTTGCACAGCAAAGACGGCCGGGAGCAGTTGGTCTCCTTCAACGCCGCCATCTTTAAAGACGAATCGGGCGCGGTGCGGGGGATCTTTGCCAGCGCCCGTGATATCACGGACCAGGCCCGTCTCCAGGAGCAGTTGGCGGAGGAACGGGCCTATAACCGGGGTCTCATCGAAGCCAGCGTGGACGGTCTGATCACCGTCGATGAAGCCATGCGGATCACCGACGTCAACGAGACCATGTGCCGCATGGCCGGCCGCTCCCGCAGCCAGCTCATCGGCTCCTCCTTCCCCGTCTACTTTTTGGAGCAAGAGCGGGCTGCCGAGGGGGTGCGCCTCACCCTGAAGGAGGGCTCGGTCACCAACTACGTTCTGACCCTGCAAGCCGCGGACGAAAGTCAGGTGCCCGTCTCCTTCAACGCCGCGGTGTTCAAGGACGCGGCCAACAAGGTGCGCGGCATTTTCGCCAGCGCCCGTGACATCACGGATCAGAAAAAATTGGAATCGCAGTTGCAAGCCTCCCAGTTCTATACCCGCTCGCTGATCGAAGCGAACATCGATGCCCTGATGACCACCGACTCGGTGGGCATCATCACCGACGTCAACCAGCAGATGGCAGCTCTCACCGGCTGCACCCGGGAGGAGCTGATCGGCTCTCCCTTCAAAAACTACTTCGCCGACCCCGATCGAGCCGAAGAAGGCATCAGGCTGGTGCTGCGAGAAGGCAACGTCACCAACTACGAGCTCACGGCCCGCAGCAAAGAAGGGCGCGAGACGGTGGTCAGCTATAACGCCGCTACCTTTGCCGACTGGAACGGCAAGCTCCAGGGCGTGTTCGCCGCGGCCCGGGATATCACCGAACAGAAAAAACTGGAACTGCGGCTCCGGGATTCGCAGGCTTACAACCGAGGCTTGATCGAGGCCTCGATTGACGGCCTCATCACCGTGGACCCAGAGGGCATCATCAGCGACGTCAACGACCGGATGTGCCAGATGAGCGGTTACACCCGGGCCGAACTCATCGGCACGCCGTTTAAGGACTACTTCACGGACGCCGGCCTGGCCATGGCCGGTGTGAAAGAAACCTTCGAAAAGGGCATCGTCACCGAATATGCCCTCACCTTGGTCAGCCGCACCCGCCGCTTACTCCAGGTGTCCTTCAACGCCTCGGTATTTAAAGACCCATATACGGGCAACGTCAGAGGCATATTCGCCAGCGCCCGTGACATCACCGACCGGGTGCGCCTGGAAGAGCAGCTGCGTGAGCAACAGACCTATCTGCGGGGCTTGATCGAATCCTCGGTTGACGGCCTGATTACTGTCGATCCCGAAGGCTTCATCACCGACGTGAACGAACAGATGTGCCGCATGACCGGCTACAGCCGGGACGAACTCATTGCCTCACCCTTCCGGCAATACTTCACCGATCCGCAGAGGGCCGATGCCGGCGTTAAAAGCACCTTTGCCGAAGGCGTGGTCACCAACTACGATCTCGTGCTCAAGACCAGGTCCGGCAAAAAGGCCACCGTCTCCTTCAACGCCTCGGTCTTCCGCGCCGCCGACGGCCAGGTGCAGGGTATCTTCGCCAGCGCCCGTGACATCAGCGAACAGGCCCGCCTGCAATCCCAGTTGGTGGATCAACAGGCCTATAACCGCTCCCTCATCGAAGCCAGCGCCGACGCCCTGTTCGCCATCGCGCCGGACGGGGTCATCACCGACGTGAACGAAGAAGCGACGCGGTTGACCGGTTATTCACGAAAACATCTGATCAATTCGGCGTTTGCCGACTATTTCACCGAGTCCAAACGAGCCAGCGCCGGCGTGCAGCAAACTTTGGAGCAACGCCGGGTGCTGGCCTACGAACTGGTGCTGATCACCCGCCAGAACCGCAGGATCCCGGTGAGTTTCAACGCCGGCGTGTTCTCCGATGCCATGGGCAAACAACTGGGCATCCTGGCCGGGGCCCGTAACATCACCCAGCAGAAGGAACTGGAGCAACAGCTTCGGGACCAGCAGTTCTATGCCCGCTCCTTGATCGAATCAAACATCGATGCTTTGATGACTACCGATCCTTTAGGGATCATCACCGACGTTAATGAGCAGATGGAATCCCTCACCGGATACACCCGGGAGGAGCTGATCGGCTCTCCCTTCAAGACCTATTTCACCGACCCCGAACGCGCCGAGGAAGGCATCAGGCTGGTGCTGCGGGAAGACAACGTCACCAACTACGAGCTTACGGCCCGCAATAAAGATGGGCGAGAGACGGTGGTCAGCTACAACGCCACCACCTTTGCCGACCGGGACGGCAAGCTTCAGGGCGTGTTCGCCGCCGCCCGGGACGTCACCGAGCGTAAGCGTTTCGAGCAGACTCTGCAAGAGAAGAGTCTCGAAATGGAAAACGCCAACCTGGCCAAGGACAGGTTCCTGGCCAACATGAGCCACGAATTGCGCACCCCGCTCAACTCGATTATCGGCTTTGCCGGCACCCTACTGATGAAGGTCTCCGGCCCCCTCGCTCCAAAACAGGAGAAACAGCTCCAGAATATCTCCACCAGCGCCAAGCACCTGCTCCTGCTCATCAATGATCTGCTCGATCTCGCCAAGATCGAGTCCGGTAAGATCGAACTGAAGCCGGAGCCCATCTCCTGCCAAAGCATCATCCAAGAAGTCACCAGCACGCTGATGCCCATGGCCGAAAACAAGGGCCTCAAATTGATCTCCGTAATGCCGGACCAGGAGATAACCATAAGAACTGACCGCCGCTCTTTGAGCCAGGTCCTGCTCAACCTGACGTATAACGCCATCAAGTTCACTGAAAACGGCGAAGTCAAGGTTGAACTTCGACGTAATGCCCAGGATGGACACTGGCGGACCGAATTCAAGGTGATCGACACCGGCATCGGCATCAAACCCGAAGAACAGGATAGACTCTTTCAAGCCTTCACCCAGGTGGACACCTCCGACACCCGGCGTCACGAAGGTACCGGCCTGGGCCTGCATCTCAGCAAAAAACTGGCGGAGTTGCTCAATGGCCACATCGCCTTTCAGAGCCATTACGGCAAAGGCAGTGAATTCAGCATCACGCTCGACGAATAATTCACCGCAGAGACGCAGAGAGCCCAGAGTTTTTCTATCCTTTTTCTCTGCGTCCTCTGCGTCTCAGCGGTGTAAAAATTGGATCGAACAGACTGCATCTATGGCTAAACGAATCCTGGTCATCGAAGATAACCCGGTAAACCTGGAGCTCATGACCGACTTACTGGAGGCCTTCGGTTTCACCGTCCTTGCTGCACGTGGAGGGGTTCTGGGAATTGAGTTGGTGCGTCAGGAAAAGCTTGACCTGATCATTTGCGATGTGCAAATGCCAGGGATGGACGGTTATGAGGTGGCTAACTACCTCAAGCGGGACCCCATGCTACGCCGGATTCCCCTGGTGGCGGTTACCGCTCTGGCCATGGTCGGCGATCGCGAAAAGGTCATCGCCGCAGGATTTGATGGCTACATCGACAAACCAATTGCACCAGAGTTATTTAAAAAGCAGGTCGAAGCCTTCATGGAGAAATGAAGTGGTTGCTTTTGAAAAAATGAATTTCTGCGCAGAGGTGCAGAGCAGCAGGATTTCCTCTGCCCCCTTTCTTAACCCCTATATCCCAATTGGAGGAATTTAACCCCGGATAACTGCTTCAGCTTACTATCCAAACAATCTGCAACCCCGCTATCCAGGCTGTCCCCAAACTTCACCGGCGTCTATGTCGCCGGTGAAGTCTGCCATTTTCAGGTCCCGGCACTGCTTTTCTCATTTTACGTGCGTGCTTACAATAGGGAAGATCTGACGTATGGACCCTTCTAATCTTTTTCATTATCGATGCGGTCGAAAGACGATTTTTTGCCGAAACCTTCGAGAAACAATTTTTCTTCTACTTTTTGCAGCCGGCTCTGCGCTCCCTCTATTTTTTCCATCACGTCCCAGAGGTCCTGTAATTTAGCATTTAATTCTTTCAGTTTGGTTTGAGCTTCCAGAAGTTCCTTTTTTGCTTGGGCTATTTCCTTTTTGGCTTCCTGTTCGTCCATCTCACCCTCCTTTGATCCGGCCCCTTAGGCTGTAACGATCGGTTAGCTAGCCCTCCTTGCTCTGATGGCCGAAGTTAGGTCTGATAGTTAGACAACGCTCAGTTGCGTCAGCGATGCCCGGGCACTGCCACCGCTGATGTCCGGCTTAATCCTCAATTCGAGGGTGGTTACGCCGTCGAGATCGACGGCGTATTCTTCGATCTCACGTGCTACCTGCGGGGGGCTGAAGTTATACTGCTGGCGCACAATCTCCCGGTACGACTGACCGCCATCTGGTGACCACCGTAAAACCAACTCTTGCGTGCGCTCCTGCTCATCTTCATGGAACACTAAGCGAATCCGTTGGAGTCTCGGCGGCTCATCAAACCGGAGGCGAATCGTCTGCTCCCCAGGCTGTGCGGCTCGCCAACCCGAACCCATACCCGCAATCAGGGCCGATTCAATTGGATGGTCGACGTTTTCGGACGTGATTTCCACCTGTGCCAGGCGTTCAAGGTCTAGCCAGGCGGGTTCGGCGGCTGCTGCATCACCAGGGCCATGACCGATAATGCGCTTGCGCATTGTGTACCTCCTCCTTTATCACTTACCATAACAGCATAACGACGAAATTCAGCGATGCGGTTTGTCCGCCTCTGCTGCAGTACCCTAATACAGGTGGCAAGGTTCAACTCAATCCTAAGTCACTTTATGTGATAACTTGATCCACAGCAACTGCAACAATCTATCATTTTATTTTGTTATAAATATACTTAGTTTGATCATCAGAAAAAGTCATTATTAACTTATCTCCTTCGGTTGATAGGATGAACGTTCCCCAATAATCGGAGATAACTTTTATTTGTCCATCATTGAGTATGTTCCACCTTCCCCTCGTATCAGAAGAGTAAAATTCCAAAGTATTGTTACTGAATATCTCAAGATTACCCCATTTTTTTTCGGCAGTCTCGTTAGGATTTTTAAACTCGCTATTTTCGACCATTTCCTGCAATTGCCATTTGCCAATTATTGAGGCGCTGTGGTTGTCAGCGCTGGCCCACGCCGGGATGCCGGCGGGGTCCCGCAGTTTCAGGCTCTTGTCACCCTTTTTCACCTGCGCGGCGATAATAACCGGTTTCCCTTGATAGGTGATGTGGGAGCCGGTGATCTCCATCTGATCCTTGGGCGCAAAGGTGAGGTCTTGTTTTTCTATGAACCAATCGGGACCTATGTACACCAGGATGGTCTCCTTGCCCGTCTTCAGGGTCAGGCTCACCCCGTAACCCATGCCTCGGTCGATAATCTTGCCCACCGATACGACTTCGCCGCTTACCGTCTCCATGGTTTTCGGGTCGTAAATCCGGTCGTACCCGACCCCCCCTCCCGGCCCCAGGCTGCCCTGGTTTTCGGACCCGCAGGCCATGGTGAGAGATAGGAGGAGCACCAAAGCCGACATCGGACCGTTTCCTTTCATTCTTCTGATCTCCTTAAATGGGTTTCTCCGGCGGGGCGGGGCCTCTGGAAGGGGGAATTTGGAGGAGTTTCCGAATGGACACTATGTTGGGGTATTGCACCTCAAAGAGGCGTTTGGCCACCACGATGGCGCCTTCGTGTGATGTTTGGCGCAGATCGGTAATGGTCACGCCCCGGCGGCGGTTGGAGGCATGATCATCTTTCCGTTCGGGGCTCGCCCGACTGCAGGCTTGGGCCAGAATGGGTGAAAAAGTCAAAGATGTGTTAATGCCGCGCCCAAAATTATCCGGCCCAGCCCGTCTGGCTTTAACAGGCATTGTCCCCATGAGTTGTCCTCAGTCCATGTGTAATTCCTCATAGCTTTCCCCCTCAATGTGGAGCCTTATAGTCCCTTAACCAGGCCAGCAGGTCAGGCTTATAGAACCGCCACCCCTTGCCCACCTTGCGTGACGGCAGAATTCCCCGCCTGGCATAATCTCGCACTGTGAAAGGCGTCAGCTTCAAAAACTCCGCCGCTTCCTCAGTGGTTAGCACTATGTTATTTTCCATAACCTCCCTCCATTTTGCCTCAAATATTATTATATATAGCCATATAAGTCAATTATAAATATATAATTTATTATGAATCAATATTAAGATATAATTTTTATAATATATCAATATATTCAATTATAAAACTTTATATACCTTGACATTCTATCATATGTGATTATAATTCGAGGCAAGGTCAAAAGGAGCCTTTGATTGCATTCAAGGATAGGGGGCATGAAAGGGAAAGAATTGGTGGTTAGGTCAAAATGGGGCCGGTTGCCCAGGCCGATGAAGATAATCAGGGGTTCGCCAAGTGGGTTGCCTGGCCGCCCCCCCCCGCAAAGGGCATACTCTTATGAGGCTCAGGTTCAAGGCCTTGGCGTCGGGAATAGGATCAGCTTTTGGGGTTACACTCGAAAAGTAGGCTCCAAGGAGCAATTTGGACAGATGCGGATGGGCTGTCGCCTCATCGCACGTCCAACCTCCAAAATTAAAAGAGTGGAGTACCTTCTGAAATCCAAACATAAAGGGAGTAGATCATGCCTTTAATCAACGTGGTGCTGGTCTTGATCGTAGTTGGTGTTCTTCTCTGGCTCGTCAACTCATACATTCCAATGGCGGGTTCCATTAAGTCGATCTTGAATGCTGTCGTAGTCATTGCCGTGGTCTTGTGGCTCTTGAGCGTTTTTGGGCTCATTGGTGAACTCTCCAAAATCCGAGTGGGGAAGTAACTGACTTGGTTCAGCGCCAGAGGACCTTCTTTTTTGCTTAACCAGGGTGCCCAATACGATAGCAATGATGAATTAAAGGAGGAGCACATGCCATACCAACCATACCTGGGGCCAGTCGTTGCGTTAATCGCCGGGATATTGATATTGATTCAACCCGGCCTGTTGAGCATTATTGTGGCGGTTTACCTGATTGTCACGGGCATACTGGGTCTGATGGGGGCGCGGCCCTCGGGATGGTGGGGCCGATAATCTTTTCGCCCAAAAAAAGCAGCCTTTCTTGGCATTTAGGGCTTGGGGCCATGGCAGGGAAGGAATTGACGGCAATGGAAAGGGCAACGTGGGTACGTTTGACGAGGCCGATAACGCTGAGCGGTTGATCGGTAAGTCATGGCCTGGCCATCCCCTGCCGCGAAGCGACTTAGATATTTAGGAGGGGCAGATGAAAAAGATCATGGGACTGGGGACGATGCTCCTGGCAGGTTTATTGGTAATCCCCGGCAATCTCTGGTTCTCGAGCCAAGTACTGGCCCAAAGCGGTGCGCAGACGAGTGAAGATAAGCGCCAGGAAGAGTTACGGCAGAAGCGGCAAGAGGAATGGCAGGAGCGCGAACGGGAGTGGAAACGACAGCAAAATTCCGGCCAGCGTAAGCAAGACGCCATCAAGCGCCAGCAGGATGCCGGCAAGCGCCAAAAAGCCGCCGAACAGCACCTGCGGGAACTCGAGGAAGAAGAGCAATAAGACCGCCTCAACCATACTACCGGAGGTAATTATCATGAACCGAGTAACCATCGTATCAGCCTGGCTGGCGATCGGGCTTTTCATCGTTGCGACCCTGGCCATTTTTCCAGGCGCCGCCGCCGCCCAGACTTTGGACATCCGCATCCAATCCGATGCCGGGGGCTCTCCCCCGGGGGAACTTATGCTCACCGATCCTTCCGGAGACAGGACGGGTCCCGAGACCACCGACATCCACCTGCGCAATCCAGTGAGCGGCCTTTATAACCTGCGGGTAATCGGCCGGAAAACCGGGGAGTACACCTTGTTCCTCAAGGCTTATAGCGACAGCGGCAGCACCTCGGATGTGCGGTTCCCCCATATGACCATCAAGAGTGGAGAGGTCCATCACTATCAGGCAAAATTTTCAAGCGAGGGGCCGAAGCTCGATGTGCGGCGCACCCGGGTAACCACAGAGTGAAACGTTTGGGGATAATTTGCAGTGCAACGTGCATGGCATTCCCCATAATTTAGGCTAACCACAAAGGAGAAGTACCATGTTAGGCACTATTTTAATTATCGTACTCATCCTCTTTCTCGTCGGCGCCCTGCCTTCCTGGCCACATAGCAGACAGTGGGGCTATGGCCCGAGCGGTGTCCTGGGGACGGTTCTGATAGTGGTTCTCATACTGTACCTCCTTGGACGACTTTAAGATGAGTGAGGGAATCGAAAAGAGGTGCACAGGCCAGGGATGAAGGTGGCTGGCGAGGGCACTTTTTTGAGGAAACGGGCGTGGTTTTTCCGAGATCAGGTAACGCTCAACGGGATGAAAAGCTTGTACAAACATAAATTTCACCAGGAGAATAAATAATGAAAGTAAGAATTGCTTTAGTGACCCTGCTGTTGGTGTTGGTCCCGTTTGGGATGGCTATGGCGCAACCCACAAACCTGTATGATACCCTGGCGGCCGCCGGGAACTATAAGACTTTCTTAAGTCTTGCGGATAAAGCCAACGTGCAGGAATTGAAGTCGATGCAGGGCCCCTTCACGGTTTTTGCCCCCACTGACGCGGCCTTCGCCGCTGTGCCCCAGGCAACCCTGGACAAGATAATGGGCGATCCGGCCATCGTCAGAGACGTGGTGTTCTTTCATATCACCCCGGGCAAGTACCTGGTCAAGGATCTGCCGGAACTGAAAGAATGCAAGACCCTGTGCCCCACCGACAACGCCGGGATCATGAAATTCACCAAAATGGGCGACAAATATATGGTGAATGACGCTACCATCGTCAAACCTGACATGATGGCGACCAACGGCGTGGCCCAGGGTATCGACGCGGTTATGCTGCCCACCTTTGCCCCCCCGAAGAATCTTAAATAAGGGGAGTAGTTAAGGTAGGAAGCTGGTCCCGTTTAGCGTTACCTGATCTCGGAACCGTATGCAGACAATTTTACTCGCGATAACCCCAGGGGCCTTCGGGCCCCTGGGGTCTGACTTTCAATATGTTAGTTTGAGCGGCCTCGAAGGCAGGCTGTGACCTCCCAGGAAAGATGAGAAATGCCAAATTACTCTGACCCAAATTGGCTGGTCTCGCAGTCTGAGCGTCGGCAGGCGGAAGAGGCCCTGCTAAAAGCGGGGGCCTTGCAAAAGGCGATTTTCAACAGCGCCAACTTCTCGAGTATCGCTACCGACGCGCAGGGCGTCATTCAAATATTCAATGTCGGCGCCGAGCGCATGCTCGGCTACACGGCTGCCGAAGTGGTGGACAAGATCACCCCGGCCGCGATTTCCGATCCGCAGGAGCTGATCGCGCGGGCCGCCGCGTTGAGCCTCGAGCTTGATACCACGATTACGCCAGGTTTTGAGGCCTTGGTCTTCAAGGCTTCCCGCGGCATCGAGGACATCTACGAGCTGACTTACATCCGCAAGGACGGCAGCCGCTTTCCGGCCATCGTGTCGGTCACGGCGCTGCGCGATGCGCAAGAGACCATCATCGGCTATCTGCTGATCGGCACCGACAATACCGCCCGTAAGCATGTGGAAGAGCAACTGCGCTGGACCGAGGAAAGCTTCCGGTTGATGGTAGAGAGCGTGACCGACTACGCTATCGTCATGCTGGATCCGGAGGGGCGCGTGGTGAGCTGGAATGCCGGAGCGGAGCGGATCAAGGGCTATAGCGCCGAGGAGATCGTCGGCCAGCACTTTTCACGGTTTTATCCCCAAGAAGACATCCAGAGCGGCAAGCCCCAGCGCGACTTGGACGTGGTGGCGGCCAAGGGCCAATTCGGGGACGAGGGCTGGCGGGTGCGCCAGGACGGATCAACCTTCTGGGCGAACGTGGTCTTCACGGCGATCCGGGATCAGGGCGGAAATCTGCGTGGCTTTGCCATGTTGACCCGCGATCTGACCGAGCCCATGAAAATTGCAGCGACCCTGACAAAAGCCAAAGATGCCGCCGATGCCGCCAATCAAGCTAAAAGCGCGTTCCTGGCCACCATGAGCCATGAGCTGCGCACCCCTATGAACGCCATACTTGGTTACAGCGAAATCTTGATGGAAGACGCCCAAGAGAAGGGGCAGGAAGATCTTATCCCCGACCTGCAAAAGATTCATGCCTCCGGTAATCATCTTCTGAGCCTCATCAACAATATTCTCGACCTGTCCAAGATCGAAGCCGGCAAAATGGATCTTTTCCTGGAATCTTTTGGTATTTCCCGGGTGATCGAAGATGTCGTCAGCACCATTAAGCCGCTGGTGGAAAAGAACGCCAATACTCTTCAGGTGCACTGTGCCGCTGATCTGGGCACCATGCATGCTGACCTGACCAAGGTACGGCAATCCTTGTTCAATCTGCTCAGCAACGCTTGTAAATTCACCGAAAATGGCACCATCACCCTGGAAGCCTCTCGCGAGCTCATAGGCGGCGTCGACTGGATTAAATTCAGCGTCAGTGACACGGGAATCGGCATGGCCCCGGACCAGATGGAGAAACTCTTCCAGCCTTTCGTTCAGGGCGATGCTTCAACCTCCCGGAAATTTGGCGGCACCGGGCTGGGGATGACCATCACCCATCGCTTCTGTCAGATGATGGGAGGAGAGATCAGTACCATTAGTGACCACGGGGCCGGCACCACCTTTACGATTCGGCTCCCGGCCCGGGTCAAGGCTCAACCCCCGGCAGCAGCGCCCCTCAACGAACTACCTGAGCAGATGGAATCGGCAGACTTGAGTACTGTCCTGGTCATTGAAGATGATCCGGCTACCCGTGACCTCTTGAAACGTTTTTTGAGCAAGGATGGTTTTCGCGTGCAGACCGTTTCCGAGGGTGAAGAGGGGTTGCGTCTGGCTAGAGAACTCCAACCTGACGTCATTACGCTGGACGTGATGATGCCGGGCCGGGACGGCTGGGCGGTGTTGACGGAGCTCAAGGCCGATCCTGCCTTAGCCGATATACCGGTAGTAATGCTGACTTTCGTGGATAATAAGAACCTGGGCTACGCCTTGGGCGCGTCGGATTACCTGACCAAGCCCATCCAGCGTAAGCGCCTGCTGGCGGTTCTGGAAAAGTATCGGCGGCATCCTCAACCCGGTCCGGTTCTGGTCGTCGAAGACGATCCTGATACGCGGGAGATTCTCCGGCGTTTGCTGAAAAAAGAAGGGTGTCAAGTGATCGAGGCCGAGAACGGGCGCGTGGCTATAGAGCGCCTGGCCGAGAGCCAGCCGATGTTAATTTTGCTGGATCTCATGATGCCGGAGATGGACGGGTTTCAATTTATCGACCGCGTTCACCAGCACAAAAGCTGGCGGACCATTCCCATCGTTGTCGTCACCGCCAAAGATTTAACGAAAGCAGACCGCGTGCGACTGAATGGTTATGTCCAGGAGATCATCCGGAAAGACGCTTGTCCGCGAGATGAGTTACTGGCCGAAGTGAGCGAACTGGTGAAATCTTGCCTTAAGAAGAGCAAATTGAAAACCGGTAATAGAACTGCTTAGCAGGAAATTGCCTAAGGAGCAAAACTACATGCCCAAGATCCTTTTGGTAGAAGATAATGAAATGAATCGCGACATGTTATCGCGGCGCTTGCTCAAGGCTGGCTTTGAGATGGTCAGCGCGGTGGATGGCGAACAGGCAGTTGATCTGGCCCGTTCAGAAGCCCCTGACCTGATCCTCATGGACATCAGTCTGCCCGGCCTGGACGGCTGGGAAGCGACCCGCCTGCTCAAAGCCATGCCGGAAACCCGGTCCATCCCCATTATTGCCCTTACCGCCCATGCCATGGCGGGAGACCGGGAAAAATCATTAGCCGCAGGTTGCAATGACTATGACACCAAACCCATCGACTTTCGCCGGCTGCTGGAAAAAATCCAAGGTTTTTTAGGTAAGGAAGCGACTTAGACAAACCATGTTCACCACCGAATCCGAACCCCGTCAGACCGAAACCCAGGCAACTTCTCCGGCCGTTCAGAGTGCGTCCGGTCCAGAAGCTGATGGTGGTCGAACCCCACAAGCCCTGTGGGCCCATCTGCGCCATGAATTGCGGACACCCCTAAACGCGATCATCGGTTACAGTGAACTGCTCTTGGGAGACGCCGATGATCTGGGCCTAGCAGCGTATGTCTCCGACCTCAACCAAATTCTCTCTGCCGGTCAGCAACTCCTGGAGATAATCAATGTCCTCCTGGATGCCAACAAACTTGCCTCAGATGATGTGTCCTTCAACCTGGAATCGCTCATCGCCAACCTGGACTATCAGGTGCGCACCCCGCTAAACGGGATCATCGGTTACAGCGAAATCCTGTTGGAGAACGCCGCGGAACAAGGGCGAGAAAAAATTACCGCCGACCTCCAGAAAATCCACGACGCCGGGAAGCTCTTCCTGGCGCGAATCAACAATATCATTGATTTTTCCAAGCTCGATGCGGGTCTTAAGACTGTAACCCCGGAGGCCTCAGACCAGTCTCCTCTGATTGACAGCGTAATGCGCAGCTTGAGGAAATTGGCTCAGGAAAGTGATGCCGTTGCCGGCAGAGAACCCGGCTCTATACTGGTGGTGGATGATAATGAAATAAACCGTGACCTGCTGTCCCGTTATCTGGAGCGTCAAGGCCATACGGTGCGGGTGGCGCACAATGGCCGCCTGGCCCTGGAGATGATCGCCACCGGCGCTTTCGACCTGGTGCTCCTTGATATTATGATGCCGGAACTGAACGGTTACCAGGTGCTCCAAAACCTGAAGCATTCCGAAACCTGGCGGGACCTGCCGGTCATCATGATTTCCGCCTTGGACGAAATAGACAGCGCGGTCCGCTGCATTGAACTGGGAGCGGAAGACTATTTGCGCAAGCCCTTCAACCCGGTGCTGCTGAGAGCCCGGGTGCAGGCCTGTCTGGAAAAAAAGCGGCTGCGGGATCTAAAGATAGAGCAACAGCGACAATTGCATGAACTCAACACAGCCCTGGAACTGCGCAACCGGTTTATTCGCCAGACCTTTGGCAGCTACCTCTCGGATGAAATCGTCGACACGATTCTAAAGGAAGGTGGACTGAAAATAGCGGGTGAAAAAAGGCGTGCTACGATTCTCATGGCCGATCTGCGCGGCTTCACCTCCATAAGTGAGCGTCTGCCCGCTGAGGATGTGATGGCGATGATCAATATCTATCTGGAGACCATGACGGAAATCATCCAGAAGTACCAGGGCACCATCGACGAATTCATCGGCGACGGCATCCTGGTGATCTTTGGAGCTCCTATCCTGCGCCCCGACGACCCGCGACGAGCCGTGGCGTGCGCCGTGGAAATGCAATTGGCCATGACCACGGTCAATGCACGGAATCGCCAGTCCGGGTACCCCGAAGTAGCTTTAGGTATCGGCATCAACACCGGCGAAGTGGTGATAGGCAACATCGGCTCTAAGAAGAGAATCAAGTATGCCGTGGTCGGCCGCGCGGTCAACCTCACGGCCCGCATTGAATCCTATACGGTGGGCGGCCAAATCTTCATTTCAGAAAGCACCTTAGACGAATGTGGCGATATCTGTCGGATAGACACCGCCATGCAGGTTATGCTCAAAGGGGTGAAAAAACCGCTGACCATCCATGAAGTGGGAGGTATCGGCGGAGATTTTCAACTCTTTCTGCCTCCGAAAAAAGAGATTACGTGGATAGAACTCAAGCACGGGCTCCGCGTCCAGTTTACCGTGGTGGATTGGAAACATACCGGAGAGCTGGGGCATGGGGGCACCATCACCAAAATAGCCCATAATATGGTCGAAATTCACTCTGAGATCCTGCCCTCCCCACTGGCGAACCTGCGGATTTCCCTATACGACCCCGACGACCACGAAATCTCCGATGACCTTTACGGCAAAGTGGTGGCTCACCTCTCCACATCCCCCCCTGCCTTCCTGGTCCATTTCACTTCCGTACCCCCGGAAGCCGAGGCCTTTTTGGCAAAGTTCCTGGGCGCCGGTCTGACTTGACATGGTGGATTTGAGTATTATTAAAAATTAACATCAAAGGAAAAATAATGCTTTCCACTATTGGGCCACAATGGCTCGGCGGATCACTTGGAACCCCTTGAGCACCGTCAGTTTCCTTACCGAGCCATCGCCTTTGCTGCAATGTTTAGTGTTGCCTTTCTCATTGTAAGTCTACAACCGGAGGACTAACTGATGAACCGATTTGTTTGTATCCATGGGCATTTTTATCAACCTCCCAGAGAAAGCCCCTGGCTGGAGGCCATTGAGATCCAAGATTCGGCGTTCCCTTACCACGATTGGAACGAGCGGATCACCGCCGAATGCTACGCGGCCAACGCCGTGTCGAGAATCTGGGATACGGAAGGACGGATTGCCCAACTGGTGAATAATTATGCCAGCATAAGCTTCAACTTCGGTCCGACGGTCTTGCTCTGGATGCAGAAGTACGCCCCCGACGCCTATGGGGCAATTATAGACGGTGACCGGCAGAGCCTGGAGAAATTCTCCGGTCATGGCAATGCCTTGGCCCAAGCCTACAATCACATGATCCTACCGCTGGCCAACCGCCGTGACAAGAGCACCCAGATTATCTGGGGCATAAATGATTTTGAATATCGCTTTGGACGCAAGCCGGAAGGGTTGTGGCTCCCGGAGACGGCGGTAGATCTGGAAAGCCTGGACCTCATGGCCCAACACGGCATCACCTTTGCCATACTTGCCCCCAGGCAGGCCAGCCGGGTGCGACCCCTTGATGGTAATGAGTGGCAGGACGTGAGTGATGGCAAAATCTATCCTGCCATACCCTACCGGGTGTCGCTGCCGTCTGGCCGCGTCATGAACCTGTTTTTTTACGACGGTCCCATTGCCCAGGCTCTGGCCTTTGAAGGATTGCTCGACAACGGCGAGGTCTTCGCCAACCGGCTGCTGTCCGCGTTCGCTGACGACTCGCCTCGCCTCGTCCACATCGCCACGGATGGCGAAAGCTATGGGCATCATCATCGCAACGGTGACATGGCCCTGGCGCATGCGCTCCATCACATCGAGTCCAACGGCCTGGCGCAGGTGACAAATTATGGCCGGTACCTGGAGGAGCATCCACCGGCGTTCGAAGTGGAGATCTTTGAGAACAGCTCGTGGAGCTGCGAGCACGGCATAGAACGTTGGCGGGCCGATTGCGGGTGCAACAGCGGCGGCCACTCAGGTTGGAACCAGGGTTGGCGAGCCCCCCTGCGTGCGGCCCTGGACTGGCTCCGCGATGCCGTGAACCCGGCTTATGAACAAATGGCCAGCAAATTTCTGACCGATCCCTGGGCGGCTCGAGACGACTACATCGATATCATCGTGGATCGATCCCCCGAGCGCATCAGTGCGTTTATGATCAGCCACGCGACCCGTCCCTTAAACTCCGAGGACGAGATCACGGTTCTGAAGCTCATGGAGCTCCAACGCCACTTAATGCTCATGTACACTAGTTGCGGTTGGTTTTTTGACGAGCTTTCCGGGATTGAGACGGTTCAGAACATAAAATATGCCGGCAGAGTTTTGCAGTTGGCCGACCAGCTTTTTAGCGAACCCTTCGAACCCGCCTTTCTCGAACACCTTGAACTGGCCAAGAGCAACATACCTGAACACCGTGACGGCCGCACCATATATGAGAAATTTGTCAGGCCGGTCATGCTCGATATGAAAGACGTGGGCGCCCACTATGCCTTAAGCTCTCTGTTCCAGGACATCGGCGAACGCAGCTCGATCTATGCCTATTCCGCCACCCGGGAGGACTACCGCAGCTTTCAGGTCGGAGGCTCCAGGCTGGTTATCGGACGGGCCACGGTCACTTCAGAGGTTACGCACGTATCCTCCAGCCTGTGCTTTGGCGTTCTCCATCTTGGGGATCATAGTATCGCCTGCGGCACCGGCGAATATCAGGGCGCGCAAAAATATGAAGCGCTGGCCCAAGAGATTTCCGCTGCTTTCGCCGGAGCTGACTTCCCTAAGACCATACTGCTGCTGGGTAAATACTTCGGGACGTCCACGTACTCATTGACCTCGTTGTTTGCCGATGAGCGGCGCAAAGTCCTGAACCTCATCATGGGGCCGACTCTGAGAGAGGCTGAAGCTGCATATAGCTCGATTTATGAGCACCATGCTCCCTTGATCCGCTTTCTGACCGGGTCCGGCACGCCACGGCCCCAAGTCCTTTCAGTCGCTGCGGACTTGTGCTTGAATGCCAAGGTGCGTAGGGTCATTCAAGCGGAGGGGCTTGACCCCGAAGTCGTCAGACCGCTTCTGGAAGAAGCACGTTTGGCCGGCGCCACTCTGGATGCGACTGCGCTAGGCTTGTTACTGGCCGTCAATATTGAGAGTCTGGCCGAACAACTTCTCGAGCAACCTGACGATCTTGCTCGTCTGGAGAGGTTAAATAAGGCGGCACAACTGGTCCGGACCTTGCCGTTCGAGATTAACCTCTGGAAAACCCAAAACATCTGCTACAAGATCCTTCAGGCCCATTGTCCCACCTTCAATGAAAAGGCCAGCCTGGGCGATCAAAACGCGCAAGAATGGCTACGCCATTCCACGGTCCTCGCAGAGAATTTTTTGCTCCGGGTGCCCATATGCCCCGTAAGCAATAAACCTGCACAGGGATGAAGACCGGGAAGTCTCTCATGAATATGCCAACCGCGACCTATCGGATTCAGTTCAATCCGGCCTTCGGCTTTCAGGCCGCGCAGCCGGTCATTTCCTATCTGGCGGACCTGGGTATATCCGACCTGTACGCTTCTCCCATATTCAAAGCCGTCAAGGGCAGCACCCACGGCTATGACGTGGTTGATCCCAATCAGCTGAATCCTGAGTTGGGAGGGCTCTCCGACTTGGAGGCACTGGCCGAGGAGCTCAAAGCGCACAACATGGGGTGGATTCAGGATATTGTCCCGAATCATATGGCGATGGATTCGGACAATCGGCTGCTGATGGATATTTTGGAGAATGGTTCCAGCTCCAGGTACTTTCAGTTTTTCGACGTGGATTGGGATTATCCGGCCGCCAGCCTCAACAAGAGAATTCTGGCGCCCTTTCTTGGCTGGTTCTATGGGGAGTGTCTCGAAGCTGGAGAGATCGCTCTCCAATACGGCCCGGATGGCTTCAAGGTGGCTTACTACAACCTCGCATTCCCCTTACGAATCGAATCGTATCTCAATCTTTTTAAGAACTTGCCCCGGTTAAAAAGGCAACTTGCCGAAGACAATCCCGACTTCATCAAACTTTTAGGCATCCTCTATGTCTTGAAGTCGCTCTCTTCGAGCGATGAGCCGGAAGAGCGCCATAACCAGATAAAATTCATCCAACACACTTTGTGGGAAGCCTACAACAGCAACCCCGTAATTAAGGCATTTGTTGATGAAAACGTGCGGACCTTCAATGGTGCAAAGGGGAGGGCCGAGAGTTTTAATTTGCTTGATGACCTCCTTGCCCAACAAGTCTTCAGGCTGTCATTTTGGAAAGTGGCCGCGGAAGAAATAAATTATCGCCGCTTTTTTTGTGTGAATGGTCTCATCTCACTCAGAGTGGAAGACGAGCACGTTCTAACCTACACGCACGGCCTGATTTTCGATCTGATTACCAAACGCGTGGTCACCGGTTTAAGAATTGATCATGTTGATGGGCTGTACGATCCGGCCAGCTATCTGCAAAAAGTGCGAGAAAAAGCCCCGGCAACCTATATAGTCGTTGAAAAAATCCTCAATCTTCAGGAAGACCTGCCACCTGCTTGGCCGGTCCAGGGAACCACTGGCTATGATTTTACCAATTATGTCAATGAGTTGTTTTGCCAAAAGGAAAATGCGCGAGCCTTTAGCAGGATCTATGCCAGTGTAACCGGCTTAAAGAATTCTTATGAAGATGTCGTGCACGACAACAAAAAGCTGATAATTCAGGAAGATATGGCGAGCGACGTCCACAACCTTGCCCAGCTCTTGAAGAAGATCTCCAGCCGGGACCGCCATGGCAGCGACATAACTCTCACGGCGCTGCAAAGAGCCTTGACCGGAGTCCTGGCAGTATTTCCCGTCTACCGGACCCACATTAGCCAGGTTTTGGTCTCGGACGACGACCGGAAATACATTTTGGCCGCGGTGGACCGGGCCAGAGCCAATTTTCCCGCCCTGTTGCATGGATTTACGTTCGTACGCCGATTCCTGCTCCTGGACTTTCCCGATTATGTTTCTGAGGAAGAGAAGCGAGACTGGCTCCACTTTGCCATGAGGTTTCAGCAACTTTCCGGTCCGGTAATGGCAAAGGGAGTCGAAGATACCACCCATTATGTATACAACCGGCTCTTGTCCCTCAATGAGGTCGGTGGACGGCCGGATCACTTCGGTTGCTCCCTTGAAGAATTCCACCACTTCAACACGAAGAAAAGAGAGTTGTGGCCGGATTCCTTAAACGCGACCTCGACTCACGATACCAAAAGAGGCGAAGACGCGCGCGCCAGAATAAATGTCTTGTCCGAGATGCCGGCCGAGTGGCTAAAAAATCTCCGGACCTGGATCAAGATAAACCGGGGCAAAAAAAAACGCCTACGCCGCTTAGCCGTTCCGGATAGAAACGACGAGTATTTTTTATACCAGACGCTGATTGGCGCCTGGCCATTTTCCGATGCCGAGTATCCTGAGTTCATTGAAAGGATTAAAAGCTATATTGTCAAAGCGGTCCGGGAAGCCAAAGTCCATACCGCCTGGTTGCAACCCGACACTGAGTATGAAAACGCTTACATCTCATTCGCTGAGAAAATCCTGGCCCGCTCAAAAACCAACGCCTTTCTGAAAGAATTTATCCCGTTTTGCCGGAGAGTTTCGCACTACGGGATACTCAACTCACTCTCGCAGACCCTGATCAAGATTACATCACCCGGGGTACCTGATTTTTATCAGGGATCTGAACTATGGGACCTGAGCCTGGTGGACCCTGATAATCGCCGGCCGGTAGATTTTGACAAAAGGCGCGCCATGCTGGCTGACATCCGGGAACAGGATGAGGCCGATATTGGCCGACTGGCCCAAGATCTCCTTGCCACGAAAGATGATGGGAGGATTAAACTCTTTCTCATTTATCGGGCGCTCAAAGCGAAGAAAGCCCATCGAGAGCTCTTCCGTTCCGGCGCTTATCTTCCCCTTGAGTCGGCGGGAAGATTCAGGAGCCATGTCATCGCCTTTGCCTGGAGGTATCAGCGGCAATGGGCCCTGGTCATTGCTCCAAGGTTTCTCAGCCACCTGGTTCAAAAGGAAGATTTTCCTCTGGGAAGACAAGTATGGCAGGATACAGAGGTGATAATGCCTAACGGGGCACCTGCTGCCTGGCGAAATGTTATCACGAGCGAGGTACTTTCTGCGGGCAAGGCAATGCCTGTCGGAGATATATTACTCAGTTTTCCCGTGGCGTTGCTCATGGGCGAAGGCAAGAAAGGGTATATGCAAACCACTTGAGTGGTACCGGCCCGCCGGTGTCCCAGGCTTGTCGGCCCACTGCATCACTCAATTCTACGTTTGGCTGCCCACCACGGATATGTGTACCTCGACAGAGTGTTCCTGATGGTCGTCAACCAGGGGAATAGTGTTATCGGGCTGTTCGGCGCCATCACAGGTCACGCGCGTCTCGCCATTCTCGGCTGGCTGGCGCTGGACAATGATGTGGTAGACCGTCTCCCGATAACGGTAGTGCATCGTGAAGCCCGGCCAATCCGCCGGGAGGCACGGCGTGAACCGCAGCTTGTCCACCTCCAGGCTCAGTCCCAGCAGCGATTCCACGATAAGCCGGTACATCCAGCCGGCAGACCCCGTGTACCACGTCCAACCGCCACGACCATTGTGAGGCGAGAGCGCATAGACGTCGGCCGCAACGACGTAGGGTTCTACTTTGTAGATGGCAATCTCCTCGGGAGATTTCCCATGGTTCACCGGGTTGATCATGGCCAGAAGATCCCACGCGCGCACCCTGTCGCCCAAGGCCGCGAAGGCCATCGCCGCCCAGATCGCCGCGTGAGTGTATTGCCCGCCGTTCTCTCTCACCCCGGGGACGTACCCTTTGATATAGCCGGGATTCAAATCCGACTTGTCAAACGGTGGCTCCAGGAGTTGGATGAGCGCCTGCTCCCGGCGAACGA
Organism: Desulfobaccales bacterium; assembly: GCA_041648175.1. Classification (NCBI taxonomy): domain Bacteria; kingdom Pseudomonadati; phylum Thermodesulfobacteriota; class Desulfobaccia; order Desulfobaccales; species Desulfobaccales bacterium. The sequence continues at coordinate 236,229 of JBAZPO010000001.1, read as the reverse complement.
GGCGTTGATCTACGGCTCCCATGGCCAGGCGCGCCCGCGCCGCATCCCCCGCACCGGATAGCACGGACCAGCTCTGCGAAATCGAATCGATCCGGCACTCGGGGTTGAGTGTCGATCCCAGCGGTGAGCCGTCGTCAAAGTAGGCGCGGCGATACCATTCGCCGTCCCAGCCATGCTCCTCGAGATTGCGGCGCAGCCTGGCCGCCTCCCTGGTACAACGCTCAACGAAGGCCACATCACCCTGCGCACGGGCCACCTCGGTGAACCGCGTGAGCACTTCATAAAGGAAAAAACCCAACCAGACGCTTTCGCCTTGGCCGTGTGCCCCCACCAGGTTCATGCCGTCATTCCAGTCGCCGGAGCCCATGAGCGGCAAGCCGTGCTCACCAAATCTGAGACCCCTCAGGATCGCCCGCACACAGTGGTCATACAAACTGGCCGCTTCTTGAGACCGGTTGGGCAGATCGTAATACGAGTCCTCCTCGGCGTTTACCGGGCGGCCCTGGACAAAGTGGACAGGCTCAGCCAACACACCGGTGTCACCGGTATTCTGGACGTAGCGGCACGTCGCCAACGGCAGCCAGAGGTAATCATCGGAGCAATGGGTACGAACGCCCCGGCCCAAGGGGGGGTGCCACCAATGCTGGACATCTCCTTCCGTAAACTGGCGGGAGGCGCACATGAGCAAGTGCTCGCGCACCAGGTGCGGCTCGGCGTAAATAAGCGCCATTACGTCCTGCAACTGATCGCGGAAACCGAAGGCGCCCCCCGACTGGTAGTAGCCGCTGCGCGCCCAAACGCGACACGCCAGAGTCTGGTATAACAGCCAGCCGTTCGTGAGCACGTTGAGGGACTGGTCGGGTGTTTCCACCTGCACGGCACCGAGCGTATGATTCCAGAACTGCCACACCGCATCGAGGGCGTCGCGCGCCGCGGTTGGGCCTCGAAAGCGCTGCACGAGGTCCCTGGCGTCATCGACGTCTCGCCCGACGCCGAGCGTGAAAACGATCTCACGCTCTTGCCCGGGAGCCAATTCGAAAGGAACCTGCAGCGCGGCACAGGGGTCCAAACCCGCTCCGACCTTTCCAGAAAGCCGCAATCGGGACAGAGCGGCAGGACTGCGCCGCGTGCCGTTACGTCCCAGGAATTCAGTCCGATCGCCGGTTAAAGTCCGGATCGTAGCGTCCACCTTGAAGAAGGCAACTCGATCGGTGAACTCCGTGTTATAGGGGTTGCGCGCCAAGAGCGCGCCGCTATTCGGATCAACTTCAGTGAAAACGTGCAGGGCGGATTTCGCCCGCTGTTCCCCCAGAACCCATTCTACGTAGCCCGTAGCGGAGAGGCGGCGCTCCCGGCCTGACACGTTCCGCACTTTGAGCACCGTGAACTTGATCGGTGCATCCAGGGCCACGTAAACCCACATCTCTGAGCTGATACCGTCCTCGGTATGCTCGAAAACGCTGTAGCCGAAGCCGTGGCGGCTGGCGTAAGGGAGCGCGCCGCGGCTGGGCAGCGGCATGGGGGACCAGAAGTGGCCAGTCTCCTCGTCACGAAGGTAAAAGGCTTCTCCGCTCGCATCGCTCACGGGATCGTTCCCCCAGGGAGTGAGGCGAAACTCGTGAGCATTCTCGCTCCAGGTATAGGCTTGGCCGCTCTCTGAGATGACGGTGCCGAAGTGTGGGTTGGCCAGTACATTTACCCATGGCGCTGGAGTCAACTTCTGGTCCATGGCCGTAATGACATATTCGCGTCCGTCAGGGGTGAATCCGCCCAGCCCGTTGAAAAACATCAGATCGCCGCGGGACGCCTCAGCCGTACTCGGGGGTTCGACGCGGTAGGTCCGGGTCGGCGTCAGGGGTGGTACGGTCACTTCCAGCCGGCCCCGACGGTCGAGCTGATCCTCCAGCGGCCCCCGGCTATCGGTGATGATGGCGCGAGCCACCGTTTGGAACAGAATGCGGTCTTCCTCCGATATCTGTTCTCCAGGTCTTACGAAAATGCCGCCTGGCCGGTCTATCTCGCTGGCTTCGACCCCGGCGGCAATGAGTCCCATGATCTGGTCGTGGAGAACCTGACGGTATCCTGCGTGATCTTCGTTCCAGATCATCAGATCCACTGCCAATCCCTTTAAACGCCAGTACGCATGGGCCTGGATGAGTTGGCGCACCAGATCGACATTGGCCGGATCTTCAATCTGCAGCAGCACGATAGGCAAATCGCCGGAAACAGAATAGCCCCAAAGACCGGATTGCCCGCGGCGGTTCTTGATGAGGATGCTCGGGTCAGCTCGCAACGAATCATTGGCGTAGATTACCGAACTCGCCAGGCGGCAATAGAGCTGTGCGTCGGCCTCTGAGGCATTGATTTGCCGCAGGGCTACCTGGTTATGCGTCCAGGCCAGATCAAAGACCCGGTCCGCCAGACGCCGATCATGGTATTTCTCCACCAGGCCCAAGCACGCCTCGCGAGTTTCGCCGATGCCGGAGACCACATTGACCGTTACCGATTCCCCCGGATCGAACGCTAGCCGATACCGGATGGCGACAATCGGGTCCAGCACTGAGCCCTCGCTGCCCGAGAGCGCCGCTGGACCGTGCATCGCCTGTGGATCGGCGATGGTCCTGCCGCGGCCAATGAACTGCATGCGGTCGGTCTCGTAGGAAATCTCGCCAATCTCCCCCCCGTGCACCGCCATCAGATGAAACATCCAGAGCGCCTGCTCGTCAAGGGAGCGGGGCCTCCGGGTGCAGAGGATCGCCTGCCGGTTGCGAATAATCTCGGACTGAACAAAGAGATTGCTGAACGCTGGATGCAATGCCTCCGCGGCAGGCGGAGCCAGGACCACTTCCGCGTAGCTCGTTACGTCAATCTCTCTGCGGGTCCGAGCGCGATTGGTAATGGTGATGCGACGCAACTCGATATCGTCTTCCGACGAGACCACGATCTCCGTATAGGCGTCAAAGTCTTGTGCGCGGCAGCGGAACTCAGCTCGCCCTTCCGAGAAAATCGTCTCAAAATTTCCAGATTGTTTGAGGGCTGGTTGATAAGTGGTGGACCAGAATTCTCCACTCGTCACGTCGCGGAGATAACAAAAGGTTCCCCAGTTGTCACAGGTACTATCTTCACGCCAGCGGGTGACGGCGATATCCTTCCAGCGACTGTAACCGCCGCCAGCGTTGGTGAGCATCACATGATATCTGCCATTCGACAACAACTGCACTTCTGGTATCGGCGTATCCGGACTGTTGAAAACTCGCACCGGTGTCTCCGGAACACTGGAAGTCGGTTGCGAACCGGTGATTTCGTCGGCGTGCACATAAAACGTCGTGGCTTTGGGAATGCGTTCTTGGAGCAACAACATGGTGGCCTGGAACAAAGGGTCAGACTCAAAGCGCTTCTGCATCGGCCGGTCCAGGAGCAGATAGGCCAGGGAGAGAAAGCTCATTGCCTGGTGATGGGCCATGAAGGACCGAACCACGGCGCTCGATTGGCCGCGGGGCAGGCGTGAAGGCGTATAGTCGATCGCTTCATAGAAGCCAAATTTTCCCTCAAACCCTGCAACGGTCAGGTGCTCGAGATTCGCGCAGGCCGCCTCGGGGGCCACCATCAGCGCCAGCGCTGAGGCATATGGGGCAATGACCAGGTCCTCGGCCAGTCCGCGCTTGAGTCCCAAGCCGGGCACGCCAAAGGCGCGGTACTGGTAGTTAAGATGAATATCGATGGCATTGTAACCGGATTCTGAAATGCCCCACGGCACACCGCGCGTCTTGCCATACTCGATCTGTCTCTCCACCGCCACCTTACAGGTCTGGTCAAGCAACGTGTTTTCGTAGGTCGGCATCACCAGGAGCGGCATAAGGTATTCGAACATCGACCCGCTCCACGACAGGAGAAGCGATTCTCCCCCGACGCTCGTGAGGAGACGTCCCAGGGCAAACCAGCTCTCCTGTGGCAACTTTCCTTGAGCAATCGCCACGAAAGTGGGAAGCCTCGCTTCTGAAGCCAGCAGATCGTAGTAACTTGAGTCCAGCCGACGCTCGCTCACGTTATAGCCGATAGCCATTAAATGACGCGTCTTGTCGAACAGAAAATCATACTCCATACGGGCGAGTTCGCTTGATTGCCGGGCCAGCCGTTCGATAGCCGCAATCCTGGTTGCGGCGCGCTGGCTCGCCTTTGTGATGAGCCGTTGCAGCTTATCAAACCGGGCGCATTCCTCGGGCGTTACCGCCAAAGCGAGCTGAGGTGCGATGGCCGGCAGTAGATCCACCTCAAGGTTGGCCAATTGGCGTAGCGTCGGAATCTCGCCTATACTCTGGAACTGGCTAAGTCTATCGAGAGAAGCCGGCAATAAGGTCCACGGTGCGAGAAAGGTCAACTCATCTAGGGCATCCCGGCACTGCCGAAACAGGCTCTGCGCCCACCACCGCAATTGGCTCTCGGGATCGGCGTCGAGGCTGCGGACCAGATCCTCGGCGGACGTCGCCAGCCGGTCGAGGCACAGCCGCGTCGCCGCCAGCGTGGTTGGCCGGGAATTGACTGCGGACGTCAGATCCTTCTGAAGTTGGGCCAGCGGGGCCAGAGTGGCTCCTCCCGCCGTGTCCACGATAATCCCTAGCGTGTGACTCAGTCCGTCAAACCAGCGCGCCCCCAGGATTTGATGATCGGGAAGTGCGAGCAGACCGGCCCGCAAGGTCAGCAGATGGCCCGCCAGGTTGCCACTGTCCACGGTCGAAATGTAGATGGGCAACAGTGGCTGCAGAGACTGTGTGTCGTACCAGTTGTAGAAGTGGCCGCGGTGCCGCTCCAGAGCTGCCATCGTGTGGAGTGCATTCTCCGTGCGTTCGACGAGTCGTCCGGCTGAAATGTAGCCGAAGTCGTAGGCGGCTAAATTCGCCAGGAGCGCCAGTCCCATGTTGGTCGGCGAGGTGCGGTGGGCGACCGTGGCCACGGGATGCTCCTGATAGTTATCCGGGGGTAACCAATGATCTTCCGGGCCGACAAAGGTCTCGAAGAACGCCCAGGTTTTGCGGGAAATCTTCTGAAGGAAACGGGTCTGATCGGCCGTCAATCTGGCGGTGCGGCGAGTGAGCGGTCGACTGATCCACCAGGCGATAGCCGGGGAGGCAAACCAGAGGCCCAGGATAGGCCCAGCCACCGATAACGCGTCCGGCTGCGACAACGCCAGGTAAATCGCCGCGGCTAAAGCGATAAGAGGGGCGATCCACATCGCCTGAAAGGAGGCCACCAGGTCAGAGCGGCGAGGGCGTTCCTGATCGCCCGACGGATTCCATTCGAGAAGTCGCTTGTGGGTAATCAGTATCCGGACGCCCGTGCGGATGATTGCATCCAGACTGAAAAATACCTCATAGGGGAGGCATACGAGCGTAAAGGCAGCCTGAGCGAAGTGTCGACCAGCCGAGCGACCCAGCCCAGTGAGGTGCTGGCCCAAAAGCATATCGCCCGGCTTCTGGACCATTTCTAGCAGAGAGGCAAACAAAGAAGGAATAAAGATGAGGCCGAGCACCGACACAGTCCAAAACCAGGCTGATGACAAGACCGTCCAGCCCAGGAGCAACAGGAGCGTCAGCGCCCCGGACACAAGACTACGGCGCAGGTTGTCGAAGATCTTCCATCGGGATAGCCCCGAGAGCGGATTCTTCTGAAGGTCTAAGCCAGGGCCGGGAACACCCGGCAGTAGCCACCGGGCAACGTGCCAATCTCCGCGAATCCAACGGTGTCGGCGGCTCACATCGGCGCTATAGCGAGAGGGGTATTCCTCGTATAACTGGACATCACTCAACAGCCCGGTCCGGGCGTAGCACCCTTCCAGAAGATCGTGGCTGAGAATCCGGTTTTCGGGGAAACGTCCGTTGAGCGCCTGCCCGAACGCCTCGACTTCATAGATGCCCTTGCCGATGAACGAGCCTTCCTGGAACAGATCCTGGTAAACATCGGAGACGGCTTGCGTATACGGATCGATGCCCGGATCGCTCCCCCAAAGTCGCGCATACCGGGACCGGTTCGTGCCGGGCAGGCTCACGGCCACCCGTGGCTGCAGGATGCCATACCCCTCACAGACCCGCTGCTTGTCCTCGTCGAACCGCGGCCGGTTCAAGGGGTGCGCCATGGCACCCACCAGTTGCCACGCCGAGTCGCGAGGCAGTTGTGTATCGGTATCCAGAGTGATCACGTACTTCATGTCCGATAAGACTGCTATCGTGCCGACGACGAGTGAGAAGCACTCCCTGGCGCCGCCGCGCAACAAGGCATTAAGGTCCGCGAGCTTGCCGCGCTTGCGCTCGTAACCCATCCAAATCCGCTCGCGCGGATTAAAGCGACGCGGGCGATGAAAGAGGAAGAAGATATCGCCTTTGCTGCTCGGGTATTTTTCATTCAACGCTTCAATGCCCTGCCGGGCCAGATCCACCAGCGCCTCGTCCTCCGGCAGCGCCTCTGCGGGCGCATCCCGAAAATCAGTCAGCAGGCCGAAGTGCAGGTTCTCGTCCCGATTTGCCAGGAACCGGACTTCCAGCGCTTCGATCAGAGCCGCGATGTTCTGAGGGCTCGTGAGCATAGTGGGGACCACCACGAGGGCACTAAATTCCAGCGGAATTCCTGCGGAGAAGTCCAGACGCGGCAGGGGCTGGGGCGTCACTAGCAACGTCACCAGCCAGTTTACCAGAGCTATCGCCAGATGACTGGCGCCCAGAAGCGAGAGGATCACGATCAGCCCGAGTATCCAGCCGGATAGCCCATCGGCCTGGGCCTTCGCCAGAAAAACACCGGTAATGCTTGCCGTAACCAGCATGATCGTGCCGACATATAGCAGCAAAGGAAACCGGCTGGTCACTCTGCTGAGCGCCCTCAACGGGGAGCGGTGCAGTTTCACCGCCCGCTCGAGTTGTGCCAATCCCTTATCGATCAGGTAAAAGCCGACATGTGCCGTGCGGTCGCCACCGCCTTTGCTGGTCGCGCCTTCGTGGGTCAATTGGATCGCTTCGCGCGCCACCTGGCTTTCGGAGTGGCGGACCCTCTTGGCAATCTCCTCGACGACATGACGGTAGCGGTCACGGGTGGGAAAATCCATTTTGCTGTAGACGCCAGCAGGATCCTGACGCAGGATCTGCTCGACTACACTCAGCGTCTCGACGAAAACACGCCAATCCATCGCCCCCAAGGAACGGAGGCTGCCGATGCTGTTGCTCATGGAGACCTGATCGGCGGCCTGTTGTTGGTTCTCCGACTGCACCAACTCCTTGCTCGTCCACCCGGATTCGGCAAGTCGCTGCTCGATCCAGGTGAGCGGCAATGCCAGGTCGGGCCCCTGCCCCTGCAGCCGGCGCGTTAGTTCCGCCACAAAGGAGCTCACCATCGGCGGATTCGACCGCGCCATATCTGCGATCACCAGAATCAGGCTCTTCGGGTCTTGCGCAGCGATCTCCGTCATCTGGTCCGCCCAATAGTCAGCGAGGTTTCGGTCGATCCTGTCGGTGGCAATCCGGGCCGCAACGCGTCGGAGATTCTCGATCAGAGCGATGCGGAGCATGATAGGGATGGCCCATAATTCACCCAACTTCAGGGCTGTGATGGTCTGGTAGGCGGCAATGAAACTGTTGAGACCTTCCGGATCCACCCGGCCATCGCCGTGGGAGATCGTCTCCAACGCCAGGTCATACACCCGCGGGAGCCCAGCCGATGGGCCGCTCAGCAAGCGCGGTAGCTCTCGGCTGTAACCTTTGGGCAAATGCCTCTTGGCTGTGCGAATCTGCTCTTCGATTAGATAAAAGTTGTCGAGCAGCCATTCCCCCGCCGGGGTAATCCGGCGGTTTGCCTTGACCGCCTCAATCAGCAGGTTGCGAACTTCAATGAGGACGGCCTTATTCTCAGCCAGTCGCTTCAGCAGCCGGCCCTGAGGACGTCCCGGGCTCAACTGGTGCGAGACCGCCAATGTCTTGCCATGCTGTTCCATCCGATCGGCGCTGAATAACTCCGATCGCAGTGGGGGCTCGTCAACGGCGTATCTTCGCCCCCAGCCGCCTCCCGGTAGATAGGACCTCAGGCGAAGCAAGGGCTCACGAATGGTCTTGCTGCTCACCGCCATCCTTGAGATCTCCTTTTTATCTGAGCTATTCGGCCGACTAAACCGAAATATGACGAAAGACTTTTGATTTGTGTTGAAAAGCGGTAAATAGGAATCCCTAAGACTAGGCCAGGGATACTTCTTTGGTTGATCGGGCGGGTCGCTAAAAAAGGCTGACGTCCGGATCTATGAGGAGATGGGGTTAGCTTCCCCCCTGCTGCTCGGTTACGGAGCTTGGTTGCACACCTCTTCCATCTACCACTACCCGGTTGAGATCCCAGACGGCAATTCTATTATTGGGGTCTAAGTGGCTGGGCCAACAGCTTAACTAGGTTAAACGCCTCTAAAGCCAATGCCATCATAGCCAGACCGTACGGGGATGTTTCGTCTACCTTCAACTTATGACACGCCTGTTTCGCCAGAGGTTCCCCATCCTGAGGGAAGTTGGGGCCTTGCTCCAGGAGGAGGAGAACCTGGGCTAGGTTGAGAGCCTCCATAGCTAAGCCTTTCAGAGCTACGCCGTGCCGGGAGATCTCGTCCACCTCTAGCCTCCGGCAGGCCTCGCGCGCCAGCTGCCTCGCCATAGGGCCGCTCCAATCCGGGTAGCGTTCGAAGGCCCCGGAGTTCATCACCGTGGTCACTAGTTGGTCGGAATAACCCTTGATCGTAGTCATAATCCAGCCTCCCCTGATGAGAAATGTTTCTCTCAAGGTTGTAAGCAATCTTTGCTTCTCAGGAGAAATAATGATGTCACCGCAATGGGCGGCAGCAGTTTAAAGCTTTAAGGTGAGGATTAATGAAGGAGTAAACTTATTATCGCCCTCTCGCCTAATAATTTATAACATAAATATTAAATGATGTAAATTTATTATCTATATAGTTATATTATACACATTATTTGTGACAGGAGGATATTATTATTCGTATGTTCGGTTGAACCTTAAAAGCATCTGATGTCCTCAACTTGCTTGGCCATCAGGGACGGGTGAACCGTAGCTATCGTTATGGGCAAGCTTTTAGTGGCATCATTATTGACCAGAGCGCTCTGAGGCTGCCGATAGTGCTGATCGTCCCGGCAGTGCTGAATGGGTTGCTGGTGCCATTTTGAAATAGGTTGATTTTGCGCCAATCAATGATGAAGGTTTGGTGGGATGGGCCTCAAGGCTGTTTATGATGGTGCACCGATTGTTTTTATTAAAGCCTCGCGGGGTTGCTTTGCCCAAAGCCTACAGCAGGGTAGGTCTGAAAGGTGGCTACCAATGATAAAGGTTTTCGCAGAGGGTACGGCTCAAGCTATCTAAATAGCAAAGTTCTGCTCAATATCAACGCCGTCAAAATCTGTAGAGGTGATTTGATATCCAGATCATATCCTCTGTTCAACCAAGCTAACCGGGCGAGATTTTCTGACTATTAAAGGCTCTGAAACGAGCTGAAAATTCTTCGGGAACTGCCGCCCCGACCAAGACCATTAGTCTGGGTGCGATCACTGAAATCTGACCCCAAAAACCGTTCTGATGTTGGTCATTTTAACCGCACCAAGGTTGACCAATCGCTACTGAAGACCATCCTACCCTTATACACCCCAAACTTGAAATAAATTTCCAGGGCCGAAAATCCCAAACCCGTTTCCTGAGTACCCCTCCGTAACAACAGCCCTCTATCCACTGAAAGTAAAACCCCTTGCTTGGGCTCCAGGTAGTGATGGGACCTAAATAGGGGACCCATTCATCGAGATGCGAGCCCCCCACTCATCCTTTTGACAAGTTAAAGTGGAAGCCTGGATGCTCCCCCGCATGGGACCAGGCGCCCTGAATGCGCAGGCACTTTGCCTACGAGCAGCGATGCAGGGTCAAGAATGCGGCCAAGTCCGTGAGGTTAATCGGGTGCAGGTGCAGAGAACTGCTGTCCAATGAATTCTCTGCCGTCCGGGCCGTAGTTTACGGTCGCCAGACGTTAAAATCCAGGGTTGATTGCTGCGTGTTGCAGGTGAAGAATATAGACAGCCGCCGTTCTGATGACGAGGCCTCTATCCTACTGAAGGCTTGTAGCGGCTTAATTCAAAAAACAAAGGTGGTGATACAGTTGGAGATTAAAGAAATGATCGCTAAGGTCCAGTCCGCAGTGATGTGGGTTGGTTCCAAGATCAAGGCCGCTTTCACCTACGTGGTAGAGCATAAGGCCGAGATCAAGGAAGCCGCCGAGAAGGTGATCGCCAAGGTCCGTGAGATGGCTCTGTCTATACACCGGGGTCTTATGGCTGCTTTCTACCGGAGCCAGTTGACCGCTTACTACATGGACGATGCTTGTCTGTGTGGTGGCGCCAACCTGGCGACGGCTTTCCGGCATGCCCTGAACGTGGTGAAAGGCATGAGCAACGCTGAGGTTGCGTACGTGATTTACGTGGTTCGTCAGAACCTGCAGGTCGAGTCCGCGCCCCAGGCCGAATTGGCTCTGGCAGTGTAATCCGTGGCAGTTATGGGAATAGGCCGGGTCTACAGGTAGGGTAGATCCGGCCGTTCTGTGTGTGACTATCTCAGGTCGTTGACCTGGTGTGAATATGAACGAGGTTGGAGAATGATTCGGGCGATCTCGAGCGTCGGAGATCGAACCTATGCTGTGCATTGGGTCCATGCTGAAAACTACCTAAGAGGAGGACTTATGTCCTTGAAAGAGAAAGCCCAGTCTGTCTGGGCCTGGCTTGCCAAGCAGGTCAAGGCAGCCTATGCAGCTGTGAAAGATATGATCGACCACACTCTGACTGACCGGGAGTTCGAGGTCATTAAGAGAATGCCGCCCGCCATTGCTGCTTCTGCTATTACTGTGGTGGCCATTAACATGGCTAATACGGGTGTGGTTATGTCCATTGGTCTGGTGGCGGTCCTTGGTGCATTGTTTGTGGTATCGTTGCTGTGGAGCACAAACGAAAAGGTCGTGGTACCGGCAATCAAAGAGACTGTTATTTCTGAGTGATAATAACCATAATCCGGCCGCTCGAGATCATCTGCTCAGATTAAAGTAGCGCTTGGAGAAACGAAACGCTGGCCCAAGACCTTTCCGGTCCTGGGCCTTTTGTTTTGGACTTTACCTCTGGGGCGGTATCCATGCCGCAGGCATCAGATCCAGCCACTTCTATTACCGCTGTTGTCCCTGTCAACTCCGCCAAAAGATCAATGCCCCGGCGCTACTTGGCCAGGTTCGTTTTGGCGATATGGGTTGGTCTTGCGAAGATGAACTCCCCCAGCCCTTGTTTGCGAAGGTCTGGTCGTAGGGATGTCCATACGGCTCCTCATGACTTGGTTGAGAAGTAATTGGCTTGGCAGTCCAACCCTGCTGGGACTTCTGAATCCAGTACCTCTTCACCTCCAGAAAAACTCCGCTCCTGAGAAGGAGCCGAACCCTTGCGCCGGCTGCAGACGCCAATGCTCCACCGGGACTGACACCATAAGTGCTTGGGGAGCGACCATCCTGCTCTGATGGAGCTGTAACCCCGAGTGAGGCGTCGCGGCCTCAGTCTTGATCTCTTCTAAATATCTTACCGAAGGTAATCGGTTCGCCTTCTAATATGGCGCCCCGATTACCGGTAGTCCGTCACTGACCAGAGCAGTTTCTTAACTTGTCCGGGGGAGGGGGGGAGGGCAACAACGTCCGAACCCAAGAGCATTGTGCTCCCCTTTAATTTCCTGTCAAGCCATGTGTCTTGGCAAGAACCTCCGGGATGGTTCTGGTAAATCCTGCCCGCTACCAAATGACTGTCAATTCAAGCCGATCGGCTGCGAAGAGATCAAACATATTATGATCGGTTACTGGTAATCAAACCTAATGTTCAATGACATCCTGCATTGTTCAGCCACGATAACTCCGTCGGATTGCCGGATTACGACATTGGGCTTTTCCAAGAAGGTGAAGGCAAAAATCAATCCTGGAGGAAGCGTCATGTTCAACACCTGCATTCTAAGCGGTCTGGTATTAACAGAACCAAAGTTCAAGATTCATGAAGGTTTCGCTCAAGCTATGTTTGGCCTTGGCATCATGTTTGGTCCGTATAAAGCAGGCTGCATAAAAGTCTGTTGCCCCAAAGACTTGGCAGCAGTCGCTACAAGCTCCATCCATCGGGGGGATCGAGTGGCCGTTGTAGGTGCGATTGGTCATTACGAATACGAACCCTGGGAGAAAAAGAGGCCGCTCGAACTGGTGTTTGTGGCCACAGACTTAGAGCTGGTCAGGAAAGACAGCCCAGGCCAAGAGCTACTGGCTATGGACAAAAATCCGGAATCTTAAACAGCGTTATGGAATTGCCAGGTCCGTCAAGGGAAAATGGCGGGCCTGGCCCAAAACCAGAAGTATCAAAGTTGAATCTCAAGGAGTATTTCTATGGCACATCACAAAATGAGATGTAATCCAAACAGAAGGACATTGCGGCTGCGGCTAAACCGGCGACTGAATCTGAACAACCGACAATCCCATCCCGGCTACCACCAATCCTGGCCGGGATACCAGCAAACCAGTAAGGGGCGATCCAAAAGCTGAACCTGAGTGATGGCCTGCACATTGAGGAAAAGAAGAACCTTGGCGTGCAGGTCTAACCCGCTACCAGAATACTGGATTAACCCTTTTCAAACCATGACGTGTTTTTAAGAGCCGGCAAAATTAATGCCGCCTTTTTTGTCGGGTACGCCCCGATGAGTTCAGGGCGCCTTTGATGCCGAAGGAGTTGCTCCCTATGGGCTTTGCCATGATTCCAAATTCTCAAAGAGAGGTGATTGAAGTGACTAAATTTCGTTTGTGTCGGCTGGAGTTCGTCGTCACTGGTACATGGACGCCGAACTGGCCGCGCTGGAACAACGGCGAAACAAGACCCGCGACCTCAAGCAGGGCATGATGCAGGAGTTGCTCACCGGGAGGATCAGGCTGGTATGAGCACCGTTGGCCAAAGAGAGAAAGAGACCCAAGAGCGCGTAGTTAGGCTGTTTTGCGAGACGCTCAAGTATGACTACTTGGGCGACTGGACCGACCGCCCGGACAACCGCAATATCGAAGCGGACCTGCTGCGCACCTTCCTAAAAAAACAAGGCCACGACGAGGCGCTGATCAGCCGGACGCTGTACATCCTGGACAAGGCAGCCGGTGACCAGAGCAAAAGCCTCTATGACCGCAACAAGGCGGTGTACGAGCTCCTGCGCTATGGCGTGAAGGTGAAGCCTGAGGGGCGAGCAGACCCAGACCGTCTGGCTGATCGACTGGAAGGAGCCGGAGAATAATCACTTCGCCATCGCCGAGGAAGTCACCGTCCTGGCTGCGGACCCCAAAGCCTTCACCAAGCGCCCGGATGTGGTGCTATACGTCAACGGCTTGGCCCTGGGGGTGCTGGAGCTGAAGCGCTCCATCGTGTCGGTGGCCCAAGGCATCCGCCAGAACCTGGACAACCAGAAGCAGGTCTTCATCGAACCTTTCTTCTCCACCATGCAGCTGATCATGGCGGGCAACGACACCGAGGGGCTGCGCTACGGCAGCATCCAGACGCCGGAGAAGTATTACCTGGCCTGGAAGGAAGACAGCCCGATTGAGAATCTGCTGGACCGGCAACTGACGCAAATGTGCAGCAAGTCACGCCTGCTTGAGCTGATCCACGGTTTCATCGTGTTCGACGCGGGAATCAAAAAGCTCTGCCGCCACAACCAGTATTTCGGGGTGCAGGCCGCGCAGGAAGCCGTGCGCCGCCGGGAAGGCGGCATCATCTGGCATACCCAGGGCAGCGGCAAAAGCCTGATTATGATCTGGCTGGCCAAGTGGATCAGGGAGAACGCACAGGATTCCCGGGTGCTGATCATCACCGACCGCACGGAGTTGGATGAGCAGATCGAAAAGGTCTTCCTTGGCGTCGATGAAGGCATCTACCGCACCCAAAGCGGCGCTGACCTGATTGACACCCTTAATAAAAACGAGAAATGGCTGGTGGGCTCGCTGATCCACAAGTTTGGCCGCTTTGAAGCAGGCGAAGAGGTGGGTGACGTTGCCGGATACATCCAGGAGCTGAAAAAGTCCTTGCCCCCTGATTTCAGGGCCAAGGGCGACCTCTATGTATTTGTGGACGAGTGCCACCGGACCCAATCCGGCGACCTGCACCAGGCCATGAAGGCCATTCTGCCCAGTGCGCTGTTCATCGGCTTCACCGGCACGCCGCTCTTGAAGGCCGACAAACAGAAGAGCATTGAGATATTCGGCCCCTACATCCACACCTACAAGTTCGATGAGGCGGTGAAGGACGGGGTGGTGGTGGATTTGCGCTATGAGGCGCGGGACATCGACCAGAGCATCACCTCGCAGAAGAAAATCGACCAGTGGTTCGAGTCCAAGACCAAGGGCCTGACCGATCTGGCCAAGGCGCAACTTAAAGAACGCTGGGGCACCATGCAGAAAGTGCTCTCCAGCCAGTCGCGCCTGGAGAAGATCGTGGCCGACATTTTGCTGGATATGGAAACCCGGGACCGGCTCAAGAGCGGGCGCGGCAATGCCTTACTGGTGTCGGGCAGCATCTATCAGGCGTGCAAGTTCTACGAGTTGTTCGACAAGACCGAGCTGGCCGGTAAGTGCGCCATCGTCACCAGCTACCGGCCCAACCCCGCTGACCTCAAAGGGGAGGAATCGGGCGAGGGGCTGACGGAGAAATTGCGGCAGTATGGTATCTACCAGAAGATGCTGGCCGACTGGTTCCATGACGCCCCGGAAAAGGCCGTCAACCGGGTCGAGGAATTTGAGAAGGTGGTAAAGAAGAAGTTCGTCGAAGAGCCGGGGCAGATGAAGCTCCTGATCGTGGTGGACAAGCTGCTCACCGGCTTCGACGCACCTTCGGCCACCTATCTTTACATCGACAAGCAGATGCGGGACCATGGCCTGTTCCAGGCTATCTGCCGGGTGAACCGGCTGGATGGCGACGACAAAGAATACGGCTATGTCATCGACTACAAAGACCTGTTCAAAAGTCTGGAGGGCGCAGTGCAGGATTACACCGGCGGCGCCCTGGACGGCTACGATAAGAACGACGTGGCGGGGTTGCTGGAGAACCGGCTCACCAAGGCCAAGGAGCACCTGGAAGAGGCCCGCGAAGCCATCAAGGCGCTCTGCGAGCCGGTGGAAGCCCCCAAGGACACGACAGCCTACCTGCGCTATTTTTGCGCCCAGGATTCTGGCAATGCCGAACAGCTCAAGGACAACGAACCTAAGCGGGCGACGCTTTATAAACTCACTGCGGCCTTCGTCCGCGCCTACGCCAATCTGGCCAACGAGCTGGAAGAGGCTGGTTACAGCGCCGCCGAGATTGAAAAACTCAAGGCGGAGGTTGACCACTACGAGAAGGCCCGTACTGAGGTGAAGCTGGCCAGCGGTGACTACATCGACCTGAAAATGTATGAGCCAGCCATGCGTCACCTGATCGACACCTATATCCGGGCCGAAGAAAGCGAAAAGATTTCGGCGTTTGACGATATGTCGCTGATCCAGCTCATCGTGGAACGCGGTGCCGACGCGGTAGAGGATTTACCCAAGGGCATCCGTAAAAACCAGGAAGCGGTGGCGGAAACGATTGAAAACAACGTCCGGAAGTTGATCATCGACGAGCAGCCAATCAACCCCAAGTACTATGAGAAGATGTCTGAGTTACTGGATGCCCTGATCGAGCAGCGCAAGCAGGAGGCGCTGGATTACCAGAAATACTTGGAAAAGATCGTCGAACTGGCCAAAAAGGTGAAAAACCCCGCCGGAGAGGAATATCCAAAGGCGCTGAACACACCAGCCAAGCGGGCGCTTTATGACAACCTGGGCAAGGATGAGGCGCTGGCGTTAAATGTAGATAGTGCGGTACGAAAGAGCCGGCAAGATGATTGGCGCGGTAACGCCGTCAAGGTCAGAAGGGTACGGATTGCCATTAAAGCAGTGCTTCAGGATGACGAAGCCCTCACCGAGCAAATTCTGGAATTGGTGAAAAACCAGAATGAATACTGAGACTCACCATATCACCGTCAGCGGCATCGCTGTGGAAGTGGTACGCAAGGCTATCAAGAACCTGCACCTGGGCGTGTACCCACCCCACGGCAGGGTCCGGGTGGCGGCGCCATTGGCGGTTAGCGATGAGGCAGTGCGGCTGGCGGTGATTGGCAAGCTGGCGTGGATTAAGAGGCAGCAGGCGAGGTTTGAAGCCCAGCCGCGCCAGTCCAGACGTGAGATGGTTAGCGGCGAGAGCCACTATTTTATGGGGCAGCGCTACCGCCTCCGCGTCATCGAATACGCAGGGGTCATGGGAGTGGTATTGCGCAATAAGTCCTTCATGGATCTTTATGTGCGGCCGGAGACCAACGCCGAGCAACGCGAACTGGTTTTGTATCGGTGGTATCGGAAACAGCTAAAGGCGCTGGTGCCGTCCCTTCTGGAAAAATGGCAGGCAGTTCTGGGCGTGCAGGCGGCCGACTGGGGAATCAAAAAGATGAAAACCAAGTGGGGCGGCTGTACCATCAAGGCCAGGCGAATCTGGATTAACCTCGAACTGGCTAAACAACCGATACAGTGCCTGGAATACATAATCGTCCATGAACTGGTACACCTGCTGGAGCGCCACCATAATGATCAATTTCGCAAATTGATGGATGAATTCATGCCGCAATGGCGGCTGCATCGGGAAGAGCTGAACCGGGCGCCATTGGGTTATGAGAACTGGGATTATTAATGAGGCGGACAACGCTGGCAGGGCCGGAGGTCCGATGATTGGCCAAGTACCTGCGAGATCTTCTCCGGGAACCTGGCGGACTATTCAGGCATTGCTGTAGGTCCTGGCAATGTGGCATCAGCGGTCCGCCGCGGCCTCTATTTTAGGCGGCCAGCCAAGACCGAGATTAGCCAAAACTGCAAATCAGCATTGCCGGGCCGTTAACAACCTGTCACCCACTACGCAGAACCATGTACCGGAATCGGAATTTTCCAGCTTCATCGGTCTGTTGCGGAAACATTAAAAAAAATGCACCGGTAGTGAAAATAATTTGCCAATTTAAAATGTTCAACGGTTGAACACTGCAACTCATTCTCAATAAGATCGGAGAAACTTTGGCACTATCATGCAGAGGGGGCATGGTGAGATGAGCGGATATGACCGATCAGGGAATGAAATCTCTATAAGCCCTGAAGATACCATCCAAGTTTCTTTCGATACCGGAGAAGACCCCATTTTTGAGTTGTTGCCGCCATCAGCAGACGAGCTGGCCAAAAAGTTTCCCGACACCAAGCTTTCCGGCTATTTCCAACGCTAAAGCGCTGGAAAGTTTCTGGGCCATGCGGGCAGAACTGCATCGGCTTAATGCGCTGTCACTAAAAATGCACCGGCGGTGAAAATAATTTGCCAATCTCAAGTGACCCAAGTTGGGTCACTGCAATTCATTCTCAATAAGATCGGAGAAACGATGGCGCTCATTGATCCCCCGGCAAGGTGGGGACATATGATATAGAAGCGGACATCTGGTGAATTTCCGCATGGACGATGAGTCAGTATCCCGTTTTCCCGAAAACATAAATACTTCCCATTGACGGCGGCCGTCTTACCCCAAGCCCAAGCCCAGGGCACCCTTCTTTATAGCACGCTCCGCACAGCGCCCCTCCCTGGTAAATCCTGCATGACCCCAAAGTATTCTTGACCGGGCTTCCCAACAGTTGCTTTTCATGCCTAAAGATATCTGGCACAAGTCCATAACCTCGCAGATTCCACCTCCGAATCAGCGGGGTTCTGCCGCTTCAAAGTGGCGGCAAGCCCGCCATTTAACTGGCGATCTCCGCTTCCGGTGTGATGCAGCTAGTCAGGTAGATTGACAGTCTGAATAGTCATGTTGGAATAGTGCAAGATCACAACTCAAGAAGAAGGAGGCAATCGCAATGGCGATCAAACAATTCAGTTTTGATTTTACCTGTCGCATAAGCACTCTGATCTACATGACCTATTCCGTTCTGCGGGGCAGAAGGTCTGTTAGGCCATTGGAACTGGGAAACAACCGGGAGCTTCACTTGTTCCGAACCCAAAGCCCCTGATGAGCAAAGAAAAGGGGCTGATGCAAGGAGCCGTAAACATCGAAGGCCGGGCCATGGCGCGTTGGAACCCTGCCTGCCGGGGTCAGTAATACCGAGTTGCGGTCATACAGGTAATTTTAGATCATAGGGGCGGACCTGTGTGTCCGCCCTCAAGGTGGTCGCACCTGCAAGTGCCCCCCTACAAAACCCAAGCTATTTTTACTTCTCTGAGCGCAACTTGGTATAAGCGGTAGGCAGAGAAGATGAGGACAAATGATGACCAGATTACTTTACAAAAACATGGAGGTTTATAACAAATTATGAATGGTTACAGCGGGAAACCGCCAGTACTTCCAGTAGATCTAATGAAAATCCCTGGAGTTCTGACGCTGCGGCGTCAATGGGTCTGTTGGAAGCTGAAGTTTGAAGACGGCAAATGGAAGAAAGTGCCGGTGGATCCAAAGACCGGCAGGTTTGCATCGCCCACTGACCCTTCTACCTGGGGAACTTTCGGCCAGGCCTGTAAGTATTATGAACGGCGGAAGAATAAAGGCATCATGGGGTTGGGCTTTGTTTTTACCAAAGACGACCCATTCACGGGCATCGACCTGGACAAGTGCCGCGATCCAGAAACCGGCGTGATTGAACCCTGGGCTTTAGAGATTGTGGAGCAGTTGAGCTCCTACACCGAGATCTCTCCGTCCGGAAGCGGCCTGCACATTATCGTTTTTGGGGTCTTGCCGCCGGGCAAGAGAAAGGAGGGTGACGTGGAGATGTATGATTCCCGCCACTACTTCACCATAACCGGTAATCTCCTGGCCAATGGTGCAGGTAACGCCATCGAGAACCGCCCAAAAGAGCTCAAGCTTGTTTACGCTCGTTTCCTAGAAAATGGCCGGGATAGTTCATTGCCGCTCCGCAATGACCCATCGGCACATGGACGGAAGCCCAGGATTGACGTCGGAGTCCTTGATACACTGCTGGAGCATTTTCAAACTGCGGTGTTGACGCCGCCGGACCTGGAGATCATCCGGGAGCTGAAGGCGGGGCGTCAAGGTGAAATGTACAGATATTTGTTTATCGGGGACTGGAAAGGTGCAGGCCGGTTGCGGAAACATGGTCCTTACCGCACCCAGTCAGAGGCAGACCAAGCGCTGGCCAACCGGCTGGCCCGGCTCACTAACGGTAATGCTGTACGGGTCTATGCCCTTTTCAAGGAGTCAAAGCTGTTCATGCGTGACAAGAACAAAATCAACTCCGCTTACCTGGCCCGGACTATCCAAAAGGCCATTACTGACATGGGCTGGCAGCCGCCCCAGGGCTCAACAGGCGGGAGGGACCGCCGATGATGTCGACCATCGACCACGAAGCCGGTTTTGCCGGACCTTACACTCAACCGCTATACTGCCAGGCGGACGACGGGGTATGCACCCACCCTGGCTCCTCTGGGGTGGTGCATACCCCCCCACCTGTGGACCATCTTTAGAAGGTCAAGAAGAAAGGCATAACCCACGAGCCATCCCTGGGTCAGGGCCCCAGGGTGGCTTGTGGGGTGAGGGCTCCTTTCGGGATCCTCTAAGAATAAATTATCTATATAAGGAGAATGCCATTTCACCACGCATTTCACCATCAAGCGAGGCATCAGCCTCGGCCAAAACCCAGGAAATCAGCATGGCTGCTCGTATTCATAAAATTGTCCAAGCTGCCAGTGGAACATTTACCGTTGATGAAATCGCCAGAGAAGTGGTGAAATCACCATCTATTTCACCACCCCCCACTACCCCGGAGGAATGGGAGTCCTTAAGAAAGCTGGTCTCCAACAGGCTGGGCCGGTTGGAGAAGAAAGGGCTGCTGGAGCGGGTCAACGGAAAGAAGGGCAATTATTGCCGAGCCGGTGACAAACCCGGGCAAACTCAGACCTCCCCTCCAGAGGACCAAAGTGACACTGGCAGACTCAGGATACTCCGGACAATTCCCAAGCCATTGTCAATGCGGCTCCCCTTGGGCCTGGAGCAATATGTTCTGATCTACCCGGGAGACCTCATTGTCGTGGCTGGCGCCACCAACGCCGGCAAAACCGGCTTCTTCCTGAACCTGGTCCAACTCAACTGGGACATATTACCAGTCAAGTACTTGACCTCGGAGTTGTCGGACGTGCGGCTAAGCATTCGGCTCCACGATTTCTGTGAGGTGCATGGCACATCTCTGGATGATTGGGAGAGGTATGTAGATTTCAGGGTTCATGATAGCAACTTCGCTCCGGCCATGAATCCTACCGGACTCAACGTGATCGATTACCTGGAGATTTATCAGGACTTCCATGAGGTCGGCATACCCATCAGGGACATTTTCAAACAACAACAGGGCCAGTCAGGCGTCACTTTCATGGGCCTCCAGATGAAACATGGCAACATGCTTGGCCGGGGGGGCGCCTTAACCATGGAAAAACCCTTCCTCTACCTGACTCTGGACTACTTCAAAGAGCGAGACCTGAACCGCTTGGTCATCGAGAAGGCCAAGGATCCTGCCAGAGACGATGTTAACCCGAACGGCATGGATTTCTGGTTCCGCATTGAGAAAGGCTGCAGATTTATCCCTGTAGAAAAGCCCAAGGACGCCGACAAGTTGGTGGCCACGGCAAGGAAGCAGGCCAACGGCGGAAAATAAATTCTACCGGCACCATAAAATGGCATTCGGTATGGATCCATCCACCGCCTAAGGTTTTGACCAATTAGCATTACCGGCCTGGGCTCCATAAAAATAGACGGGCGCGTCAGCTCCCGAACGATGAACAGCGGCAACATAAACGGCACAGTGAGTACCGGTTGCGCTGGCAATTACACTGCACGTAAGAACGAAAATCTGGCCCAGGCTTAAACGATTACACCAAACCCGGGGATAACTATGCACCCTGGCCCGAATCAAAGTTTTTAAGTCACATTACGTTTTCCACCACGATCTACCAGGAGGATTTAATCGCATTGAACAGAACTGTAGCCGTTGAAAGACGCATGCTGGACATCCAGGATCTCTCAGATTACGTGGGGCTCAGCCGCCAGACCATTTACAACAAGCTGGCGGCTGGTACCTTCCCAATCAAAACCAAGCGTATCGGGCGCCGGTTAAAGTGGGACCGGAAGGACGTCGACCGCTTCCTGGACCAGCTCCCCACAATCAACTAAACCCTCTACCACCAATTCATTGACAGCCGGGGCGGGAACTGGCATATCTTCAGGGGAAAGGAGGTGATGTTTTCCCTTAGCCAGTAACCCCGTCTCTGCTGTCTCCTTGAACTTATAAGGAGTGGCAACCATGAGCATTTACCAAAAATATCGTGATTCCCAGGGCCGTAAGACCGGGCCCTGGTTCATCAAGTACCCCATCGGCCGGGACCCTCGGACCGGCAAGATCAAGTACCGGATCGAAAAGGTGGGGTTCCAGAAAAAGCTAGCCGAGCGGGCCTACCAAAAGAAAATGGTTTTGTGAACCGAACGGAAATATCTGGACATCAAGGAAGAGTCGAACCTGACCTTCAGCCAATTGGTCCTGTGGTTCCTGGAACTGCCGGTGGTGCGGCAAAACAAGACTTTCAAACATATTGAAAGGGCTTGCCATGTTTTGGCGGAATACTTCGGCGACATCCTAGTCCAGAAGATCAAACCCGCCATGGTAGAAAAATACCAGCGACAGCGGTTGCAGGGAATTACCCAACTCGGCCGACCCAGGAGCAGTGCCAGCGTGAACCGGGAAATCACCGTGTTGAAGCGAATGTTTAATTTGGCCATTCGCGATGAACTGGCAGAGAGAAATCCCTGCTGGAAGATCAAGATGCTGCCGGAGAACAATGTCAGGGACCGCATCCTGTCGGCCGAGGAGTTGGAACTGTTAATATCCCATCTTCCTCTGCACGCCGCCCTGATAGTCAGATTTGCTTACTGGACCGGGATGAGGGCCGGGGAAATCTTCAATCTCACCTGGGACAAGGTAAGTCTAAAAGAGAAGGCTATCAAACTTAAGGGTGTGGACACCAAGACCTTGGAACCCAGGGTGATTTTTCTAAACCAAGAGCTTCTGGCAATTCTGGACAAGGCAGGGCAGGTCAGGTCCATCGAACATACCCGGGTCTTTACGTATAAGGGGCGGCCTATAGCCTCCATCAAGACCTGCCTCGGGCGGGCCTGCCGAAAGGCCGGGATTGACAACTTCAGGTTCCACGACTTGCGCCACACCTTCAACACCAATATGCGCAAAGCGGGAGTCGCTCCATCGGTGATCATGAAGATGACCGGCCACAAGACTGCAGCCATGTTTAATCGCTACAACACGGTGGATTTTGGGGACGCCCAGGAGGCTTACCGGAAGCTCCAGGAGTTCCTGGGTCAGGAAGAGCAGTTGGGAAACTCCGGTAAATCAAGGGCCGGAACAAAATAGTGCTCCCATAGTGCTCCCGGGAAAAAAATGGGGTAGCCGTAGCTACCCCAAACATTGATCAATTCTGGCTCCCCGGGACGGACTCGAACCGCCGACAAGGTGGTTAACAGCCACCCGCTCTACCAGCTGAGCTACCGGGGAATATGTAAAAACCTGCTGGTTGTCTGAGTTGGCTGGGGGACAAGGATTCGAACCTTGATAGGCAACTCCAGAGGCTGCAGTCCTGCCGTTAGACGATCCCCCAACTGCATCTATTTTTATACGCAGGCGCAGGAAGTTTGTCAAGGGGGTTGCCTGTTCCAACTGCGGTTGTTGAACTCATAATGAATGCGTTTCACGCCAGTTTGGCTGCTCAGGAAGCAAAACCGGCGCGCAACAGGGCGTCACGGCTGACCAGGCCTTTAAATTTCCCCTGGGAATCGACCACCGGTAAGCGCTTGATCGCCTTATCGAGCATCAGTCGGATGGCTTCATTGATCGGGGCATCTTCGGCAACCGTGACGATATTGGGGTTCATAACCTCCCCTGCGGTTTTGCCGCTCAAGTCCTCCCGAAGCTGGGCATGTTCGGCAAAGGGCATCTTGCTGACCAGGTAATTAAAGAAACCCGGGTGGCGGTCGGAAAACGCGGTCAGGAGGTCTTTATCCGAGATCAACCCGAGAAAATGCCCTTCTTGGTCTACGACGCACACCCGCTGAATGTCATTGCAGTCGATAAGGCGAATCACTTCCTCCACCGGGGTATCAGGAAAAACCGTCGAGGTGTCCCGGCGCATAATGTCGGAGACGAATCGCAAATTGTCCACGGCAATCTGCTGCTTCTGGAAGGCTTGCCAATTCGGACACTCCCGCAAAATGGCATGAAACACATCCACGCGCGAGAGGACGCCCACAAGTTTGCCCTCGGCATCGACGACCGGGAGGCGCTTCACCTGCTTGTTAAGCATGAGATTTACCGCGTCCGTGGCCTACTTATCCTGCTCAATGGTCATGGCGGGGCGGGTCATGACCTCTTTAGCCTGGCGCGGCGTCAGGGCTGCAATGACGGTGCTCACTTTTTCTTGATCGGAGGCCGCCAGCAAACCGAGTCGCATGGGCAAACCGGCCCTGTAGATCAAATCCCCCTGAGAGATTACCCCGACCGGCCGGTTCTGTTCGTCAACCACCGGCAGCGCGGTGAAAGTGGAAGAGAGCAACAGGCGGGCCACTTCGGCCAGCGAGGTGTCCAGATTGACCTTTTGAGGGGACGGAGTCATGAGGTCTCGAACCCTGGTATGCTTCGGGATGAACGGGCCGCGGGTTTTATGGGAAATGACTGCTACATCCTGAACCGTCACGATCCCGTCGGCGACCATTTCCTCGGCCCTGGCTAAGAGCAGCTCGGACTCGACGGCCGGCGCCACAATGGTAATCCGCACGGGCAGGTTGTAGGAGAGGACCTCAAGCCTGCCGGTGGCGATCTCTCCGTTTTCATAAGAGCCTTCAATGCCCTTGGTCACCAGGCACCGCGCCGCGATTTTCAGGTCGTGAACCAACTGGACGATGGCAGCATGGAGAGGCTCCCCGTGCCAACGGGCCTCTTCACTGGTGAATATCTCAATTATTTTATACTGCCGCATAATTGGCCCTTCCTTACCGTAGGCGGCCCACCACCATGCCTAAAAAAACCAAGGCTGTGCCGATGACATTGTTGGAAAGAACGTTGGCCACCGTGACCAGATGGCTGCCCTCACGCATGGCGTTCATCGTCTCCAGGCCGAAGGAGGAAAAAGTCGTCAGACCCCCAAGAAACCCCGTC
Source organism: Desulfobaccales bacterium (assembly GCA_041648175.1). NCBI lineage: Bacteria > Pseudomonadati > Thermodesulfobacteriota > Desulfobaccia > Desulfobaccales > Desulfobaccales bacterium. The sequence continues at coordinate 211,877 of JBAZPO010000001.1, read as the reverse complement.
ATGAAAAACAGGCGCATGGAAGGATTCATGATACTGAGGCCCCGTTCGCCCAAGGCAAAGGCCAGGCCGATGAGAAAGCAGCCTGAAAGATTGACGGTGAGAGTTCCCCAAGGGAATCTGGTTCCAAAAAGCTTTGCGGCCCACAATGACACGGCATAGCGGGACAGCGCCCCGAGGCTGCCGCCGACCATCACCAAGAGTATCTTCATGATCCAACCATCATTTCTTATCAGCTGCCGAAGCCAGCTTAAGGTGAGGAGTTCTCGCGTTTTTTGGGAGAGCTTCACGGAATGCCCTTTTAAGAAGGTTCGTTTTCGCAGAAAGGCATCAACGTTACCCAGATTACATCTTCCGGCAAAAAAAAACTTCTACCGGAGTTTTCTGCCAGTAGAAGTCATCAGTCTCGGACCTTATGACCCAGACGGTTATTGGCGGACTTCATCACCTTTTAAAATATAGCATCATCAACCCTGCAGCTTCAATATTTTTATGGCGGCTTGACAAATTATTTCCGGCATTGCCCTGATTGAGGCATTATTTGGAAATATGTGTGAAAAAAATAACTTAAACTTGACACTGCCTGGAACACGCTTATCCTTTAACTATACTCTTATCATCACTCATATAAGGAGGCGGCCATGAAAGAGTATGACCAGATCATCAAGGAAAAGGGACTGCCCAATCCGGGGCAGACGGTGCGCAACAAGAAATACGGCACGATGTGGCGCGTCCTGGAAAAAAAGGAAATCTGGCAAAATATCGAACCTGATCCCAAGACCGGGGAGCCTCGGATGGTCCCGGCAATTTATCTCTCCTATTGGAAGGTGCAGGAGGGCGCCCGACCTGGCGTTGGCAAGATGATGGGATTTGAGTACACCCTCTACGACAACACCTTTGCCCTCAACTGGGATATCGTGAAATGAAAAACTAATCTCCTCTTTCCATTTACGGCGTTTGGCAATATAGTGGGGACCAGAGTGGATGCTTCTGGTCCCTGGTTATTTGAGGCCGGTCAACGACCACCGGGGACCGCGGCTCGCCAGCCGTTGAGGGAGGAGAGTAATGACTAAAATTATTCTGGTGCGCCACGGCCAAACCCCTTGGAATAAAGACAAGATTTTTCGGGGCTCCCGGGACATCCCCTTGAATGACACTGGCCGGGAGGAGGCCCGCCTGGCGGGTGACTGGCTCAAGACCGAAACCATCCACGCCGCTTACTGCTCGCCTTTATCCCGGGCTCGAGAAACGGGCGAAGCCATCGCCCGGCATCACGGCCTCCAGGTTCTGGACCTGGCGGGGCTCACCGACCTGTGGTACGGCGATTGGGAGGGCATGCCCTTAATTGAGGTCAAGGTGAAGGACGCCGACCTTTACCGGCAATGGGAAACCGCGCCCCATACCGTCCGCTTTCCCAAGGGTGAAACCCTGGACGAAGTCAAAGACCGGGCCATAGACGCCGTGGAAGAGGTGGTGCTGCGCCACCCCGGTCAAACAGTCCTGTTGGCGGCCCACCGGGCAGTTAACAAGGTGCTCATCGCGGCCTTTCTGAGCCTGGACAACTCCCACTTCTGGCGCCTCGGCCAGGACACTACGGCCATTAACCGCTTCAATCGAACGGCCGACACCTGGCACATCATGGGCCTCAACGATACCTGCCATCTGAAGGGGCTCAAGCGGGGGGCCTACGTAGATTTTTAGCGCGCCTTAAGCTACCCAAGTTACAGAGATGCGATTCCAGCCTACTGGCCGGCTGACTCCACCAGTCGCTGATATTTTGTCGGGTCCTCTTGCAACCCACCGGATTAGTCCTAACTTAACTACGTAGACAAGTTTCCCAAAAAGGTTACCGCTGCAGCGCCGGGTGAACCGAGATGTCCATCTTTCCCCTGGCGGGCACGCGGGTCCTTCCAGGTATCTGGGCTATTCTCAAGCGAGAGGGAGTTTATGGAAAAATACAAAGAGCAGAAATGGAGCGGGGAGAAGGGCAAGAAGTTTGGCCACGTGGGACGGCAGGAGGACCCCTATCTGCCCGAGGCCGGCCAGGAAGCTGCGGCCTGCACCCAATGCCACGCCCTCTACCAGAGCAAGCGCTGGTTTTTCGACGAAAAGCTCTATGAGCGATTGTCCGGCGCCAACCAGGTGCGGGAGGTGGTGTGCCCCACCTGCCGCAAGATCAAGGACCACTATCCCGAAGGGATTCTCACCCTCAGCGGCGAATTTCTGGCCCAGCACAAAGAGGAGATCGTTGGGATCCTGAAAAAGGAATCCAACAGGGTGTCCAAGCGCAATGTCCAGGACCGCGTCATCCAAATGGCCCCGGATGGGGATCAGTTCGTGGTGGAGACCACCACGGAGAAGCTGGCCCAACACCTGGGGCGCACCATTTATAAGGCCTACAAGGGTGATCTGAACTTCCGCTGGTCGGAGATGGACAAGTTTGTGCGGGTGTATTGGAGCAGGTAAGAGAGAGGCGGTTTTCGGTTTTCGAGGGAAATCGATAAGATAAGTGATTATTATTCTAAAGGAAACGCCGCGGAGTGATGAATCGCAGGCCCTCAGGGGTGGGTTTAACCCGCCTCTGAGGGGAGCGCGGCAGGCCCAGAGATTCAACGTGTAATCTTTCCGATTTTATAATTCCTTATATCAAGGGTTCGGTCTCTCCGGCTACATCTCTTTGGTCCCCTGGACGATAGCCTCCCGGGTGATATCGCACAGGGTGTCCAGTTCTGCCGCGGTGATGCAGAGCGGCGGCAAAAGCACGATGACATCCCCCAGGGGCCGGAGTATTGCCCCGAGCTTGCGGGCTGCCAGGATCACCTGGTGCCCGACGCGCCGTTTAAGGGGGAAGGGTTCCCGGGTGGATTTGTCCGCCACCAGTTCGATGCCCACCATCAGGCCCCGCTGCCGGATATCGCCGACGTGGGGATGCTCCGCCATCCTCTCTAGCCGCCCGGCCAATTGCGACGTTTTGACCGGCAGACCGGCAAGAACGCGGTCTTTTGCGAAGATATCCAGGCTGGCCAGCCCCACCGCGGCTCCCAGGGGATTGCCCGTGTAGGTGTGCCCGTGGAAAAACGTCTTAAATTCCTCGAAGGCTCCCAGGAAGGCCTGATAGACCTCGTCCGTGGCCAGGGTCGCGGCCAAGGGCAGGTAACCGCCGGTGATGCCTTTGGCCAGGCAGAGCAGATCGGGGCTCACACCCTCGTGCTCACAGGCGAACATGACGCCGGTGCGCCCGAAGCCCACGGCCACTTCATCGGCAATGAGGAGCACGTTATGCTGGCGGGTGACTTCCCTGACCTTCGCCAGATAACCGGGAGGCTGGGCGATCATCCCCGCGGCGCCCTGCATCACCGGCTCCACGATCACCGCGGCCAACTCCTGGTGGTGCTCGGCCACCAATTCTTCCAGCCGGGTAAGGCATTGCTGCCCGCAATCGTCCTGGTGGGAACAGCGGTAGCAGTAAGGCGCCGGGGCTTCCAAGGTGTCGAACAGCAGTGGCCGGTAAATCTCATGGAATATGGGGATGCCGCCTACGGACACCGCGCCTATGGTGTCACCGTGGTAGGCGCCGCTGAGTTTTAAGAAGCGTTGTTTTTGGCTTTGGCCGCGGTTGCGCCAGAATTGGAAGGCAACCTTCAGGGCCACCTCCACGGCGGTGGAGCCATTGTCCGAGTAAAACACCTTGCTCAAGCCCGGCGGGGCCAATTCCACCAGGCGGCGGGCCAGGAGGATGGCCGGGGGATGGGCGATCCCCAACAGGGTGCTGTGGGCCACCTGATTAAGCTGCTCCATCAAGGCAAGGTCCAACTCGGGGCGCCGGTGCCCATGGAGGTTGGCCCATAGGGACGAAACGCCGTCCAGATAGCGGTTGCCCTGGATATCATAGAGGTAAATCCCTTCTCCGTGGCTGATGATCAGGGGGTCTTCCTCCCGGAAGCCCTGCATTTGGGTGAAGGGATGCCAGACAAACTCCCGGTCCCATTGCTTTAAGGTCTCAGGGTCGTAACCCATAGCATGCCTCGCTTCAGGTGGCGGCCACGCAGCCAGCCCGCGGTGCGGCCAGCCTTATGGCCTTTTTGTCGATTACCAAAAGTTTTTAGCCCTCACCTTAATCCTTTCCCCTTAAAGGGGAGAGGAAAATTGAGGCAAGAACTTTTTGGCAATTACTATATGCAAAAAGACGCTCAGAAGGAAGAGGAGGCGCGACCCTTGTCCTGGCCAGGGACGTGGGCCGGGGCCTGGCTGCCTGATGGGGACTAGGAAGCAGCGGATTCGGTGGAGTTATCCGGTGATGATCGCCGGGGGTCCACCAATTGAAACCGCCGCATCTTGTTGAACAGGGTGGTGCGGCTGATCCCCAGGGTGCGAGCGCTGAGCTGGCGGTTCCAGCTAAAAGATTCCAGGGTCTCCAGGAGAATTTGCTTTTCGGACCGGTCCATAGCTTCTTCCAGGGTCAGGTTTTTGAAGGATTCCTTGGACAGGGTCGGCTTGCTTTCCGTAATTTTTGGAGGCAGGGACTCGGGAACGATAAACTCCCCGGGACTTAAGATTACGGCGCGTTCCACGACATTCTCCAACTCCCGGACATTCCCCGGCCAGGGGTATTGGAGGCAGTATTGCAGGGCGCTCTTGGTGATGCCCTTGATGTCTTTATGGTGAATCTGGTTGAACCGGCTGACAAAATGGGTTGCCAACGGTTCAATATCGCTCAACCGGTCCCGCAGAGGCGGGATGGTAAACGTGACCACGTTGATCCGGTAGTAGAGGTCTTCCCGGAAGTTTTGTTGGGCCACTTCATCTTCCAACAAAGTGTTGGTGGCTGTGATAATCCGTACATCCGTCTGAATGGGGATGTTGGCTCCCACCCGCTCGATGACCTTTTCCTGCAGGACGCGCAGGAGCTTAATCTGGAGTTGGGGAGAGGCTAAGTTGATGTCGTCCAGAAAGATGGTGCCCCCGTGGGCTTCCTCGAATTTGCCCTTTTTATCCCGGATCGCCCCCGTGAAGGAGCCCCGCATATGTCCAAAGAGTTCGCTTTCCAGCAAGGTCTCGGACAGCGAACCGCAGCTAATCTTGCCGAAGGGCCCGTCTTTGCGGTGGGAGTGCTTGTGAATATACTGGGCCAGCATGGATTTCCCGGTCCCCGATTCCCCGGTGATCAGCACCGTCGCCATGGTGTCGGCAATGGTGTGGACCATTTCCAGAAGCTGGGCCATTTTGGGATCACCGAAAACCAAGGTATCATCCAAGGTCCAGGGCTTGAGGCGCTGTTTCAGGGAATCGTAAGAAGCCTGTAGTTTTTTCTTCTCCAGGGCATGGCGGATCGTGAGTTTGAGACGCAGGTCATCAATGGGTTTGGTTATGTAGTCATAAGCTCCCAGTTTGATGGCCTCGACCGCCCCGGCAATGTGACCGTGGCCGGTAATGAAAATGACCGTCGTATCGGGAAGCCGGCCCCTCAACTCCTTCAAGAGCTCGATGCCGTCGAGCCCAGGCATCTGGATATCAGAGAGGATCACTTGGTATTGTTGGTTTTTGATTTTAGCCAGGGCATCCTGTCCACCCATAACCGCATCCACACTGAACCCTTCCAGGAGGAGCATCTCTTTGAGTGATTCACACACCAGGGTATCGTCATCAACGATCAAAAGGTCTTTATTTGCCATGCAAGGCTCCCGGGTCGGTATAGGGCAGGACCAAACGAATTTTTGTGCCCCGCCCTGGCTGGCTTTCCACCACTAAGCGGCCATCATACCGCTCCAGGATCTTTTGACAAATGGGTAAACCCAATCCCAATCCTTGGGTTCCCTCTTTGGTGGAATAAAACGGTTGAAAGATCTGGTCCATCTCCTGGGACGATAACCCAGGTCCGGTGTCCTGGAAGGAAATCTCCATGTGGCGCTCGTTCAAAATGCCGTTCACCGCCAGGCGGCCACCTTGCGGCATGGCCTGGAGGGCATTTTTAATGACATTGATAAACACATAATAAAGGTCAGACTCAGAGACGATCTTTTCGAACTCCGGAGGCGGACTGAAGTCTATTTGCACCCGCTGATCGCTGGCCTGAAACATCATGATTTTAATGGCGTCCTGGAGCAGATTGTGCAATGTGTCACTGGCCCGAGGAGGCGATTTAAAAGGATTGGCAGAGAACATCAGGCTCTTGATGCTCATGGACATCTTCTGGAGACCTTTCTGGGCCTCGGTGAGGTAGCGGTCCACGCTTTGGGCATCATCTTTTTTGAGGACGGCCAGGGACAGGTAACGCCGGATGCCGTCCAGGGGATTGTTTAGTTCATGGGCCACGCAAAGAGTGAGCTTGCCCATGATGGCCAGATGCTCATAGAGTTGCAGCCGTTGTTTGAGTTGCTCGGCTTCGGTGACATCCTCCACCAAAACCAAGCCCCGGAAAGAATTCCGTTCGTCCGGGACCGGTAATATCTTAATCCCCAAATAACGGACCGAGTTATCTTTGGCCGTGGACTTCAAGGAAGTCAATTCTTGAGGTTCCTGACTGGCCAGGACCTGTTGGAAGGCCGGTTCCAGATTACCGCAGTCGGTATGGCTGAAGCCCAGGCAGGAGAAAAGGTTCTGGCCCACCAGGTTAGCTTTGGTTAGACTCACCATCCGCTCCAGGGCCGGATTAGCTTGAACCACAGTCAGATTCTGGTCCAGGATGGCCATCCCCATGGGGATTTCCTTGGTAATCCAGGAGGTCAAAGAAGGGATTGACGCCTCTTCCGGCGCTTCCCTGGCTTCTAGAATTTCCACCAGCAAGCGGCCCATCAGCCAACCCAGGAAGAGGTCCCGGGACCCGAAAGGCTTTTTGTCCTTCCGATCCGTGAGGTTGATCACCCCCCAAAATTTATATCCTGTGAGGGGGATGATCATGAAACTGGCCGTTTGATACGTGGTGCGTCGGGGCATCAAGGAAAAATGCGGGTCCCGGCCCAGATCGGAGACCAGCAAAGGACGCTGGTGGGCGGCCACATACCCCATGATCCCTTCGGACGCCATCAGGACATCGATCTTGACCTCGGCATGAGGACCCATGGCCGCCAGCCCGGCAAACTGGCTCCGCACGGCGTCATAGAGAAAAATGGAGCTATTCGTCACCTTAAGCAAGGTCTGGGCTGCTTCCAAGAAGGTTAGCCCCACCGCCTTGAGATCGTCCTGTTGCCAGGCACGCTCCCGTAGTTCTCCCAGGATTACGGCTTCAGGAGTATCCGAAACCAACTCCAGGGCCTGCCACCCCAGGGCCTCGGCACCCTGGAACACCGTCTCCAATTCTCGTTGAGATCGCGAGAGACGTTGATATTCCAAGGCGCGCTCGATGGCGTGGCGCAGAATTTCGGGCTGCACGGGCTTAGGCAAGTAATCAAACGCGCCGATTTTCACGGCGTGCACGGCGTCCTGAAAATTCGCATAGCCGGTGAACACAATCACCAAAGTCTCGGGATGATTCAGGCGCAGGTATTGGACTAATTCCATGCCCCCCATCTGAGGCATAATCATATCGGTGATGACCAGATCATAGGGGTGAGCCTGGAGCGCGGCCACCGCTTCCTTGCCGTTGGCCGCGGTGTTCACCAGGTAGCCGGCTGGACGCAAGATATCCTTGACCAGCCCCAGAATGGCAGGTTCATCATCTACTACCAGAATAATCGGTTGCCTTTGCATACCCAGCCCTTATACTTGACCCTGGACGTTAATACCACTGGCGGTGCACTCTTGGTCCTGATCGGGCATTTTTCAAAAAACCATTAATTGAATTTGCAAAAAATATCCCCTTCGCAGGCCTGGAATAACCAGGGATACTGATCCGCCTCTTTGTCGACGGTTGCGCCGTTAGCCATCCACGCCTAACACCCCGGCCCCATACTGTTTCGTGAGGAAAGCCCGGTAGGCCTGGGATTGCACGCGCCCCAGCCAGTCCTGATGGTTAAGATACCAGGCTACGGTGCGCCTGAGCCCCTCCTCCAAACCCACTTGGGGATGCCACCCCAACTGGCTTTCAATTTTGCTGATGTCCAGGGCATATCGCCAGTCATGGCCGGGCCGGTCCGCCACAAAAGTAATCAGCCGGTCCAGGTCTCCCAAATCAGGCCGCATTTGGCCCAGCAAGCGGAGCAACAGGCGCACCAGTTCCAGATTGGGCACTTCCTGGCGGCCGCCGATGTTATAGGTCTCTCCCACCCGGCCCTGCTCCAGTACGGCAAGCAGCGCCCGGCAATGGTCCTCCACAAAGAGCCAGTCCCGGACATTGGTTCCCTGGCCATAAATGGGAATGGACTTGCCTGCCAAGGCCTGGCTGAGGCTAAAGGGGATCAGCTTCTCCGGGAATTGGTAAGGGCCGTAATTGTTGGAACAGTTGGTAATGAGCACCGGAAGCTGATAAGTGTGGAAATAGGAGCGCACCAGAAAGTCGGCGCTGGCCTTGGACGCGGCATACGGGCTGCGGGGGGCATACGGCGACGCCTCGGTGGTGGGAAGATCTTCGGGTCCCAACGAGCCGTAAACTTCATCCGTACTGACGTGCAAAAAGCGCGGCGTCTCCCCCCCGGCCCGGTTTTGCCAGGCCTGGCGAGCCGCTTCCAACAGGGTAAAGGTTCCCACGACATTGGTGCATACGAAGATGCCCGGGTCCAGAATCGACCGGTCCACATGGGATTCAGCGGCAAAGTGGACCACCCGGGTGATGGGATAGCGGGCAAAAAGGTCTTGCGCTAATTCCCGGTCGGCCACGTCTCCATGGACGAGGGTATAGAGGGGATCGCCTTGCAACCCGTTGAGATTTTCGGGGTTGCCGGCGTAAGTCAAGAGGTCCAGGTTGAGGATGTGCCAGTCCGGCCGCTCGCGCCGCAGAAAGTAGACGAAATTGGAGCCGATAAACCCGGCTCCCCCGGTTACCAAAACACAACTCATAGGCGATCCCCGTAAGCTTCCCAGAATTGCTGGAAGGCTGCCTGCCAGGAAGGCATGAGGTCCAGTCCGGTTACCTGCAAGAGCCGGTTATCCAGGACCGAGTTGGCCGGCCGGGGAGCAGGACGGGGAAATTCCTCGGTTGTACAAGGAGTTATCCCCACCTCAATACCGGCCGTCTGAAGAATCAGTTGGGCAAACCCATACCAGGTGGTGCCACCCTGACAGGTGGCGTGATAGGTGCCGAAGGCCTCGGTTTGGGCCAGCGCCAGGAGCTGGGGCGCCAGTGTCAGCGCGCTGGTGGGGGTCCCGTGCTGATCCGCCACCACCTTTAGCACGCCAGCCGGCCCCAGGCTGCGACCCCGGGCCAAAATAGCCAGGATGAAATTGGGGCCGGGAAGCCCATAGAGCCAGGCTGTACGCACGATAAAGTGATCGGGGCACTGTTGCCGCACCCACTCTTCTCCCAGGAGCTTGCTGCGGCCGTAAACCGAGAGGGGCCGCGTCGCGTCCCACTCCACATAAGGCCCGGATTTGGTCCCATCAAAGACATAATCGGTGGATAGGTGGATTAACTTGAGGCCCAGGCGCCGGCAAGCCACGGCCAGGTTCCGGGGCCCCAGGCCGTTGACTCTGAGCGCCCCATCCGGGTCCGACTCCAGTGCGTCCACCTGGGTAGCCCCAGCGGCATTGATCACCACTTGCGGACGCAGCCGGGCCAGCTCTCGCCATACCGACTGGGAATCGGTAATATCCAGGTCATGGACATCGGTGGGAATTACCTCCCAACCCTGCCCGCCGGCAGACTGAACCAGGGCCTGACCCAACTGCCCGCGTGCTCCGGTAATCAGGAGCTTACCGGAAACCGGGATCACCCTCTGATCCTCATCTTATTCCAGCCGAAAAGGCGAAAAGGGGTCATTCTCAAACCGAATCTCGTCTACGGCTTCGGAGCGTCCGTGGCCGCGGTACAGACGGTTGGCGAAGTTGCAGACAAAGCCGGGATAGTCACTCATGTTCTTATAGCCGTGCACCACCCCCGGCGGGATAATAAGTATTGCGGGATTGGATTCCCCCAGAAGAAAATCCTGTTGGACCCCGAAAGTGGGGCTGTCATTCCGGTTATCCCAAAGGGACACCCGGAAATCTCCAGGCCCGTAAAAACAGAAGAGATCGGTCTGATGCTGGTGGGCATGGGGCCCCCGCCCCAACCCCGGGTTGGTGACCGAGACATACGCCATCATCGGAACATGATCCGGAGCCAGCTCATCCTGGCGGAAAATCTCGGCCAGCCAACCTCGTTGATCGGCATACTTTGACAAGGGTGAACAAATCACTCCGGAAATATTAATCTCCAAAAAATGGCCCTCCGGTGTCATAAACTTTAAATAGTTCAATCTTTAAACAATATATATTTGATAAAATATTCCGCTAACATCCTTCAAGACGTACTAATTGTACCATAATCATAACGTTGCCAGCAAAATTAAACAGAATAAATGTTCAGAATCTTGAACTGTTCACAGGACGTTACGTTGGCCCTTGTGGATGCCGAGGGAGGAATGCTTATACTATCCAACATATCGCAATTACAGGAAGTTTAGGGTTTATGGTTTTAATAACCCGGACCCTGACGCAGGCCCGTTATTATCTTAGACCTTGCAAAAAGACTGCCATCTTTCCTATCTCCCTTAATTCCCGAGAGCATCAAAAAATTACCCGTTGATACTCATTTTATCTTATTCAACTCTCAAACTCTCTCACAAGAGGGCAGGGGAATAAAAGGAAGAACTTTTGGCAAGCGCTATAAATCCGTGGAAAAAAACGCCCCCTAGCGCAAGGCGGGATAAGATTCGATTCATCTGGAGCAAGGCGAAAGGCAAGTCGGCTTTGCTAAATCTGTTGATTTTTAAAGCGGAGTGAGGTTAAGCGCCCCTAAAAAAGGCGAATACCGTTTTGACCAAGGGATCAAGATAGGGGCTGAAGATGCCCTGGGGAGTGATGCGCGAAAGCAGGGCCAAGGCGAGGACGAGGAAGGGTCCGACCTGGACCAGGATGGCTTTGGCACGATCCTCCGGCAATAATTCGGAGACCAGAGAGCCTAAGGCCAGAGGCGGAATGGGAATCAGATTGTAGACGGCCGTGGTGACGTTGACCCCAACCACCATAAGAAAAACCATAGGGTCCCATTCAAAGGACTTCATTAAAGATACAACACTGGCGGCGATCCCTGCCAACAGGAGGTTGGCCACCGGCCCGGCCAGGCGGGTGATAGCCGTATAGAGACGGGGATGGGCAAATTTACTGCGGTCTATCTCCATGGTTCGGGGCCACCCGAAGCCCCCCACCAAATAACAGATGGAGCCCAAAATATTCAGATGGAGAAAGACGTTGAAATTGAACCGGTCTTTGGCCCCCACCCGGGAATCCCCCAAAAAGGTGCTGGCAAAGGCCTGGGCCTCGGCGTTGACCATACATGCCAGGAGCACTGATACTACAAAGGCAGTCACGGCATCAATGGCGAGGTTATGGGGACCGAGAATAAATGGCACCGGCCACGCAATACTGGTTGTCATGGTTTAAGTCACACCCTCTTTGAACGTGAAGAAGGCAGGGAAGCATCCCTGCCTTCTCAGTTTACCAGATTAGGGGTTGGAAACTACCCCCCATTAATGGATTATCTTACTTCTCCGGATGCAATGTGCATGGGCCGCTTGGTAACCCAGGAAACGACAACCGCGACTATGAGTACCAAGGCGGAAAGGTAGAAGGCATAATCCAGGCTGCCGGTGATGTCTTTAATGGTGCCGGCCAGCCGGGTCATGAAGAAGCCCAGACCCCAACCGATGAACACCAGACCGTAGTTCATGCCCAGGTTCTTGGGGCCAAAGAAGTCGGCCGTGTAAGCCGGCATCAGCGCCAGGCCACCGCCGTACTGCCAGTAAGCAATACCCACGGCCAGGAACATCAGGAAAACGCTGTTGCTGCCGAGAATGCTGGGCAGCAGGAACAGGCACGCGGCCGATACCAGGCAGTTCAGGGCATAGGCGTTGCCGCGGCCGATCTTATCGGAATACATACCGGTGCCTACCCGGCCCAGGGCGTTAATCAGGCCGCCCCAGGATACCAGCAGCCAGGCGCTGGCACCCAGGATTTTGGTCCCGATGGGCGCTGCGTTAGCGATGACCAACAGCCCCGACTGGGTGGTGCCGATAAACATAAACACCAGGGCATAAAACTGCCAGGCCTTAAAGATTTCCGACGGCGCCCAATCCACCAGGGTGCCAGCGGCCTTAGCCGGAGCCGCGCCCGCCTTGAGCACCAGCGCCGGAGCCACATAGCCCGGAGGCGCCTTGGCCAGCTGGGACCCGGCAATGATGACGACTGCGGCGAATAAGATACCCAAGATCACGAAACTGGAAGCAACGCCGTAGGCGCCGATCAGATAAGTCGCCAAAGGAGCGATGTACAAGGCCGCTCCGCCGTATCCACCCACGACCAGACCGGCGATGAGACCACGTTTATGCGGGCCGAACCAGGACAAAGCCGCCGGTGTGGGCGCGGCGTAACCGATACCCATGCCGATGCCGCCGAAGATGCCGAAACCAATGATTAAGCCGGTATAGCTTTTGGATAACCCGGCAATGATGCAGCCAATCGCCAGGAAGAGACCGCCGGTGATGGCGCCCACTTTGGGGCCCGCTTTATCCTGAATACGGCCGCCCGGAATCATTAAAAGGGCGAAGATAAGGACGCAAAGGGAAAACGGATTGGCGGCCTGGGCATTGGTCAGATAAGTCCAGCCTACCCCAGGGCCGGCGGTGATGAGCTGACCAGCCTTTTCTACACTGATCAGCTGCTTAGTCCAAACGCTCCAGGCGTAAAGGATCCCCAAACAGAGGTTAACCGCGGTGCCGCAAAATACCACTACCCATGCTTTTCCTGGAACTTTATCTACCATGAGATCCCTCCCTAAGATTAAAGAATGATAATAACGTGCGGGTTTATGGGGTAAATAATTGCCCTGGGCCTTTTCTCAATACGCCAGCCCCACCTCCTTTTGAGATCAAATTTAAGATCATGCTAACTAGTGCAAGGTACCTGCCAACGCCATGTTAAGCATGAAAAATTATCTGAGTCAATTGAAATAGCTAAAATCACTGGGTTTATGAAACTTTTCACAAACTCTGGCTTACACTCCAAATTGGGTGCTTAGGCCGATTTTTGGGACATTCTTCCCACCCCGGGGGGTGCTTCACCCCATAGGAAAGCAAGCTGTCAGCTTTCAGCGGTCAGCTTTCAGCAAAGACGCCGAGGTAGCATTGGGGGGAGAGAAGGTTAGGAAATAGCGGACGGTCTCCGCCCTTCAGGTCGGAGAATCGTGCCAATTAGGTGTATTCGCTGAAAGCTGACCGCTGAAAGCTTTTTTCGCAGTAAAGGCTACCGGGACCAAACACGTTCGGCCGCGGCCACGGTATCTGCCAGGTCCCGGCGCGTATGGGCGGAGGAGACGAAAAAGGCTTCGAATTGGGAGGGCGGGAGAGCGATCCCCGCCTCGAGCAGGCCCTGAAAGAATTTGCGGAATTGCCTCAGGTCGGCTTGCTTGGCTTCCTCCAGGGTGCTCACCGGGCCGGCGGTAAAAAACAGGGTGAGCATGGACCCCACCCGATTGACGGTCACCGGCAGGCCCTGACGACCCGCGGCCTCGGCCAGTTCCCGGGCCAGCCAGGCCGCCTTCCACTCCAGGTCCGCGTAGAAGCCGGGTTCATGCAGGGCCGCCAGGGTCGCGAGCCCAGCGGCCACCGCCACAGGATTCCCCGACAGGGTGCCGGCCTGGTAGATGGGGCCGACCGGGGCCATCTGGCTCATCAAGTCCCGGCGGCCACCGTAAGCGCCCACCGGCAGGCCGCCGCCGATGATTTTGCCCAGGCAGGTGAGGTCGGGCCGGATGCCGTACAATTCCTGGGCGCCTCCCCGGGCTACCCGAAAACCGGTAATAACCTCATCAAAGATCAAAAGGATCTCTTCGGCGTCACAGATCTGGCGCAAACCCTCCAGAAATCCGGGCATCGGGGGCACCACCCCCATGTTCCCTGCCACGGGTTCCACGATAAGGGCCGCGATCTCGCCGGGGTACTGACGCACCGCCTGGCGCACCGCCCCAAGGTTGTTGTAGGGCAGGGAGATAGTCAAATTCGCAATCTCCTCAGGTACCCCAGGGCTGCCCGGAATGGCGTGGGTGAGGACACCGCTGCCCGCGGCCACCAGAAAAGAGTCGGCGTGCCCGTGGTAACAACCGTCGAATTTGATCACGCGGGGACGACCTGTGGCGCCCCGAGCCAGCCTTAAGGCACTCATGGTGGCTTCCGTGCCGGAATTGACCAGGCGCACCATCTCAAGCGACGGCACTGCGGCGCACAAAACCCGGGCCAGTTCGAGTTCTCCCGGGGTGGGGGCGCCGAAACTGGTGCCCCGGGCCGCGGCCTCGGCAATTGCGGAGACCACCGCGGGCGCGGCATGACCCAGGATTAAGGGTCCCCAGGAGGCCACATAATCCAGGTAGGAGTTGCCGTCCACGTCAAAAACTCGGGCTTCCGCCCCCCGGGCGATGATCCGGGGAGTCAGGCCCACGGCCTGCCAGGCCCGCACGGGGCTGTTCACACCACCAGGCATCAGCTCACAGCCCGCTTTAAAGAGTTCGTCGGATTTCTGGTTTATTGACATGACGGGTCCTCAAGGGACGGAAACGAGTGTCCGCCCGCATCTAGCGCCTTTTAGGTCTGTGGAACAGGCTCACCTTCTTTGAAATAGCGCATGGTGGTCTTCTTCAGTTCGATCTCGCTGAACAGCATCTCGTAGTCGTCAATCCCGGTTTCCGCCGCCATGCGGGCGGCAATCTCGACGCATTCCTCCCGGGTGTGGCCGTGAATCATGGTATAAAGGTTATACGGCCAGGTGGGGGCCGGCCGGCGGGCATAGCAGTGGGTGACGGCCCGCTGCCCGGCCAGGTGCTTGCCGATGCGTTGCACGTCAGCCTCCGGCACCGCCCAGGCCACCAAGGCGTTGGCTTCATACCCCGACTGCTGGTGGCGCAGGGTGGCCCCGAACCGCCGGATGTAGCCCCGCTCCATCAAGCTCTGGATGATGGCCAGCAATTCCCCTTCCGGGATCGCCAAATACTCCGCGATCTCCAGAAACGGCTGGGGGCAGATTTCCAGGTCCCGTTGCAGGGCCAGGATCACCTTTTTGTCCAAATCCGACAGCATCAACGACTTCCTCAATCTTTCAGGGAATATAGATTAATCCGCCGGGCTTGGCAAGGGCGAGGAAGTGGGTAGGGCCGGGTTTAAAACCCGCCCCTCCAGATCTACTTCCATCTCACCCGGTCTCCCACCTTAATGTCGTATTTGTCGGCAAAGCCGCCAGTGACTTCCAGGACATAGTTCACCGGCGTCGGCGAGGGTAAGTTTCCGGGAAAGGTGGGGGGTACGTTGGGCGTGATGCCCGCCACCTTGCCGGCGACGATCCAGATGAGGTCCAGGGGAAATTGCATCCCCCGCATGCAGAAGGTCTGGACCTCAATTGCCGGCATGAAGAAGAGCATCCCCTGGCCCTCGGGCAGTTCCCGGCGATAGCTGAGACCCAAATGGAGCCGTTCCGGGGTGTGCACCGCTTCAGCCTTCACCTTGACCTTGCCGATGGTCACCCAGAGCCAGGGGTTGCTGGGTGCGGAGACGTCCTGTCCTGGGACCGGCCCGGCGAGCCCCAGGAGGACGGCCAGGACCACCCCCAATATAGCCTGGATCTTCATGATGCGGCTGGCTGTCAGCTTCACTTTTTTGGATACTCCCAGTCCATATCTTACTTCATATCGCGATAACCAAAAAGTACTTATAGCTTTTGCCAACCATTTATGCCGAACAACTCCCCTCTTTGGAAAAGGAGGGTTGGAGGGAATTTTGGTTTTTGAAGTATTCCCATTCCGGAAAGAACTTTTGACCGCTTTATAGCAATGGCCAGCGGTCCGTTGAAAAAGCCCTGGAGCCGGCTGAACCCTGTGTTATATTCGCGGTGAAACCTAATTTATGGAATCAGGAGATTTTGCCATGAAGATTGTCGCCGTGCTGGGTTCTCCCCGGCCCCAGGGCAACAGCAATACGTTGGCCCGGGCCTTCCTTGAGGCTGCCAAAGGGCGGGGGGCCGAGACCCAGGAGTTTCTCTTGAACCAGATGGACTTTAAGGGTTGCCAGGCCTGCATGGCCTGTAAGACCAAGAGCGAAACCTGCATCCTGGAGGACGACTTGGCGAAGGTTTTGGAGGCTCTCAGGGAGGCCGACGTCCTGGTGCTGGCCTCGCCGGTATACTTCGGAGACCTGAGCAGCCAGTTGAAAGCCTTTTTCGACCGCACTTATTCCTGCATCAACCCGGATTTTTCCTGTCGGCTCGCCGCGGGGAAAAAGGCCGTGATGATCCTGACCCAGGCCAATCCCGACCCGGCGCAATTTGAAGACATCTTTCCCCGCTACGAACGTTGGCTGAAGCTGTACGGCTGCGACCCCATCCGCCTGCTCCGGGCTGTCGGCGTCTGGGAAGCCGGCGAAGTCGCGCAGCAAACGGATCTGATGGCCCAGGCCGCGGCTCTCGCTCAGGAGTTGGTTGGCTAAATTCTTTTTATTCAGGCCGCGTCCGTGCCATAAATCCCGTGAAGACCCGGCCGCACCCCAGCAAGCCCATAAGGCCGGAGCCCAGGAGGACGGCAGAGGCAGGAACGGGGACCGCTTGCGGGGTAGTGTCGATGTTGCCGGTATAGAAGTATTGATCTTTAAGAACAATTGACGCCAAGCCGGCATTGAAAATGTCAATCTCATTATCGAGGGATAGGAAGTTCACGGGGATGCTAAACTGCGTCTCCGTGGCCTTGGGATCGAGCTTGCCCAGGAGATGACCGTTTAAGCTTACCAGGGCATTCATGAGACCATCGTCGGGATTGTCATAGCCTATGGTCAAGATCGGGGAGTCAGGATTGAGGCCCCCCGGATCCAGTTGCTCAAGTTGCATACCGATCAATTCGCCCTGGGTTAAAGTAAAGGTCTCCACCACGTGGTTCCCGGGGAGGACCGGGGCGCTGGTCGATTTGACATCCGTGAGCACTCCACCGTGATTGCTGGCGAAAAAGAAGAAGTCCGCATCGGCTCCCAGGTTCTGGGCAATATTTGCCATGGTGGTCTTAAGGTTGGCGATGGTGCCTCCCTTGGTGGATACCTGGCCTTGATTCCAGGAGGCGGGCAGGGCCACAGTGTCATACTGGCCCTTGGTGGTTTCATGGAGGCCGTCGCCATACAAGATTTTTATTTGATAATTGGTGCCCTGCCAGACATTTTGCAGGGTCTGCCGGAGGGTGTCGATATCGGTGAAATGGCGCAAGTGATCGGCATAGCCGGCCCAAAGGATGGCGTAATGGGAGTTCACCTGTGCGTCATTGAGTAGGAGATTTTCCCCGCCATTGGCCGCGATGGACTGGCCATTCTCAAAGCGCCCGATGACCCCCTTAACCCCGATCTTGTCATTGTCCCTGGCATTGTTGATGCTCTGCAACAGCGTCTGGGACATTCCCAACTGGGGGACCAACGCTTTGGTCCAGTAGTCTTGGGGCGGATTGGCTACATATATGCTATCCACGCCGGTTTCCTTGGCTTTCTCCAGAGTAGAAATTTGGCCCCCCGACGTCTGATCGTACCGGGAGGCGGAACCGCCGACCCAACTGAGAGTCGTGCCGAAAGCCGCTTTCAGGTCGTCCAGCATGCCGCCGCCGTAGCATTCCTGGAAGAGGAACTGGGCATCCTTGACGAAGCTGGCGCCCCCCTTGATCAGGTTGTCGTGCATCAATTGAGCGAACTCATCATCCCGAATATAGTTGAGACTTGCGTCAGGGAGAGTTGAATGCTTATCGGCAGGCTGAAGAGCCAACTGGGCCCAGGCCAGATTTGGCAGGCCGATGGCCGCGACAAAGGCAAGCAGGCCAGCAATGAGGAGTAAACCGGGGAGATGGCGAACCTTGTTCATAATAATCTCCAGCGTGGTTGGACAGTTCTCCCCTGCGGTATGGCCGGGACAGTGGTGGAAAGCACACCAGGCGCATTCCTAGGAGGATGCGCCTGGTGTGCTGGTCCATTCATCCTGGCAGGGTTTTCCTCTTGCAGGTTGACCTGATCAATCCCTATTTAGACCTGGCGGGAAGAGCGCAATCTCCCCAATGCGTATCGGAAAGGCACCAGACCCAACAATCCGGAGCCCAGCAGGAGCAGGCTGCCGGGGATGGGCACGGAGTTGGTTGGAGGAGCTCCGATATTGAACTTGGCGATGCCGTTCTGATCCCACAGGCCCCAATGCTGTTCCCAACTATTGTCGGTCTTCCAGAGCTCGTCAAAGGCTTCGAAGAGATATATTCCCGCATAGGGCAGGTCGGCTCCGAGCACGTCCGAAGTGAACTTCTGTTCGTTGGGTACGCTGGGTATGGCTGCTCCATTTTGAGCGCCGGCGCTGGGCCAGCCGGTTTCACCTACCCAGACCGGTTTGCCGTGACCACTAAACAATCCATAGGCGTTTGTCAGATTGGCCAGGGCGCCGTCAATGGCCACCTGCCCATAAAAGGGATAGATATTGACCATGACGTTATCAATAACCGGGAGCAATGAACTTAAGGGACCGTTAAGATCCAATCCCGCCTGATACGTGAGATCGGTAGTTACCGTTACTCCAGGCAGGGCCGCTTTTACCGTGTTCAAGTCCGCGATCAAAGTGCTGACCGGCACCGGGTTTGGGGTGCTGGACCACCCGGGGCCGGCGATGCATTCATTGCCGACCACCACCATGTTGACAATGCCGGCGTATAGCGGGTTCTGGGCAATGGCAATGGCCGCAGCGATTTGCGCATTCGTGCCATCAGGGGCATCTCGATTGGCACTGGACTCGAAAATCCCCACCGCGACTTTGAGAGGGATGCTATTGGCTTGGATCAAAGGCACGATTCTGGCCAGGACCGGGTCAGATCCATAGGTTTTGACGTAGCCAAATTTTGTGGCAATTGTCCGCAGGTCGCTAATAAACTGGGCATCCGGGATATTAAAGCCGGGAGCCTGTCCGGGCTTATGATAGGGTCCGTAATCCACCCCGATGGTCTGCGCCAAAGCCTGGCCCACTGCCAACCCCAGGGCCAGAGCGATTACCATGATAACGACTGCCGCTCGTCTCTGCATATTTGCCTCCTCATAAAATATATAAATATATATTAAAATAATCTTAAGCTAAAGATTGTCAAGAGATAGATTATAAACTATAACCTATCAAAATAACAAACACTTATGTCTTTATAAAAATAGCTTAAAAATTTTTCTTATACTATAAAACGTAGGACCTATTAGGCATTTCCAAAGAAAAAGCCCGGATAACAAATCCGGGCTGGCTGATCTGATCTGGGCTGGGTGGGGACGGCTAGTTCCCCCGGTATCGGTAGTCCGGTTGCGGGGGAAAATAAGGGTTCGGGTTCAAAGGGGTTTGGACTGCCGGGTTTGGGTTTGCGGGCAGAGTTCCTTGATACCCGAAGTCCTGTCGGGGATAATACGGGTTTTGGGTCATGGGTGTTGGGTTCAAGGGGGTTGGAACAGCCCGCGGTCCTGGCAGGCTGCTGCTGTAAGGGTTGAATTGCCCGGTATAGGGATTAACTTTGCCCGGGGTAGAATACTGATCCTTTCTGAGATCGTCCGGGGTCTGCCAATGCCCTTCCACCTTGGTGCCGTCTTTGTCCGTATAAGGCTCAACCCATTTCTGTCCCCAGGCGGTAATCGGCGTCAATATGAACCCACAAAGCAACACGATCATGAGCTTTTTCATTTTTTTCATAAAGTGCTCCTTGGTGGCGGCCAGCCGATCCGGGAAACGAACCCCGGTTTTAGTGAATGCGCCCTACCTAAGCATCGCTGCCGCCTTGCCTATCTTGAGCTGCAAAATGGGTGCCGAGATGAGTCAATATAATAGATAAAATATAGGCATGAACCCCGGATATGTCAATCCGGCTTGCCCTGGCCGCGTATTGGGCTGGAACCAGTTGAGGTCCGCAACGTGAACCCACACCGGCCTGGCACGGGAGATTATCGCAAAGAATAATTTGATTTTAGAGAGAAATAAGGCTGGGATCAGAACTGCGGGTTGCAGGCGTTAGCAGCACTGGCAATGCCTCACTTCCGGGCAGGTACAGGTCCCGGAAGTGAGGCGGCCAGGCTCTCGGGCTATTCCTGGACTACGGTGGCCTTGGTGATGGTCACCGGTGTCGAAGGCACATCTTCGTACATGCCTTGGGTGGTGGTGGGTACGGCTTTAATTTTGTCAACGATATCCTGGCCCTTGATCACCTTGCCGAACACCGCGTAGCCCCAACCCCGGGGGGTTGGCCCGGTGTGATTGAGTGAAGTGTTGTTGGCCACGTTGATGAAAAACTGGGCCGTGGCCGAATCAGGGTCGCCGGTCCGGGCCATGGCGATGGTGTAGGCGTCATTGGTCAGGCCATTATTGGCTTCGTTTTTGATGGCCGCCCGGGTGGCCTTCTTATTCATCTGGGCATCCAACCCGCCGCCCTGGATCATAAAGCCGCTGATGACCCGGTGGAAAATGGTGCCGTTGTAAAATCCCGCCTTAACGTACTCCAGGAAATTGGCCACGGTAGCCGGGGCTTTGTCCGGATACAACTCCAGGGTAATGCCCCCCATACTCGTTTCCAGTTTGACCATCGGATGACTCCTTTCTGCCCGGCAGCTTTGCCCGGCTCCCAAGATTAACCCCACTGTGAGGCAGACGGCCAGGATCAGTGTGCCGAACCTGTAACCCCCAATGATATTCATGCTGCACCCTCCATCTCGCCTGAGATCCATGAACGATTGTAGCAGAATGGCAACTTGCGCCAGTTTAACAAATAGCCCGTCAATGGGGAAAAGAAAACGCGGGAGGCCTTAGGCATAATTTACATTGATTTTTAAAAATGTCCGTGCTATCAAGATGTTATAGTGAAGTTCTTTTGACCAAAGAACTCATAGAGACCCAAGTTCAGAGGTATGACGCTGCCGGCCAACCTCAGCTAAAGTTGCGATGCATGGAAAAGCGCAAACACAAGAGGGTACCCAAGTGCATTGCCATGAAATACAAGGCCACTGGGTCAGAATCGAAAGAACCGGAACCACCGGCGATCTTGTCAAATATGAGTTCGGGAGGGATTTATTTCCGCTGTAAGGAAGAGCCGGAGTTTGAGCCGGGGCAAGTAATAGACTTCACTATGGACATTTCCACCGACACCACCCTGACTGAAAAGCCGGCCTTCTGCTATTTTAAAGGGCGCGGCAAGGTGATTCGGATCGATCCTCCGCAAGAGTACCACACCTTTTTCGGTGTGGCAGTGGAATTCCTGACTCCTTTGGGCGCGTCCAAGGGGGAAAAAAGAGGCTAATTGGTTCCCAGCGAAAACGTTTAAAGATGCAAACGGCCTTCAAAGTTCCCCTTTGGAAAAGGGGGATTTAGGGGGATTTTCGGGCAGTTATAAATCGCCTAGCCTCCCTTTGGTAAGGGGGGAAATTTTAAAGACGTTTCCGGATGAAAACTAATGGAGGCCGGAAGCTCTCGCGTCTCGGCCGATCTCGCCTCAAGCCGGCGTGCCGATGACGGCCAGCTTTTCCAGGTCTTGGGTGAATTTTTCAGCATAATAATGGACATCCGTGTCATTGAGCATGATCATGTCCAGTTGCCGGGTGTGGATGGTGAGGTAGCCCAGGACGCGCAGCCGGGAGAGCATGTAATCTTTGGCTTCGGCTTCAAGGCGCGCGAACAGGGCGTCCTCCGTCACATCCACCTTGAAGTGGTACCCCTCCAGGATCTCAGCCACGAATTTGGTCCGCCTGATCCGCCGGGGGTAGTCCGCAGCCCCGCCCTTGAAGGCGAAGCGGATATAATTTTCAAAGGCCTGGTCCCCCACCAGGGCCTCCACCGTGGAAAAATGGAACCCCAGGCGGGAAGTCAGGTTGCAGAAGTCCCGGGCGATCATGAAGTAGTTCTGATTGCCGAAGATGGTGCCGCCCGCGTTAGCCAGGTTGGGGTCCGTGGCCGCGCCCATGACGATGGACATGAAGCCCCGGGTGTCCACCGGCGGCGGGCCTTCCCAGGGCACTGCGGTGATGCCCTTCCACAGGGCCAGCATGGGGACGGAGGCAATATTGCTCAGGTCCACCGTATTGCCCGCCACCTCTTCTTTGAAGCCGTCTTCCAGGTTTAACACCCACCACTCCAGGGCCACCGGCGTCACCAGGCGCTTGATGAAATAGCGGGAGAAGGCCTGTTTTTTGTCAAAGGCAAACATCTCCTTGACGGCAATTTCGTGGGCGAAGCGAGTAATGTCATGAAGGGTGCGGCAGCCTCGGGGTGTGAAGTCCGGGGCCTCGGGGTTGGTGAGATGCAAAGGGGTGATATAGGTCATGACCTCTTTGAGGGTTGCGCCCACGGGAGTACCGGCCATGAATCCCTCTTTGGAACCGGCCAGGGCCAGGAGTTCCTCCACCCGGCCCTGGTACACGGCCAGGCCTTCGGCGTCCACCGTCACCACCTGGCCGGGGACCAGTTGGGTGGTGGCGTCGGTGGTGTTGAACAGGGCCGGGAGGCCGAACTCCCGGGCGACGTTGGCCAAGTGCCCGGTGATGCCCCCCCGGTCGGTGATGAGGGCCGCGGCCCGGCTCAAAAGCGGGGCCCAACCGGGATGAGGGAAGGCGGTGACCAAGACCGCGCCCTCGGGAAATTGCAGGAGATCCAGGTTATTCTGCACCAGGTAAACAACTCCCGCGGCCACGCCCGAACTGGCCGGCTCCCCGCCCCGGAGCAGCACCGGATATGCCCCCGCCAGGGCAGGGGCGGTGTCCCGGGGCGCGGCCATCTGCTTCAAAGGCCGGCTTTGGAGGATCCAGATGCGGCCGTCTTTGTCGATACACCATTCAATATCCTGGGGGCCTTGAAAATGTGACTCCAAGGCCAGGGCAATCCGGGCCAGGTGCAGCGCCTGGTCGTCAGTGAGGGCGGGATCCAGACTTTGAGCATCACTTTCCAGGCGCACCCCTTCCTCCGGTAAACACACGACTTTTTGGCCTTTGTCGTGGACCTCTCGCTTCAGGATCATCAGGGGCTCATCCCGGGAAATGACCCACAGGTCCGGCGTCACCGTCCCGTCCACCACGGATTTGGCCAACCCATGAACGGCATTGAGAAAAATGGTATCGCGCCGAATGTCAGTGGGGTCCCGGGAGTACATCACCCCGCCGCAGGCCGAGTCCACCATGGCCATACAGCCCACGCACATGGCCACGTCTTCATCCCGGAGCCCCTTGTGCAGCCGGTAGCTCAAGGCGGTCAAGGCATATTTGCTGGCCAGGACCTCTTTATAGGCGATCTGGAGGTGATCGGTGCTGACGTTTAGTTCCGAGTGATACTGCCCGGCAAAGGAGGTGTCCGCGGCATCTTCGCCAATGGCGCTGGAGCGCAGGGCCACCTTAACGTCAGGACCGGCGGCGACTTGCAGTTCCGCATAGGCTTGAGAAATGGCCTCGGCCAGTTCAGGGGGCATCTCGCCCCCGATGATAAGCCTCTGGATTTCCGAACTCTTCCGGTAGAGATCAGCGATCTCCTCTTCGGCCATGGCTTGCAGGAGCCGGTTGATTTCGTCGGTCAACTGATTGTGAGACATAAACAGATCGTAGGCCGCCGTGGTGATGGCAAACCCTGGGGGCACCGCCAGCTCCGGCAACCGGCCGGTGATCTCCCCCAGGTTGGCCATTTTGCTCCCAACTCCGTCAGCCATCTCCCGGCCCACGGCGGTAAGGGGCAGCACCAACTCAGAGATCGGGGGCGCCTGCCGCCGCGAGAGGGTGGCGTCAATCTGTTTTTCAATACCGCTAAAGATGTTCACCAGCGCCTGGTAGCGGTTTTCGGTTAATTCGTTTAAGTTCCTGATAATATTAAAGACATTGACGCACACCGCCGTGGCGTGCGACCGGATAAAGGTCATGCCAAAGCTGTGTTTGCCCCGGAGGGCCGCCTCCATGTCGGTCATGAGCTGCAGCGCGGTGTTATTGGCGGCGAGCAGAAGTTTGAAGGCGTGATATCGAGCCCTAAAGGCCGCCCGGAGTTCTTCCATGGACAGGGCCGGTTCGGGCTCCGCCCCGGAAAAGATGTTTCTTAAACGTTGGAATAGGTTGGCCATAAAAAGTTCAAAGTTCAAGGTTCCAACCTTCGCGTCTGTCGGCGAGCACGGAGGCCGGCTTTTTTCTTTTTTTGAGAGAGCCGCAAGCTCATGAGCTCCTGCCTTCATCTGACTCCTGCGTGTTCCCGGGCCGGGATGCCCTTAGGGTAATACTTGCCGATAACGTCGGCCACCACCGCTTTTAAAAGATCAGTTTCACCTTTTTTTTCCAAAAAGGCCGCGGCGAGGGGCAACGTCAGGTTGGTGGGATAGTGGGGCAGAAGGGTGTGGATCACCACCGGCAGGGGCGGCTGGCATTCCTTCAACCGGTCCCACAACCCCGGTTCATCCAGGTAAGGAATTTCCAGGTCCAAAATAAGGAGCTGGGGTGGGTCATCGCCGTTGATCCGGCTCAAGATCTCCCGGCCATCGGCGGCCATCTCCACCTGATATCCTTCCGCGGTCAACTCCCGCCGCAGGAAATCCCGCACATGCCGGTTGCGATCCGTTATTAATATTTTACACCTATCGGCCACAGGGGTTCCCTCGGGTATAAACTGAGCAACCGCCGTGCCAAGGCAGAAACAAAACTATAAATTAGTAACTATCTGGTTTTATAGGAATTATCTGGAATGAATACAATAATTAAATTAATCCTGGCAGGATAAGCTGTCGTTATTTTTTACAGTTTGTAAAAGGCAAGGCAGGTTGTGGCAGACCTTCCGATTAATCATTGACTCCCAGCTTTTACTGACACCTGACACCTGAAACCTGACACCTGGCCCCTGCCTCAAGGCCCCTCCAGCTTGACGGAAGTCTGCACTTTGAGCCGGTACTTATCGATCTTGGACAAAAGCGTCGGCCGGGAAATGCCCAGAAGTTTGGCAGCCCGGCTGCGATTGCCGCTGGTCAGGTCCAAGGCTTCACTGATGAGAAGACTGGCAAAATGGTCCATGCATACCTCAAAGACGTCCTTGCCGTCCCCGGAGACCAGGCTTTGCCGCACCCACTGCCGGACAATCTCATCGGCCTGCACCCCTCGGGCTTCCTGGCTCAGACTTTGACCGCCGATAGCCCTGGAGACGTCCTCCGGGTGAATGGGATAGCCCCGGCTGAAAATCAGGGCCTTTTGCATGGCGTTGGCCAATTCCCGGACATTACCGGGCCACTGGTAGTTTTGGAGGATCAGCTTGGCCTCGGCGGCCGCGCCCGGATTGCTTACGTCCATTTCCTTGGCAAACCGGGAGAGGAAATAGTCGGCCAGGAGGCTAATATCCTGGGACCGTTCCCTGAGCGGCGGCAGGGTAAGGGTCACCACTTTGAGGCGGTAATACAGGTCCTCCCGGAAGCGCCCCTGGGCCAGGGCCGTTTCCAGGTCCCGGTTGGTGGCGGCGATGATGCGCACATCCACAGGGATAGGTTCCCGGCCGCCCAATCGTTCGATGCTCTTTTCCTGAAGCAGGCGCAGGATTTTGGCTTGAATGGAAAAGGGCATGTCCCCGATTTCATCCAGGAACACGGTGCCCCCGTGCGCCTGTTCGAACTTGCCCACCCGGCGGTTGACCGCGCCGGTAAAGGCGCCTTTTTCGTAGCCGAAGAGTTCGGACTCAAGCAGGGTCTCGGGAATTGCCACGCAGTTGATGACCAGGAAAGGTTTGGCCGAACGTAAGCTGTGCTGATAGATGGCCCGGGCTACTAGTTCCTTGCCGGTGCCCGATTCGCCCCGGATGAGCACCGTGGCGTCGGTGGGAGCCACCCGGCCGATGGCCTTATAAACCTCCTGCATGGGTTTACTCTTGCCGATGAGGGCATCTGCCGCAGCGGTATCCGGGGCAACGTCCAACTCGACCCGGGAGCGCATGAACCGCCCCGCCTCCAGGGCCTGGCCGATGAGCGCCAGGATGTCCTGAATATTTTCGAAGGGCTTGAGGACGTATTCGAAGGCGCCCAGCTTGGTGGCCTCGATGGCCGTCTCGGTGGTGCCGAACGCGGTCATGATGATCACCGGCAGCTTGGGCTCGATTTCGTGCATAACCCGAAAGGCCTCCAGGCCGTTCATGCCCGGCATGCGCACATCCATAATTACCAGGTCTGGGACCGCGGCCTGGACCATGGCAATCGCCGCCTCGCCGCTGGAGGCAGTTTTTACCGCGTGGCCTTCCGCGGTCAAGATTTTCTCAAAGCTCTGTCGGAGCTGCGCATCGTCGTCCACGATCAAGATGTTGCCCATGATGCCTCATTCCTTTTTCGTACGGTTCCGCGGATGGTATCTTTTCGCCAAAATCATTAAGCGTTAAATGGTTAAGCAGGGACCATATTCAATTTTAAGGGGCAGGGTGATGATAAAGGTCGCCCCCTCATTCTTTTTAGATTTCAATTCCAGCCGGCCGCCATGGTCTTCGATAATACGGGTGGCAATGCTCAGGCCCAGGCCGGTGCCTTCTTCCTTGGTGCTGAAAAACGGTTGAAAAACTTTGTCCTGGACGGACTGGGGGATACCGGGGCCAGTGTCGCTCAACCGCAGGACAACCACCGGCCCCAAGGGAGAGTCCCCCCTTATTTCTTCCCGGATGGTGATGGCGCCGCCACCCACCATTACCTCGCAGGCGTTGAGCACCAGGTTGACCAGGACCTCTTTCAATTGGTCCGGGTCGGCCCAAATCTCGGGGAGCCGTTCGGTCCGGACGAGTTTTACATCGACCTCGTAAGATTCCAGCCGGTGGCGCAACAAAACCAGGGCATTGTCGACCACGTCGGAGGGGCTGATCCACTGCATTTTCAACTTAGGAGGCCGGGAAAATTCCAGAAAATTGCGCACAATCGAGTCAATATGCCGGATTTCCTCGGCAATGACTTGAAAGTCTTCCTGCTGGGAGTCAGACATGGCCAGGGAGCGCTTTAAAGAGAAGAGCCGCATATTCACCGAAGTCAATGGGTTGCGGATACTGTGGGCCACCCCCGCCGCCAGTTTTCCGACCATGGCCCATTTTCCCGACTGCACCAGGTGTTCCTGGCTGCGCGTAAGCTCCGTCTGGGCCTGGTCCACGTCCTCGATGAGACTGTGCACCCGGCTGCTCAGGGCCTTTACTTCATCCGGACCTTGGGGCTCCGGATTCGCCGGTGCGGTCTCCAGGGCCAGTTGGCGAATAGGCCCCAAAATCTGCTTGATAAGAATATAGGCCAGCAAAATCCCCAGGATCGCCACGGTAGGCACGGCCACCAGGGCAAAGGCCTTAATGAAGCGGGCCCGGGCCTGGCTTTCGGTGCGGACCCGAGAGATGGCGTAATCATGGACCAGTTTATAGCGGTGACAGAGATTAAGAATGTCGACATACTGTTGCCGCACCCGCCAGTGCAGTTGGGCTCCCGCCACCCGATTCCCTTCCCGGTATAAACTGATTACTTGGTCCCGAACGACAAGATATTTTTGGTATTCGGCATCAATCTGGCTGATGATCTCTCGCATGGGCTCAGTGTAGGCCGATTTCCGGGCCTTTACCAGCCATCCTTCAAAGACCTGGTTATGCCGCTGCATCTCTTCGAGCCACTGGGTTTTGCCGTCCAGAAAGTAATACGTCAGGAAACCCTTCTGTTGCAGCAGAGCGGTCTCCAGTTCCTCAGCGGCTTGATATGAAGCCACATTTTTATCGATCAGGGAGGTGAGCAGGGAGTCCATGGACTCGTTGTGCCACAGGGTGACCAGGCCCCCCCCGATGGTGGTGAGCACCAGCGCGACCAGGAGCACTAAGATGCGGGTCCTCAGGCTGAGGTTTTTCCACATGGGTTTAAATACCGGTTTTCAGTTTTCAGTTTTGGCGGTAAGTCGTATTTTTGGTAGTGCACCGTTAATAAAAATATAAAATATCCATAATTATCAATTAGATATAATTATTACAGAACTTTCTTTTTTATCAATAAGCTTTAAATTTCCATATGAGGTTCTTACAAAAAGCCTGTTTGTCATCCTGAGCGATCTCTACCGAAAACTGAAAACCGGAAACCGTCTTTATTTCCGGGACACCAGATATCCCGCTTTAATCTCCTGCTCGCACGTGACCTGGGCCACGGAATTTTTCTGGTTGGAGGCCTCCACGGCGCCGCTTCCTACTTGCCGGCCCGCGTCATCATGAATCAAGATTTTAGCACCGGGAACCATGCCGTTGGAGGCGCCCAGGGCAAAGCGGATTTCGTAGCCGTCCTCCGTCGGGGTGACCCGGTAAATCTCCGCCTTGCCAGCAGCCGCCAGCAAAGCGTCTTTTTTACCGGCCAGGAGAAAGACCGCGCCGAAGGCCAGCAAAATTCCTGGCAGGCAGCCTGCCGCCACCATAAAGGCCGAGATCCCGAACCAGCGGCGGATCAGTGAGGTAGAACTTTTTTGGAGATTGAGCGCGTCGGGAAAGACCATGATGCGGAAAGCCGGCGCCTTCCGGGGGGAAACGGTCCGCTTGGGAATAACCGACAGGCTATATTCTCCCGGGGAAATTTGCGCCCCGACCAGGAGCCGCCCCCGCCACATATCCCCTCCCAGGAAGTAGCCTTTATGGATGGCCTCAAAAGTCACCTGAAGCTGATCCGAATTGGTCGTAAAGGTCAAATCCTCAATCCCGTGGGCCTCATCGGTCAATTCCCCGTTTACTTCGACATTCATCCCCGGCAGCACCTTGACGAGGTTGGCCGGTTCCCGAAAATGCACCAGCAAACCATCCACCAGGGCCAACAAAGCAATGACGCAGAAGGCCGCCGCGATCTTGCTGGCCAGGTCCCGCCACTTATTCACTTTCTCCAAATCCATCATCCGCCACCAAGGTCAAAGGATCGCCACCGCCAACTCACATGGCGCAACATGTTTAGATTACCACAAAATAAGAGAATCGCCCCGGGTTTAGTTTAGGTGCCCCCGGGGCGATTCTCAGTATGCACGCCAGAAGGATAACTTACTTCTTAAAGATATCCGTCTTGGTTATGTTCATAAACCTGGCGGCCTTGCCCGGCTCCTTATAATAGATCCGGACTTCGTCTCCCGCCTCCCAGGTATTATCCGGCAGCGCCATGTACTCCTCGGGCACCGAGAACGTCACCAGCAATTTCTGCCGGCCGGAATATACCGTGATGGCTTTCTTCTCTTTGTCCACGATCGGGAACTTCTTGTCAGCCACCAGGGGACTGTTTTTGGCCACTTTTTCTTTCTGGTCGATGAGCGTGTAAGTAATATTCTTCATGCTCTTCGTGGCCGGATCGTAAATCACGATCTCCTTGGTATTGGTGTCCAGCTTCATCCGCATCCCGACTTTGGGGTCCTCTCCCCGCTCCATGGGGTCCTTGGGGAGCGCGAAGCTAAGGGGCGCCCCGCTGTAATCGGGATTGGCGGTATCGTGCTTGGTATCCACAATTAAGGTAACGGTCTCTTTGGCTTTGTCAAAGCCGATAACTCTACCCTGTTCCACCTTGCCTTGTTCGCCGCAGCCGAAACCGCCAAGCAATAGGGCTGCCGTTAGGCTGGCCACGAGAGCCCACCAGTTAAGTCTTTTCGCCATAATAGATCTCCTCTTGAAAAGTCCGGATCAGCTTCCCGCCACCGAGACCTGAGCTTTGGCCTTCTTGGCGGCAACCTCGGCCTTGGCCCCTTGCACCATCTTCACGAAAATATAGAGAGACATGGCGGCCACCAAGCCCAGGATCAGGACTGTGGCTGCACCGTCGAAGATATCTTTCCCCGCCGGGATCACCCTATGGGCCAGCTTCAGGATGATGGAGAGGGCGCAACCCATGACGGCCAGGCCGAAGGCAATCCGGATGCCGTAGCCCTTGATATATTTAGTGGCCACGGTGCCGATCTGGGCCCCCACCGCGGCGCCCATCAGCATGATGATGGCAGCCACCAACTCGGTGCGGCCCTTGTAGGTATAAGTGCCGGTGCCGTACAGGCCGGAGATCATCACCTCAAAGAGGTCGGTGCCTACCGCCACGTGGGTGGGGCAGCCGATGAAGTAAATCAAGGCCGGCATACGGATCAACCCGCCGCCGATCCCCAGGATGCCCGCCAGCCAGCCGGTGGCGAAGCTGATAAAGATAGGCAGCCAGGCGGTGCAGGTGAGTTGGGCCGTCTTGAAATGAATCATCGGCGGGATCTTGATCTTGTGCAGGGTCTTGTGCCATTCAATGCCGGTGGACAGCTTGTCCACTTCTTTGCCAGCCGCCACCGCCTCCCGGTCTTTCCGTTTTTTCTTGGCCACGTCGGCAAAGACCATCCAGGCGATGAGGGACAACAGCACCAGGTACAGCAGGCGGACATACAGTTCCACCAACCCGATGCGTTCCAGCCACATGACCATCTGGGCCCCCACTTCGAAGCCCACCACCGTGCCCACCAGCATAATGAGGCCCAGTTTATAATCCACGTTGCCGAACTTGCCGTGCCGCATGGTGGAGATCAGGGATTTGCCCGCCATGTGGGCGATGTCGGTGCCGATGGCGAAGGCCATGGGAAAACCCAGAATGTTCAATCCGGGGGTCACCATCCAGGCGCCGCCCATGCCGAAGAAGCCACCGATAATTCCCACCCCTATACCCAAAATGATCAGCCCGGGCCAGAAAATCTGGATTCCCGCAATGGGCATCACAACATATAGCCACTCCATAGTATTTTCCTCCTACCTCGTCGTTCTCAAGAAGCCTTAATGCTCTGCCAGGTCCCGGTGCTTCAGGTCTATGCCGATACGGCTCATGACCAGGTCCGCCAGGACACCAAAAATTAGGCCGATAATGGGAATAAGGACTACTGTCAGGAGAGCGAAATAAAGGTGACTCTCATTGTAGAGATTGGTCCACCAGGCTTCCCATCCGGTAAATTTCCGGGTATCGGCTACCATTACCAGGGGGGCTGCCTTCGGCCCGGCAGCCAGGACCAGCTCAGGCAGCAGCAGGCTGACCATGACAACCAACCCCGTGAGTTTTGTCCACCATTTACGCATCGTGCTGACCTCCTTTAAGAATCTTGGTTATCTGACCACCGTAACTTCGCAGGGGGCATGGGCCACCACCTTGGAGGCGGTTGAGCCCATGATGATCCTTTCCAGGGCGTTCATACCGGTGCTGCCGATGATGATGCGGTCAAACTTGCCCTCTTGGGCTTTCTGGATGATCAAGTTGGCCGGCACCAGGCCCGCTTGCAGCACCGTTTCCACCGGAATGTTCTTCGCCTCGAACATGGCCTTGGCCTTTTTCAGGGCCGCCTTGGCTTCGTCTTCCAGTTTGTCCTGGATGTTGGGCGGCATGCCTTCCAGATAATCCGCATGGTAATAAGCCACCGACATCAAGGTCACCTGGGCTTTTTGGGTTTCTGCCAGTTCCAAAGCTCGTTGTACGGCCTTCATGGAATGCTCCGAGCCGTCAGTAGGCACCAATACTTTCATACGAGACCTCCTGAAAATGACTTTAGATGCTTCACGGTTAAAGTGATCTGAGATTGTAAGGGGAATGGAAGTGAGTGATTATCTGGCTTCATGATTGCGTCATTCCATTGTTCATAATTTTCATAAAGTGCCATGAATCCACCTGCCTCTGGTCATGCACCTGGTGATAAAGCAATGGCCGTGCCAGGTGCAAGGCTGCGTGACAACATGTTTAACTAATTGAAAATTGAGATAATTTTTGCAAGATTGTTTAATGTTGGAAATCCCGGGCGCCGCGGTTCTGTCAGTAATTTTTACAGACTGTAAAGGGGATGCCAGGCGAAACCATTGCGGCGCACCCGTTTATTGCGGACCTCGCCTCCATATGATTTATAGGCAGTCTTTCCAGGATAATTGTGCCCTGGGCGCACGCTGTTTCTTCGAGCAGAGGTCTTAGCTGATGGCTGAAAGCTGAACGCTGACAGCTTTTTTTCTGGTATGATTCTTGATAGATGAAGGGTTGGGTAACGAGATGGAAACGCTCAACTTATTTCGAGAGATTTACCGCAAATTCAAAGGCCGCCGGGCCGGACCTGCCCGGGATGAACTGGCTGCGGCCTTCCGTTTCCGGTATGCCTGCTTTAAGGATTTGCTGGACTCAAATACACAACTATTAAATATTATTGCTGATATTGAAGAGAAACTCCAAGGGCGGCAGGTCTTCGGCATGTCGTATGTGCGGTCCCAGACGGCCCGGGCCGCGTTCCACGCCTTCCGCATGATTAAGAGTCTGGATGTCCTCTCCGGCCATAAGTATCCGGTGCTCTATGGCGTGCTGGATCGGATCAACTCCGGGATTAAAGAGCACTTGGGCGAGAAGAAGGAACTCCTCCTCACCGATCTGGTCCTGCCCCTGTCCCAGGTGGACCAAGGCATGGTGGATTGGGTGGGGGGCAAAAACGCCCACCTGGGCGAGGCCTTAAAGATCGGGTTGCCTATCCCCGCGGGGTTTGCCATCACTACCCGGGCCCATGCGGACTTTCTGGCCTTTAATGACCTGGTGGACGAAATCAACAAGAGAAAGATGGATATCGATCCCCAGTCCCCCTTAACGGTCCAGCAAGTCAGCGCTGACATCCAGCAGTTGATCATCGGGGCTGAGGTTCCTCCTGCACTAAAGGACGCCATCCTCGAGGCGTATGCCCGGATGCAGGCGCCTCAACCGGGGGAGGCGCCGGTGCGGGTGTCCATGCGTTCCAGCGCCATCGGCGAAGACAGCGAGCTATCCTTCGCGGGACAATATCTGACTGTCTTGAATGTGCCGGGTGACCAGCTCTTGCCGGCCTATAAGGATATCCTGGCCAGTCTCTATACGCCCCGCGCCATCTCCTATCGCCTCAACAAGGGTATAAGGGACGAAGACATCGCCATGAGCGTGGTCTGCCTTCAAATGGTCGATGCCGTGGCCAGCGGGGTGATGTATTCCCACCACCCTTTCAATATAAGAGACGACAACCTGCTCATCAGCGCGGTCTGGGGCCTGGGACCTTATGCGGTGGATGGGGTCATTACTCCGGACACTTATCGCGTCGCCAAGACCGGTTTGGCCATCCTGGATCAGAAAATCTCCCACAAGCCCGTGCAATTGGTGGCCAATCCCGATGTGGGTCTGAAGGAGATTCCGGTGCCGCCGGAGGCGCAGGGCCAGCCCTGCCTGTCCCCGGATCAAATCAAAGCCCTGGCGGGGTATGGCGTCAAACTGGAAGAGCATTATCACGGTCCCCAGGACGTGGAATGGGCCCTGGACCGGCAGGGGCGTCTTTTGGTGCTCCAGAGCCGGCCGCTGCGCCTCCAGGCCCCGACCGGCGAGGGCTTATCAGACGTTCCGGCGGTAGCGGGTTATCCGGTGTTGGTGGAAGGCGGCGCCGTGGCCTTCCCCGGCGTGGGGTGCGGACCGGCCTTTCTGGTGCACGCGGACGAGGACCTGTTGGATTTCCCCGAGGGTGCGGTGTTGGTGGCCAGGCATTCTTCGCCCAAGTTCGTCATGGTGATGCCCAAGGCCCAGGCCATTGTCTCTGATTCTGGCAGTATTTCCGGACACATGGCGTCTTTGTCCCGGGAATTTTCCATCCCCACGCTTTTAGACACCGGGACGGCGACACAGACCATTCTCCCAGGGCAGATCATTACGGTGGACGCCTACGCCTGCCGCATCTACGCAGGCCTTGTGCCTGAACTGCTGGAACTCCGGCAGGTCCGGGAATCCTACCTGAAGGATACGCCCGTCTATGCAACCTTGAAGCAGGTTGCCGAATTCATTCTGCCCCTGCGCCTGGTGGACCCGAAATCCCCGGAGTTTGCCCCGGATTTTTGCCGGTCGTTGCATGACCTGGGGAGGTTGGTGCACGAACTGTCCTACACCGAGATGTTCAAGATCAGCGACCTGGTCTCGGCCAAGGAAGGCTACGCCATGAAGTTGGACGCCCCCATCCCTCTGGACCTCTATCTCATCGACCTGGGCGGCGGGCTGACCGGCAGCGGCCAGAGCCAAAAGGTAACCGTGGGCCAGGTGACTTCCGCGCCCCTGCAAGCTTTGCTGAAGGGGATGCTGCACCAGGAGGTGCGGGGCCGGGAACCCCGCCCCGTTCAACTTTCGGGGCTCTTGTCGGTAATGCGGGAACAGATGCTGGCGTCCCCCAACGGGGAAGAACGCTTCGGCGACCGCAGTTACGCCATCATTTCCGACAAGTATCTCAACTTCTCGTCCCGGGTGGGCTATCACTACAGCGTGCTGGACGCCTACTGCGGGCAGACGGTCAACAAGAACTATATTACCTTCTCCTTCAAAGGCGGCGCAGCCGACGATACGCGCCGCAGCCGCCGGGTCCGGGCCATCGCCATCGTGCTCATGGGCCTGGATTTTTCCGTGGAGGTAAAAGGCGACCGGGTGGATGCCCGCCTGCAAAAATACGACCGCGCCATCATCGCCGACAAACTCGACCTCATCGGACGCCTGCTCATCTTCACCCGCCAGTTGGATATGCTCATGACCAGCGAGTCTAGCGTCGAGGCGGTAGCCAATAATTTCCTGCAGGGCAATTATGGTCTGGATGTGGAGGCCATGGCAAGGGGCGAAAATGGGGAAGGCGCAGCCCCGCTTCATGGAAAGTTTTGACAGATGACTTAGCATAATTTAATCTAGGCACAAGAAGTGATAAGGATACTTATATGATTCTCGAAGAAGCCAAAGCGGAAGTCTTTTGGCTGGCCTTTAAGGGCTTGCCCAAGAAAGAGCAGCACCTCATCGTGGAGAAGTTGCTGCAAGATCGTGAATTTGTCGAGGATTTGCTGGATATTGCCATTATTGAACAACGGCGGTCCGAGCCCTCCAGACCCTTAGAAGAGTATCTGGCTGAGCAAAAGTAAGGGCCTTTCATGCCTTATGTCGTCCATCTGAAAAGGTCGGTGGAAAAAGAACTGGCAGGTTTGCCCCGAGAAGTGCATCGCAAGATTATCAAACGGCTGTTGGGCCTAAAAGATAATCCCCGACCTCCCGGACCAAGAAGCTTGGTGGAGGCGAAAGATATCGGATCAGAGTGGGCGATTACCGGATATTGTACACCATCGATGATGCTCCGCAGGAGATAGAAGTAATCGGCGTAGGCCACCGGCGGGAGGTGTATCGACAGGATTGAGAAAAGGGGGCTGGCAGCGCCTTCTCTGCGATTACCGAGTCTCAAGCAAAGCGCGCGGCGGTGACCCCTGCCCTGGTTGACGGGAAATGAAGCATGCGAGTCGTTCTGCACATTCCTTGAAACCTACACCCTTCATGACATTCAGAACCAACAACCTTTGAATAATTGTTCCTCCCCTTTTAACGGCCTCTGCGCCGTGGGCTTCCTGGCCCGCACTTCTTATGCCTTGGCCCGGACCCCGGTATTGGCCCTCTTTGCAGCTTCTCTGGGCGCTGGTCCCGAGGCCATCGGCTTTTGCGTGGCCATCTCCACAATCACCGGGATATTTTTCAAAATGCCGGCTGGGGTAGTGGCAGATGTCCTGGGCAAGACCAAAACCCTCTTTGTGGGTTTGGCCTGCTTTGCCCTTGTCCCCTTTGCCTATCTGCTGGTCTCCACCTATCAGGCCCTGGTAATCGTTAGGTTTTTTCACGGCTTCGCCACCGCCATTTACGGCCCTGTCGCGATGGCCGTGGTCGTTCAAATAGCCGGTAACCGCCGCGGCGAAATGTTGTCCTGGTTCTCGTCCGTCACCATCCTGGGCAATCTCTTGGGTGCGCCCCTGGGAGGATTTCTGCTGACCCGGTTATCTGCCGGGGCCACGCCGGGATTAACCACCTTTCATATTATTTACGGCGTAGTGGCGGTCTGCGGCTTGGCGTCATTTCTCCTCGCTCTCTGGGTGCTGCGCCGCCAAACCGAGCCAGCGGCAGCACCTCACGGACGGAGCCTGGCTGCGGTTCTGGCCCAGTTTAAAACCGGGGTGAGGGAGATCCTCATGGACCGGCGGGTCTTTCTCACCAGTAACATGGAGGGAGTGCAAAACCTGTCCCTGGGAGCCTTAGAGGCTTTCCTGCCCATTTATGCCGTGACGCTTGCACAGCTTTCGGCCTTTCAGGCGGGTTTGCTGTGGGGGGTGCAGATGGTGGCCACCATTGCCTCCAAACCCATCATGGGGCGCTTCTCCGACCGTTATGGCCGCCAACCCCTGCTCTTTTGGGGCATGTGGGTCTGTGCCCTGCCCTTTGCCCTGATTCCCTGGTTCCAAGATTTTACCGTGCTCTTGCTCCTGGCGGCCATGTTCGGTCTTGGTGAGGCCGTGGTAACTTCATCCGCTGCGGCGCTAGTGGCCGACTATTGCCGGGAGGACCATTTGGGCTCGGCCATGGGGACCTTTGGCACCGTCTTCGATATCGGCCA
Source organism: Desulfobaccales bacterium (assembly GCA_041648175.1). NCBI lineage: Bacteria > Pseudomonadati > Thermodesulfobacteriota > Desulfobaccia > Desulfobaccales > Desulfobaccales bacterium. The sequence goes on along the minus strand of JBAZPO010000001.1, from coordinate 175,365 downwards.
CGCCGCCGGACCTCTCCTGGCGGGCGCCCTGATCGGGCTCTGGGGTGGACTGGATTATCGGGGCCCGTTTGCCATTATTGCGGGCCTCTTAATCATTGCCGCGTTAGTTTTTAGGCTCTGGGGGACGGGGGAGAAAATAGCCTGAAAATCTTCGGGTGGAGGACAGGGACCTTGATTCCGATTATCGCGGGAAAACCTGCATGGGACCTTATTGATTCGGCTCGGGGCTCGGCACCTGGCGCAACCTGGTTTCCCGTTCCACCTTCTTCTCAAAGGCCGCGTCGATCTTGAGGAGGATTTCCTCCAGGGGGCAGGGCTTCATGAGGTAATCGTAGCCCCCCAGGCGGTTGATTTCCATGGCGGCGTCCATGGAGGCGTGGCCGCTCAAAATGATCACCTCAGCAAAGGGGGCGATCTTTTTGATTTCCGCCAGAGTGGCAAGGCCGTCCATCCCCGGCATGCGGATATCCAGGAGCACCACGTCATAGGGCTGGAGTTTGAGTTCCGTAAGGGCTGCATTCCCGCTGTCCATGGCCGTCACGGTCAAGCCTTGGGCCTTAAGCATCTTCTGCAGGTTGTCCCTGAAGCGCTCTTCATCGTCCACCAGCAATATCCGGGGCTTAGTCATGGGAAAACAGATCCCCCTCCCGGCTCAAAGGCAGGGTGATGGTGAATGTGGTGCCCTGGCCCACCCGGCTTTCCACGGCAATCTGCCCGCCCAGCCGCAGAATAATCCCATGACAGATGGACAACCCCAGCCCGGTGCCCTTACCCGGCGGCTTGGTGGTGAAAAACGGGTCGAAGATCTTGCCCAGATTTTCCTCGGGGATACCGCAGCCCGTATCGCTGAAGATCAGGTCCACGGCATCTTTGCCGCGCCTGCGCGTGGTGATGGTGACGACCCCGCTGGCCGCGATGGCCTGTGTGGCATTGGTGAGAAAATTGAGGATTACCTGGCGCAATTGGGGAGCGTCACTAAAGATGTGCGGCAATTCCTGGCCATAGTCGCGCACGATAGTGATATTGTTATGCCTGGCTTCTTTCTCCACCAGCATGGTCATGTCTTCGATGATCCGGTTGACGTCCACGGCCTGAATCACGGGGTCGCGCTTGCGGGCAAAATCCAGTAAATTCCGGGTGATTTCCGTGCAGCGGTCCACCTGCTGGACAATCTGGCGCACCGAACCGTTCAGTTCGGTGATTTCCTCGATGTCCCGGCCTTCGAGCTTCTTCAGAAGCAGGTGCATCCACTCGGCCTCCTGGCGGATGATGGCCAGGGGATTATTGATTTCGTGGGCAATGCCGGCGGACAGCTCACCGATGGCTGCCAGTTTTTGCGATTGCAGCAGGCGCTCATCCAGCAGCCAATCTCTTTTCTCAGGCGCATCCATGGTTTCACCCATACCCTAACAAGTCGCACCAAGAGCCTGGAAAACCTTTCAAGGCGTTCTCAGAGCTTGCGGTAGGAAGCCGTAGGGTATTCGCTCAGGTCTTGCCTTCCTGGATCAGCTTGCGTTCATAGGCCTGGCGCACCTTCTCCAAAAGCTCGTCTAAAGCCACCGGCTTCATGACATAATCGAAGGCCCCCAGTTGCATGCCCTGGATGCCTGATTCCACTGAGGCATGGCCGGTGAGCATGATGACTTCCGCCAGGGGTTTCTTCTTTTTGATCTCCCGCAAGGTTTCAATGCCGTCCATCCCGGGCATCTTGACATCCAGGATGATGACATCGGGATTCCGGCTCTCCAGGACTTCCAGCGCCTTATAACCGCTGTCCACTCCGGTGACTTCAATTTTTCTGGCCTGCAGCCGCTTGAGAATCGTCTCCAGAAAATCGGCCTCATCATCCACAATAAGAATCTTAAATTTCTCCATTCCTCGCCTCCTCAGGTCATCTCACCGGTAAATAAATGGTAAAAGTGGTCCCTTGACCTTCCGCGCTAGCCACCATGATCCGACCGCCTAATTTCTCTATTATACTAAAAGATATGGACAACCCCAGGCCGGTGCCTTTGCCCACCTCCTTGGTGGTGAAAAAGGGGTCGAAGATTTTTGGTATGATTTCTTTGGGCATGCCCGGGCCGGTATCGTGAATCTCTATGCAGAGTTCATGATTCTTGGCGAGATGCCGAGTATTAATGAGAATTTGACCATCTTTGCCGATGGCATCGATGCCATTGTTGATGATGTTCAGGAAGACCTGCTGTAACTGGGATTGGTCTGTGGTAATCAACGGCAGATCCGGGGCGTAATTCGACTGAATTTCGATATTGCGGTAGCGAGCCTCGTTTTTCAAAAATTCAATACTTTCATCCAGGACCTCATTGATATTGATCTTTTCGACCATGGGCTCCATACGCCGGGCAAAGCCTAGTAAGCGATGGGTCACCGTTTTTGCCCGCACCACATGATACTCGATCTTGTTGACTGCATCGGCCAGTTCCTGGAAGTTCTCACACTTTTCCACATCCTCCATGCCCAGCAGGTCCTTGATCCACCCCGCCTTCTCGCCTATCACCGCCAACGGGTTGTTAATCTCATGGGCGATGCCCGCGGCCATCTTGCCCAAGGCCGCCATCTTGCTTGACTGCATCGCCATCTCGTCGCTGGCCGCCTTGTCCCGCTCCATCCGCACCAGTTGCCCCATCATGGCCCGGGTGGTAAAGAAAGTGCCGATGATGATGAGGAGCACCCCGCCTAATCCGATAATTATTGCGAGAAAACGTGCTTGCAGAAGCGGGGTCAATTGCTCCGTGGGGTTTTCCTGGATGACCATCACCCACTTCTTCAGTTTGATGATGCCCGTGGCATACAAGAGGTTATTGCCATGAAAGACCGCCTCCTCCACCATGCCCCTGGTCGCTGCGGAGAAATTCGGGGCATCGGGGTGTTCCATGACTTTGCCGTCAAAGCGAGAGGCAGTTTGTAAGATGTTTTCGCGGTTGATAATAAAGGCATCTCCGTACTTGCCTTCCCAGGCCAGCTGCACGATGTTCTCCAGGATGTCCGAATCAATGGTGGCCCTGAGAATCCAGCTCTGGTTTCTTTCCCGGACCTTGACCGCGATGATGAAGTGCGGGATTTTTCTGAAGCCCAGAAACACATCACTCACATAAACCCCGGTGGACATAACCTCATGGAACCAGTCGGCATCTTTGTAATTTACTTTTTTCAAGGCAGCATAATATGGCCCCACGTAGGCCAGGTGATTGCCGTCCTCGTCGATTATCCCTAAGTCCAAGAATGACTTGGAGCGGGATTGGATGATGTTGAAAACCTTACTTAAATAGTCTTCGTTTTTTAATTGTTCCAATGTTTGCGTATTGGCTAGACTGGTGAGCTGAGCGATGCGCTCATTTAAGAACAGGTCGATGGAATTGCAGCGGTTCTCGGCCCGAGTTTTCATGTTCTCCATGATCTTGGCGGTATAAGAAACACTGAACTGGTGATAGATCGCCCCGCCCAAAAAGAACAGTGGGATCACGGAAAAACCCAGGGTCGCCAGGATGATGCTCCACCATAATTTCTTGTAGTGTTGCGATTGCATCAGCGTTCCTTTGCGTCCAAGGTTTAAAAAACCAGTTGCGCCAGTTACTCTGAGCACAAGAGCACCCGAGGGGGGTGTCCGACAGATTTATAAAGCAATGGTCGTTCCAAAACGGGCTGCCAGTCAATTTTGATTAAGCGGTTGATATAATAAATAAAAATATATTAATCTAATCAAGAAACTAACATATTTGCGCTGAGATCTGTCAATAATTTTTACAGGTTGTAAAGGGGCGGCCAAACCGGTCACCCTTTGGGTTATAATAAAGGTAGCTTTAGCCGCAATGCTGTTCACTTAAGCATTGGCGATATCTATTCGGATGTAGGGGCGGGGTTTCCCCGCCCAGCCCGTGTCAATTTTGAACCAGGGCGGGGAGACCCGACCCTACAAGTGCCTAAGTGAACAGCATTGGCTTTAGCCGGGCGTAAAGACGGACAAGTGGCGTGGGCCGGCGGCAGCTCGCAGCGATTCCCCTTGAATCTCCCGGCTCTCTGGGCTAAAATTTTAAGATGAAATTACATTTGGAACCAGGTTTCAGCAACCGTCCCCCGAAAGTCGAGATACCCAAGCGCTACCTGGACCCCAAGTGGGTTCAGAGCATGACACTAAGCCTCGACCACAATTATGCCATGGCAGATTTCCTGGGAGCCAGCGGCCTGAAAGACACCGACTTAAGCGACTTGACCCCGCGCCTTGCGGCTATTGATCAAGACCTGGCCGCAGGCCGGCAAAGCGGCCAGGCGGGGTTCATGGAGCTGCCCTACCAGACCGATATTATCAAAGAGATCCGTCAGGTGGCCAAGCCGCTGTTGGAGTGGTGCTGGGATGTAGTGGTGCTGGGCACTGGTGGAGCCGCGTTGGGGCCCCGGGCCTTGCATCAGGCCCTGCGCCCACCCCAACACAATAAGGTTCCTATGGCCCGCCGCAATCATAAACTGGGGCTCTGGGTGGCTGACAATATTGATCCCGACCACTTTTGGGGCTTGCTGGACGGCCTGGATATGCGCCGCACCAGCTTCAACGTCATCAGCACATCCGGTGATACCGCAGAAACCCTGGCCCAATTCCTGTGGGTCTACCAATTGTTGAAGGGCCGGTTGGGAGAGGCCAAGGCCCGAGAACGGATCATCGTCACCACCGCCCCAGGCCAGGGTGCCCTCCGGAGTCTGGTCGCCCGGGAACATTTACCCTCTCTGGCCGTACCCGCCCAGGTGGGAAGCCGCTTTTCAGTGCTCTCGGCGGTAGGGCTTTTGCCCGCGTTCTTGACCGGCATCGACGTGGAAGAACTCCTGGCCGGAGCCAGGGCTATGGATCAGCACCTGAAAGATGCGTCTATCGATAACAATCCGGCCTATCGCCTGGCGGCCCTGTTCTATCTCTTCGCCACGGCCCAAAAGCGGCCTATCCTGGTATTCATGCCGTATGCCAACGCCCTGTCGGGCCTGGCGGAGTGGTTCAGTCAGCTTTGGGCTGCAAGTCTGGGCAAACAGATTAACGGCAGCACCCCGGTAACCGCCCTGGGAGCCACCGGCCAATATTCCCAATTACAGCTTTTTATGGAAGGGCCGGACGACAAGCTGGTTACCTTCCTGACCGTGGACAAGTGTAAGAATAATATAGATATTCCAGGAAGTTATCCAGATAACCCCGCCTTCGGCCACCTGGGAGGCCACTCATTTAAGGAGCTGCTTGAGGCTGAACAGCAAGCCGCGGCCTTTAATCTGATGAAAGCCGGCCGGCCCAATCTGACGCTGCACCTGCCGGAGATCAATCCTTTTACTATCGGCCAACTGATCTATCTCTTAGAGGTGGTGACGGTGGCGGCGGCCGGTCTCTTCGGGGTCAAGGCTGACGCGCAGCCGGGAGTGGAAGGGGGCAAGCAGACTGCCTCTGGCCTGATGGGCCGCCCGGGGTTCGAAAGCTTTTGCCAGGAAGGCGCGGCCGCCCCGCCGCCCCTGGATAAGTACCGGATTACTTGAGGATTATGAAGCAGCTCAAACTCACTACTTCCTGGTGGCGTCCGGGGAAAGACCTGGACACCTTTGGGTTGGTAAAATTTTTCTCCCTGCCCGGTTTTGTGGTCATTCTGGTGTTCACCGTTATTTTGACGGTGTTCCTGACCCTCCGGACCCAACAGATGGCCCTGAAAAAGAATGAAGACTATCTGATCCTGCTCGCCTCCAACCTGAACCACCAGATTTATCAGCAGTTCGTCCTGCCCACGGCCTTTGAAAAGGGTGGGCGCATCACCCTGTCTGACCCGGAGCAATCCAAGCGGCTGGATGTGGTTGTCCGTACCACCATCCACGGCTTTCATGTGGAGCAATTGAACCAGTACGATCAGGAGGGAGTCTTCTCCTATAGCACCGCCTCAGACCTGCCCCTGGGGAAAAAAAGTGACGACGTCCTGGGAGTGAGAAAGGCCCTGGCCGGGGAAGACTACTTCGAGTTACCCGGCTATAGCCCCTTCTGGAGCATCTTTTGGCCGAACCGCTATCGGCACCAATACCTCAAGGCCTATATCCCTTTCCGGCTGGAAGACAAAGCCGTGCCCCAAACCGGTCCGGTCGTGGGCGTCATTGAGATTACCCAGAATATCTCCGAGGATCTGGCAGAGATCGCCAATTTCCGGCTCATCATTCTGGCCACCCTGGTCGTGTTCATGGGGCTGTTATTTATCGTTCTACGGCAAATCGTCAAGCAGGCCGGGTTTATCCTGGAGCGCCGCCAGGAAGAGCAGCGCCGCCTGGAGGGACAACTTCACCAGTCCGAGCGCCTGGCCGCCCTGGGGGAGATGACCGCCGGGGTCGCCCACGAGGTCCGCAACCCGCTGGGGATCATCAGTTCCACGGCCGAGCTGCTGCGCGACCGGCTGGCTCGCTATGAACCCCAGAACCGCCTGGCCCAGATTATTGTGGAAGAGTCCAACCGCCTCAATGAAAAGGTCACGGAATTCCTGGATTTCGCCCGGCCCCGCATCCCTAACTTGCGTCCCTGCGACCTGGAGGGCATGCTCGACCGGAGCCTGGAAATGCTGCAACCCGAGATTGACCGCCTGGGCATAAAGATCAGCCGGGAATATCGGCTGAATGGCCGGCCCCTGATGGTTGATCAGGATCTCTTGCACCAGGCTTTCTTGAATATTTTCTTGAATGCTATCCAGGCCTTGCCCCGAGGTGGTCACTTGACCGTGTCTACCCTGCCCGGAGCCCACGGTCACGGGGGAGAAATTTGGGTTCAGGATAATGGGGACGGCATCGAGCTCGAAACCCTAAAAAAAATTCTCAATCCGTTTTTCACCACCAAGGAAAAGGGCAGCGGCCTGGGGCTGCCTATTGTGAAAAGCATCATCGAGGCTCACCAGGGGAGCTTGAAGATTAACAGCACCGTCGGAGCGGGCACCACGATTATCATGGTCCTTCCCGATCTGGCAGCACAGAAAGCGAGTTAACTCAATCGAGCTGAAACTTAGTGGCCATGATAAACGCCCGTGGCCGAAGCAATTGGCTACCGCTCCAAAAATGACAGGTCCTGTAGGGGCGGGTTTTAAATCCTCCCCTACGGCTGGATTTCCATGATAAAACCGAGCCCGGAGTACTATGGATACGATCCTAGTCGTTGACGACGAAGTCAATTATCTCACCGTTATGGAGGCCCTCCTGAGCGAGGCGGGCTATGAAGTCCTTACGGCCGGGAGCGCCATTGAGGCTGTCAAGATTGCCGGGGCCTCGGATTTGGATCTCGTCCTCACCGACATGAAGATGCCCAAGATGACCGGCATCGAGCTGTTAGACGAATTGCAGCGCCTCTATCCGGACCTGCCGGTAATCTTTATGACCGCTTACGGCACCGTGGAAAAAGCGGTCATGGCCATGAAAAAAGGCGCCTTCGATTACGTCCTGAAACCCTTTAAGAATGAAGAGATCCTGGTCACCATCGCCAAGGCCCTGGAGCACCGTCATCTTATCCTGAAAAATCGCCTGCTGAACCAGGAATTGGACAAGAAGTACGGTTTCCCGAATATTGTGGGAGAATCCCGGGTCATGCAGGACATCCTGGCCCTGGTCAAAAGAGTGGCCCAGTCCCGGGCCACGGTGCTGATCACCGGCGAGAGCGGCACTGGCAAGGAACTCATCGCCCGGGCCATTCACCAGTGCAGCAACCGGGTCTCCAAAAGCTTTATCTCCGTCAACTGCGGCGCCTTAACCGAAACCTTGCTGGAGAGCGAACTCTTCGGGCATGAGCGGGGCGCCTTCACCCACGCCGTGGCCATGCGCAAAGGGCGCTTCGAACTGGCCGACACCGGCACCCTCTTTATGGACGAAGTGGCGGAGATGTCCCAGTCCCTCCAGGTCAAGCTCCTCAGGGTCCTGCAAGAGATGGAGTTCGAACGGGTGGGGGGCACTCGGACCATCAAGGTGGATGTCCGGGTGGTGGCGGCCTCCAACCGGGACTTGAAAGAGGAAGTGGAAGCCGGGCGCTTCCGGGAAGACCTGTTCTATCGCCTCAACGTGGTCCGTCTCCACCTGCCGCCCCTGCGCGAGCGCCAGGAAGACACACCGCTTTTGGCGACCCACTTTATCAGCAAATATGTGAAGGAAAATCTGCGGGACAAGACCCGCATCACTCCGGATGCCCTGAAGGTGCTGGTCCAGTATGCCTGGCCGGGGAACGTGCGGGAGTTGGAAAACGTCATGGAGCGGGCGGTCATCCTGTGCAGCAACAACACCATCACTCCCCATGACCTGCCCGGGGAGCTGGCGCCCGCCCCAGCCGAGTCTAAACTGGAGATCGACCGCTTCATCCCGCTCCATACCCCATTGCCCGAGGCCCTGGACACCATCGAAGAGCAGATGATCCGCCGGGCCCTGGAAAAAAGCGGCCAGATCCAGGTCCGCGCCGCCGAGATTCTTGGCATCACCAAGAGTTTGCTCCAGTATAAGTTGAAGAAGTATCATCTGACCACGTAAACCGGTGGCACAGGCGTCTCGCCTGTGCAAAAATATTGGCGGCGGGAGTCCCCGCCCGCCTTCACTTAGGCGGCCAGGGACGGCCGCTCCACCACAATGAAATTTATAGGGCGTGCCGCGCACGCCGATTTACGGCGGCCATAACCCGCCCCATATTGGTGGCACAGGCGTCTCGCCTGTGCTTTGAATAAAGAATGGGGTACTAATGTCAGAAGCAGAAGAATACGCAAAGGCGGTACAAAGTGTTGCCGATCTAGGTACAAAGGCTTTAGATGTTTCAGAAAAGCTTGGTGGGTTCTTTGCCAAGGTTTTCAAAGAGCCTGTTCAAGAAGTTTCCGGAATGATAACGGATAAATTAAGGTTTGTAAGATGGCGTAGGCTTATTCAAATGGATGATGAAGTTAATCAGATTTTATTAGACAGAGGCATTAGAGAGACACGGGGTGTTCCACCAAAATTAGCGTTACCAATTTTTGAGGAAAGCAGCTTGGAAGATGATCCGTCCCTTCAATATCTTTGGAACCATTTATTGGTAAATGCTATGGATCCAAAATTCAATGGCGAACTTAGATATGGATTTATTGATATGATTAAAAATATAACAGGGGTTGAAGCATTGATCTTAAATAAATTTTACGAAATACTCAGGAGAAATGATAAATTAATTGATATTACCAAAATTACTAACTTTACTTTAACAAAAGAGCAAATCATGGAAATGGTTGGGATAGATGGGGAAACTTACCAAGTGAGCATTTATAATTTGATGCGAACGCAATGCATTGGACCTGCGTTTTTGATCAAGGCTTTTTTAGATGAAGCTGTTGCTACTTATGAAGAGGCCGATGCTTTTGTTTTGACGCCTCTTGGTGTAAGATTTGTGGAAGCATGCATGAGATGAAATCAAAACCAATTATCTTTTGCAGGATTAAGCCTGCACCACCGGGGGTATAGGTGAAACCAGAACAATTCCCCGAAGACATCCGCCCACACCTGATCCCTTCCCCCGAAGGCGAGATGGTCTACCGTTGCCTGGAGTGCGGTGCTGAATTCGATATCACCCAGCTCCTCTATACCTGCCCCCATTGCCGGGGCCTGTTCATGTTGGAAGGCAAAAACGAATCCCGTCTGACGAAACACCCCGGGGCCTTTTGGCGGCGGCTGTTTGATTACCGGAAGATGCTCAATCTCCCGGCCCTGAGCGGCATTTTCCGGTTTTACGAACTCATTGCTCCGGTGATTCCGCTCAAGGACATCATCTACCTGGGCGAAGGCGACACCCCCCAGGTGGCGGGCAATGCCGATCTCCAGGCAGAAGTGGGCTCCCCGTTCTATTTCAAGAATGACGGCCAGAACCCCAGCGCGTCGTTTAAAGACCGGGGCATGGCCGCAGCCTTAAGTTACCTCAACTTCCTGGCCAACCAGCCGGGAGCCGGGAAGCTCTTAGCCATCTGCGCCTCCACCGGCGACACCTCCGCGGCCGCGGCCCTTTACTCGGCTTATCTGGGCGAGAAAGTGGCCTCCGCGGTGCTGCTGCCCCACGGCAAGGTCACGCCTCAGCAACTGGCCCAGCCCCTGGGCAGTGGCGCCCGGGTCTTGGAAGTCCCCGGCGTCTTCGACGACTGCATGAAGGTGGTGGAGGCCCTGGCCGACAACTACCAGGTGGCCCTGCTCAATTCCAAGAACTCCTGGCGCATCCGGGGCCAGGAGTCCTATGCGTATGAAATCGCCCAGTGGTTTGACTACGACTTGACCGCCAAAACCGTGGTGATGCCCATCGGCAACGCCGGCAACATCACCGCGATCATGCAGGGTTTTCTGCGCCTTTATGATTTGAAGATCATCGAAACCCTGCCCCAGATCATCGGAGTCCAGTCCCGCCACGCCGACCCGGTGTTCCGCTACTACCTGGAGCCGGATGCCGCCAAGCGGGTCTTTGTGCCGGTAACGGTTAAGCCCTCCGTGGCCCAGGCCGCCATGATCGGCAACCCGGTGTCCATGCCCCGGGTGATCCGTTTGGTTGCGGAATATCACCGCCGCGCCGGCACCGGCAGCGTCGCAGTGGTCCAGGTGAGCGAACAGGAGATTATGGACTCCATGCTGCAGGCCAACCGCCACGGCCATATCGCCTGCACCCAGGGCGGGGAATCCTTCGCGGGCTTTAAGGCGGCCATCCAGGCGGGCTTGCTGGCCAAGAACGCCACCGCGGTGCTGGATGCCACGGCGCATCACCTGAAATTCATCGGTTTCCAGCAGATGTATTTCGAAGATTCCTTCCCGCCGGAGTTCGAAGTTAGCCCCAAGCCGGAGTACCAAAACCGGCCCCAACTCCTGACGCCCAAAACCGATAAACCCGAGGAGAAAACCGCGGACCTGGCCGGACAAATCGCCCGGTTGTTGGAGTTGACCCCGAAAGGCTAGCAGGGTTGCCTTATCGCTGCCGGAACCTTATCTTTCCTTAAAACCGGGATAATCCCGAAAAGGAGGGAAGGATGCAAAGGGCAAAGATATGGGCATTGGTAATGGCGCTCGGTCTGCTGTTGACGATCCCCTGGTCATGCGCCTCCGGCAAGGATGCGCCGCGAGTCGATCAGGAGACTTTGAAAAGCTGGCTTGCCGATCCGCAGGTGGTCGTATTGGACGTCAGAGCCGCTAATGATTGGGAAGGCAGCGATAAAAAAATCAAAGGTGCGGTGCGCCAGGACCCGAAGGATGTGAAAACCTGGGCCGCCACCCTGCCCAAAGACAAAAAAATTGTCCTCTATTGCGCCTGAAAGAACGAAGGCACGAGCGCCCGGGTGGCGCAGCAATTGCTGGACATGGGCTTTACTCAGGTCTGGGCTTTGAAAGGCGGCTGGAAGGAATGGGAAAAGTTGGGTTACCCCACGGAGCCTAAATAAATCAGCTGATGGTGGTCAGTGGCCAGGGATCAGGGCTTAGTTAGTTCTCATCCAAAAACGCTTAAAGATGCACCCGGCCTTCAAAGTCCCCCTTTGGAAAAGGGGGATTTAGGGGGATTTTCGGGAAGTTATAAATCCCCCCAACCCCCCTTTGGTAAAGGGGGAGTCTCGGCCTCGGCGGCCACTGGTAACCGACCACTCATAGCTAAAATAGTGGCACAGGCGTCTCGCCTGTGCTATTACTTTATTCAAGCTGTTTGCCCAAGATATCCACTAGTTAAAATTCTGACGCAAGATGACTTCCAAAGAACAAAGCCCTTCAAAAGTCCCTATGCCGACTCCCCTGGCCGACAATTATTGCTTCGTTTGCGGTAAAGACAACCCCAAGGGCTTTAAAATCCAGGTGCGTTACCTTGAAGACGAGATGGCCGCGGAAACCGAGCTGTCCTTGCCCAGAGAGTTCCAGGGCTGGGCCGATGTTATCCACGGCGGCATCCTGGCCACCATGCTGGATGAATTGATGGCCCACGCGGTGTGGCATTTTGCCGGCCCCGGCGTTACCCTGAGTATGGAAGTGCGCTTCCATCAGCCCCTCAAACCCGATGAACCGATCCTGGTCCGGGGCGTGCTCCATACCCAAAATGGCAGCCGCCGCCAGGCCGAAGGGGAGGTCATCCGTCTGGCCGACGGCAGCCGCATCGCCTCCGGCAAGAGTCGCTTCCTCCTCCTCAATGACAAACCCTCCTGATGCTGCCCTCCTGTTAAGGCCATGCTCCACGTAACTATCCTCATGGTGGGTAAGACCCGGGAAGCCTTTATTCGGGAGGGCCTGGCCTTTTATCAGAAGCGCTTACGGCCGTTTATGAACCTCACCCTGACCAGCGTGCGGGAAGAGAAAGAGGCCGCGGGCCTGACTGCGGAAGCCCTCAAAAACCGGGAAGGCGAGCGCCTCCGGGCTCAAATTCCGCCACGGGCCTGGGTTGCCGCCCTCACCCCCCAAGGCCGGGAATTCACCTCGGAGGAATTCGCAATCTGGCTTACCCAACGGGAACTAGCGGCCCGGCCCCTGGCGTTGCTCATCGGCGGCCACTGGGGCCTGGATGCCGCGACCCTGGCTGCGGCCGCAGAACACCTGGCGCTGTCGCGCCTGACCCTGACCCATGAACTCTCCCGCCTCGTTATCCTGGAGCAGCTCTATCGGGCCATGACCATCAAGGCCGGCCACCCCTACCATGTTTAGTCGCACAAGCTGGTTTCATTTCACTACCTCTTGTATCCGCAAGGCTCCTGAGATATGTATAAAAGACCTCACAAGGGATAATATCGCAGGCTGTTTGCAGTTTGCGGTTTTGTGAAAGATATGGAGGCGTTTATGGGATCGGATTGGAACATCGTGGCGTTTCCGGTGATTCTGCCGTGGCGGGACGAATTTTGGACTTTGCCGCTCTACTTTCCTGACCTCAAGGTGGGAGTCACCCCGGGGTGGCCCGGTCAACTGCCCTACCAGGGGATGCCGTTGCCCAAGGAGGCCGAGGTCCATCCCCGGGAGTTGGAGCACTATAAGCCTGGAGATTTACGGCAGTGGCAGGCCTTTGAAAATTATCAGAGGGGGCAGGGGGAGGGCGACCTAATCCAGGCCCTGCGCGGCTATGGGAAACCTGCCGCACCGCCCCCACCGGCGCCTTCCCCCAATGCCTGGTCCCTGGCCTGGCAGCTTGAGAAAATGCAGGCCGACCAGGACGCCCAACTTCTCCTGGTTGACAAGGGGCAGGACTGGCTGCAGGACGTGCTCAAGCCGGAACGTTGGGAGGAGCAGCCCTCTTTCGGGCCGGTAGACGGGGTCCAAGAGACGGTGGACCCGGAGCTGGCCCAACTGCGCTATCGTCTCTGGCGCCGGGTCATGGGGCCTTTTCTGCAAGACCATTCGGCTCCCTTGCTTTTGGGCCGCACCTCCCGGGCTCTATTCCAGACCTTGAAAGGTTGGCCGGAATGGACCGAGCTGCGCACGGTACGTCTCGGTTTGCCCGGCTGCCGCAACGACGCCGAATGGCAGGCGGTTGCAGGCGACGGCAAGCCGCCCTGGCAGGATAAGTTCACGGCGCGGTTGTCCGCCCTGCTCACCGCCGCGGCCGACCATGAGGACCTGGACGCAGCCTCTCAGGAACTTCAGGAATTCGTGGAAGCGGTGATCCTGGCCAATTGGCCCTTCCCCGTCGTGTGGAATTGGGATTTGGAGATCTGGGCGCCGGATGGGGCACCGGAAGAACCGCAGCCGATCTTATGTTGGAGCGGCGCCGGTAACGGGATTCTGCCAGGCTAAACCCTCAAGGCAAACCCTGCGGCAGGGGCGTTTTGACCAGGCTCGCGCCCCTAAACCGATTTCGGGCAGGAAGTGGAGAGTCCAGGTGCGAGGATGAACGCTTATTCTTCTTCGGGTTCCGGAAAGAATTTCAAGGGGGTAGTGGGCACGATTTTCGCCGCAGCAATCTCTCGCAGGGCCATGACGATTTCTTTGTTATCCCCTTTAACCAGAACAGGGGCGCCGCGGTAGAGTTGGCGCACCCGCTTGGCCGCCAGGTGAATCAGGCCGAAGCGAGTCGGCACTTGCTCCAGGCAGTCTTCAATGGTAACCCGGGCCATAAATGGTCTCCGCTTTAAGTTTAATCGCAGGCGATGACCAACACCTGGCTCACCGCAATTCCCCGCGTAACATGTATATTTACCTTTTTTTTACGGTCCTGTCAAAGGGGGGCGGCGAGTCTGTTCCTGACCTTATGGCGATTGCCAAAAGAGTCTTTCAAAAACCGTTGGTCATCCTGAGCGAAGCGAAGGATCTCGTATTTTCGACTACTTATGAGATTCTTCGGTCGCTTCGCTCTCTCAGAATGACTAGTTTGGAGATATTTGCGAGAGGCTCAAAAGTTCCTCCCTTATTTCCCTCTCCCCTTGTAGGGAAGGTAATGGTGAGGGCTGGATAGGAAAACTTTTGGCAATGAGTTTTCATTTTTCTAGGCGGCTCAGCCCGGCTTCCGCGGCGTAATCAAATCTTCCAGTTCGGCGATCAATTGAGTCACCTGCACTGCCAGGTTGAGGCATTGCTTGCCCGCCAGGCATTCGTCCGCGTCTTTTTGGTCCAGGTAAGACCCCACGGCTTCTCCGGACTTGCTGAGTTTGAGGGCATAACGTTTGCCGGCCTCGTCCCAGGAGACGCTTAAGTCGATGTTGTTCCGGTCAATTTCAGGATGAAATTCGCGTATCTTGGCTATAACGCTGTTAGTTGGCTGGTTCATGGCGATGAGCGGCCTCCTTTACTAAACTAAAAAGTAAGGCCTCAACGGGACATTTCAAGGGGAAAAGTACAGGCTAGGGCCGCAGGGGCTTTTGCCGCCTCTGATCAGGGCAGGACGGATTAGATGGCGTCCCGGCCCTTTTCCCCGGCCAGGCGCACGAACTCCAGTTGGTCACCTTCCTGCAGGATATACGAGGCCGCCACGTCCCGGCCGTTCACCAGGGCCAGGGCGCGGGGATCGATATTCAAAGGTTCTTTTAAGGCCTGGCGCACCTCGCTGACGGATTTTCCGGCGATGGCGGCATCCAGGTTATGGACTCCGTAGCTTATCTTGACCTGACCGGAAGGGGCCTGGCCCAGTTGTTTCTGGCGGGTTAAATCTTTCAGTTGGGCGCTCATGAGACTCCGTTACCGGCCGGAAAGGCCTGTGGTTTACTCTTTCCGGCTAACCGAATTTGCCGGACCAGTTCTTTGACTTCCTCGGCGGAATAGATGCGGCCGCATCCCGGGCAGCAGATTTCCACCCCGCTTCACGTAGGACGCAGAGTGATGCTGGCCTTATGGCAATGAACACATTTCATCCGGCTAAAAATAGGCGGACAATTTCGGTAACGAATCATCCACCTGACGACACTCCCGCAAAAGCCCATTGATATAAAGCCAGGCAAAGCTCAGGAGGAATTCCGGCGCGTACTTCCGGGCTCCAACGCTGTCAAAGGCCATCTCGGACCCCTGGGGGCCGTAGCGGAACCGGAAGGACATATCCCCCAAAACAGGCCAAATCACCTCCCAGAAGTCTTCGGCCTGGGCAAAACCGCCGCAATCCATCCGGCGGATGGCCACCTCCACCACCTCGGGGGCCACCTTCTCCAAGATTTCTTCCCGGACTCCCAGAGAGACTTCCTGCATAGGGCCGGTCCCTTCCGGGGCGAAGTCCGCAAACGGCAGCCACTCCCGGCCGGGACCGTTATTCTTAAGGGAAAACTTGCCCCGGCCATAGCGGGCCAGCAGGGCCACGTAATCCCAGGCAAAGACGTAGGCGTCCTCGGTGGGGACAACCAGGCTCTTGCGGGCATAAAAGACCCGCAGGTCCGTGCCGAACTCGGACTCCTGGTCGAAGAGCAGGAAAATTTCCAGGGGCCGGAAAGGAGCTACCCGCAGCACCCACTGAATGGTGGCGTAGGGACGGCCCGGCACCAGCTCCCCCCGGAAGAGTCCGGCTAAAGCCTGGGGGTCGATGGCTGCCAGCCCCGCCAGGTCGTCGCGGTACTTTTTGCGGACATACTGGCGGATTTGGGCCTCCCAGCCGCCGCCGGCCTCGAAATGGCCCAGCGATACCAGATCGTAAGGAAAATCCAGAGAGGATGCGCCCGTGTTCAGCTTTTTTTGGCCTCCAACTTCTGATTGAATTTCTCTGCGTTGATTATAAAGCGTTCGTGCACGGCCTCGCCAATCTTTTCCTTCTCGTCGAAGGCTTCCAGCTTAAAGGTGATCTTGCGCCCTTCCACCAGGGTGATTTCGGTGACGGCCCGCACTTCCATCCCCAAAGGGGTGGGCGCGGTGTGCTTTAAGTTCATGGACATGCCCACCGAAGTTTCACCTTCCGCCAGATGGGAGGCCATCAGGTCGGCGCTGACCCCTTCGAAGAGGCCTCCCAGGAAGGGGGTGCCGAAGACGTTGGGAACCTTGGGGTAGAATTTCTGGGCGGAGTGCTCCGGCCCGGTCTTGAGCCGCATTTCATGGGTCATACCCACAGCCAGTGCCATAAGACCTCCTTGGGGTGGTAGTCAGTAGTCTGTTGCCATGATCTACATGGCGATTTCATATATATATCGTATTAATCGACGAAACGAGCGGTTAAAGGCCTTCAAATCTTGCCAATTGGAGAAATCATGAATAAGATTCTCACGAATCTCGCGTGCCAAGTCTTTTCCAATATCCGAATCAAAGAGCTTCCATGCTTTGACAGAGTCCATTTCTACAAGACGAATTGGCAGCAATTTGTTAATGTTTTCCTTGATGCCTACATCCATTGCCCAGCGTATCTCTGTTTTGACCCACTCACTTGACATACTGTTATTCGAGAGAACAAGGAGAAGTTTATCGTGCAATCTGATTGAACGTTCAAGCTGATCATGGATTATGCCGTCTCCCAGATCTTCGGCTGCTAACCATACCTTCAGCTTTCTCTTTTTCATTCGCAAATATAGTTTTTTTGCAAAGGCCTCATCCTTGTGACTGTAGCTAATGAAGCATGATAATTCGATCCGACGTGCGCGGTTGATGATTCGCATTGCTGACACAAGCTGATCTATGTTTATCCTACCTTCTCTTAATGCCCGCTCGATATAGGTATTGCAAGTTGGACAAAAAAAATTATCGGATTTCAGTGACCTATAAATATCGATAGGTTCTTCACAAAAGTCGAAAAGGCATCCCTTCGTTTCATCATGAAATTGGAGGCCGGCATATTCAGAAATAAGGCTGGTTCCAATCATGAAAAGCAAGTATAATTGAAGACTCCCGTTCTCTTTGGAATCTTTCCACAAATAAGTGCTGATTATTGAGACATTTGTCTCTAAAGCGCCTAAGAAATAGAACGCCTCCTCTTCTGATCCACGCGCAGGTGCTCCATAAGGTTCTGATGTAAGTACAATGAGCGGACGCTCATAATACTTTGGAAGTACGTGTTGCTCCGTAGCTGTATCAAGGTCATAACTCTTATTTGGTAACCGATAAGGAGACAGATCAACTTTGAGGTCTTGCACTTCATCGAAATAATACGTAGGCTGACATAAGTTAGCTACACCTAATATATTATTAACTTCATCGGTCTGGAGTTTTCCAAATTGGACTACTTTTACCCTAATTGGTTCCATCCGTTTAATCACCCTAATGTAAGATTCAATGGCGTATAAGATTTAATACCGCAAGTTTCCCCTATTCCTACTTCCCAGTTATTTTGTAAAGGAATTGCTTGAAAAAGCCCCTACAAGAGATAGTCAAATGTATTCAACATAATAGCAGCCATGACCCGGGAAATCATTTTTTGCTCATTTCGTCCTCCTTGTTTATCGATAGATAGTTCTATTTGGGATGGCAACCTTGGCACCGCAGTTCAAAAATGGTTTAGAGTTTAACTGTCTACCGTATACTTACTATCATTACTAAACCGCCAACGGGTCCATCTTGATGGGGCCCAGCATCTCACCCCGACCCACCTTACGGCCCAGGTTCCGGGCCTGCTCTAAGACTTCGGGCCGGTCATTGATGGCGCCTTTTTCATCCACGCCCCGCACCAGGAGTTCGGCGGCGTACCGCACATTGATGGCGTCAAAAAAATATTTGGCCACCAGGCGGGAGCCCACGAACAAGAGACGCCCCTTGGTGGCGCCGGTGCACAACAGGACTCCCTGACGGTTGCCGCCGGGGAAGTCCTGTTTGAGCGCATAACGCCGGGCCCACAGGGCCTGGGTGCGGTCGATCATGGCCTTGGCTTGGGCGCTGACGCTATAAAAGAAAACCGGTGAAGCCAGGGCCACCACGTCCGCCTCGATGAGCTTGTCATAAAGTTCCCGCATTTCGTCTTTAATGGGACAGGTGCCATCTTTAAAACAATGATATATTTCCAGGCAGGGGGAAATCTTTTTTTCGCGCAGGAAGATTTCTTCCACCGCGGCGCCGGCCTCGGCCGCGCCCTGAAGGAAAGCCTTCATAAGGGTGTCGGAGTTCCCTTGCCGGCGGGGACTGCCGAATATGCCCAGGACTTTCATGGTAATCTCCTTGAGGTGATTGAGTAACAATAGGGAATACCATGGGGTGATGTCAAGGAGAGACGGTTTTTAGTGTATAGTTTTTTCGTTTGATTTTATTATTCGGAGCAAGAAAGAGATTGCCCCCCCTCACCCTCTCCTCCAAAGGGGAGAGGGAACTAGATGGAATAACGAATGGAATTAGTGGTGCACATTTTGAACCAGGAATCTTTGGCCGTCGCGTGCGAGCAGGGTGCGGGGGCAGTTGCGGTTCCCCTCCCCCGGGACCCTGAGGCCCGAGTCTGGTCCGAACTCGCGGACTGGCAGGCCGCGGCCCGAGAGCGGGGCCTCAAATTTTATCTCGTTTGGGATGAATTGCTTACGGAAGCTGAGTTGCCAAAGGTGGCAGATAAGCTCGAGAAAGTGGCCCGGCTTAATCCCGACGGCTTGCAGCTCCGGGACCTGGGCCTGGTTAAGGAGGCCCGCTGGCGTTATCCCCACCTGCCGTTGGTCGCCGCGGGGAACTGGGGCGCCCATAACTCCCCGGGAATGCGGCTGGCAGAGACCCTGGGGTTTACCCGGGTGGTGGTGGAAGGGCCGGTGAGTTTAAAAGACCTGGCGTTGATGCGGCGTCAAACTGCCATGCCCCTGGCCGTTGCCTTGCTGACCGGCTGTCATGGGTATGCCAGTCTGTGCCTGATGGCAGAGTATTTGGGGGTGAGCTGCGCAACCTGCTGCCTGGCCCGGCCGGAAAACGCCGGGACACTGATGGCAGCCCTGGAAACCTTTTCCGGCTTGTGTCAGCTCGGTATCGAGGCGGTCCAGATCAGGGGAGAACTCTTTGCTCCCGCGTCCCTAACCCGGGTGATCGGGCTCTTTCAAGCCGTGGCGACGGCCTCCCCGATGGAGCGTCCCAAAGTCCTGGCCGCGGCCCGGCAGGTGGTGGAAGCCTTTGGGGAGAGCCTTCGGATGGCCGCCCCGCCCACAGGAACTTGTCAAGGTCCCCCTGTGTACCCGCTGCCGCCCTCGCAGCAAAGCGCGGCAAGCGCTTCCCGGCCGAATTTACTGGCCCGGGGCCGGATCTGGCTGGAGGCCCGGGATTACGCCGAGGCCGAGGAGCTGTCCCGGGAATGGCGGGACCCCCTGGTGCTGACGTTGACTTCGGATAATTATGCCGCTTTCTTGCCGGAGCATCGCCACTGGGGTCCGCGGCGGCTCATCTGGCGACTGCCCCCCGCCATCCCGGAGTCGTCCCTGGCGTTCTACCAAAAAGCCCTGGAAACCCTCGGACAGGGCGGTTATAGCCGCTTTGTGGCCGGCGATTGGGGGGCGGTAGCCCTGGCCGGGGCCGTCGATGGCCAGGTTTACGGGGATCAAACCCTGGGGGTGCGTAATTCCTGGTCCGTGAAAGCCTTCCGGGAGTTCAAGGTGTCTAGAGTCTGCCTGCCCCCGGGGCATCAGGCCGAGCACTGGCAGGATATCCTCGCGGCTGCGCCTTCGGGCAGGTTCTGGAGTTACCTCTACCACTGTGCGGTCCTGGCTGTCTGCCCTCAAGAAGCCGCCGCACTGACCCCGCCTGCCAACCTGCGCTGGATGGCCGAAGATGGCAAAGCCTTCCTTTGCCTCAAAGCTCCCCAGAATCTCCTGGATATGGAACCTTGGTTCAAACAGCAGACCATCTTCCCGCTCATGGTGGCCCTGCCGCATAGCCCGCGGCCTCGGGGCCAAATCCCGGCCTGGCTGGTGGCCCGCCCCCAGGATCGCCCCCGCCGGTAAATAAATTGCGGGCCTGAGGCCTTTTTGATATATTCGTGAAAAATATAAGGCACCTTATCTCAGAGTAAGGAGACCAATAATGCCTCAGAAGTCATGTCGCCTTTCCTGGATCATGGCTCGGATGCTGATGGTGGCCATTTGCATCCTGGCCCTGACGTCCCCAAGTTGGGCTGATAAACCCGCCCCCGACTTCACCCTGAAAGACGTCCTTACGGGAAAGGATTACACCCTCAGCCAGTTCAAGGGCAAGGTAGTCGTGATCAACTTCTTCACCTTCTTTTGCGGTCCGTGCCGGGACGAGATGCCGGATTTGAACAAAATCAACAATGAGCTCAAAGGCAAGGGCTTGCAGATGTTTGGTATTGCCCTGAGTTC
Organism: Desulfobaccales bacterium; assembly: GCA_041648175.1. Lineage (NCBI taxonomy): Bacteria > Pseudomonadati > Thermodesulfobacteriota > Desulfobaccia > Desulfobaccales > Desulfobaccales bacterium. The sequence continues at coordinate 154,756 of JBAZPO010000001.1, read as the reverse complement.
CGACCCCACGCAAATCCGTTTCCTGGTAAAACAACTGGGCCTGCAGTACCCGGTGCTCGTCGGCAATGATAAGGTGAGCGATGCCTATGGGAGTATCGCGGTGGTGCCCACCACGGTCATTATCGACAAGCAAGGCAACATCAAGCAGCGGATCGAGGGCACCCGAAAAAAGGAAGCTTTCCAAAAGTTGATCGAGCCCTTGCTGTAACAGGGCTTCATAGCTCGCCACTCGATAAACATCCATATGGATAATGAACGGCAAACCATGTTCTGAAATAAATTAAGGGGAGGCCGCGTGGCTTAGCCTTCACTCCCATATCCTCCCCCGCCTCACACCCTTCCAGCAGCGAGGCAGAATGATGGGCCCCTGGCAAAACCTACCGGAATGGGCCCAGGAATTGGAGGAGCACCTCAAAGAGGGAGAATCGGCCCTCTTTATCCTCCATGGGCAAGTTTTCGATTACATCCGGGTAAACGGCGATTACCTGCCGTTTCGCCATTTTCTGGGCCATTGGCTTGCCCAGGAGCGTCATGCGGTCTTCTATAACCTCGGTCTGGGCCTGGAGTTCTGGGACGACCCCTGCGAAAACGCCTTCCGTCTGGCTTTGGAACCACCTCTGCCGGATACGGGCGCAGAAGAAGATGTGTCCCGGGTCCGGGCCAGGGCCTTAAAGGCCCTGGGTCAACAACCCACTCCCAAACCCCTGCCCCAAAGCCCCCGGGAAGTGCTGCAACTGGCGGAGCGGGTGATGACCGCCACCTGCCAGGTAAGCGGCCTGACCAAACCCCTGGCCCTGATCCTGGAGTATGCCGAAACCATCGTGCCCGCGGTGGACCTGGGGTCCATGGGAGAGCCGGACCGGGCCTCTCTGGTGACCTTGTTGCGTTGGGCCCGGCAACTGGAGTTGGTGGAACAGGGCCATGTGATTGTCCTGACTACCGGCAACCTGGCGGAGTTAAACGCCAATCTGCTCTTAAGCCGCCACGGCGCCCAGATTATCGAGGTGCCGCCACCGGATCAAGCCGCCCGCCAACATTTTATCGAACACCTCCTGGCCGTAAGCCCCTGTCGCCTGGAGCTTCCTGCCCAGAGCCTGGCCAACCTGGGGGCGGGCTTAAGCCTCCGGCTGCTTCGGTCACTTCTGCGCCAATCCCGGCGGACGCCTTTGACCATGGAGATGGTTCGCAGAAAAAAGAAGGACCTGCTGCGCCAGGAATTGGTGGGGCTCATTGAGGTCATCGAACCCCGTTTCGGCCTGGAAGAGATCGGGGGGATGGAACCCATTAAGGCTTACTTCGGCCAGATTGTGCGGGCCATCCACGCCGGCGACGATAAACTGGTGCCCCGGGGCATCACCATGATGGGGCCGCCGGGGGTGGGCAAGACCGCATTGGCGGAAGGCCTGGCCCGGGACACGGGTTTTAATTTCGTTAAGCTGCTCAACCCTCGCACCAAGTGGGTGGGAGAAAGTGAACGCAATTTTTTCAAGTCCCTGCACACCCTCCGCAGCCTTACTCCTGTGGTGGTAGTGGAGGACGAGGCGGACCAGAGCGAGCATGGCCGGGATGAATACTCCGGCGACACCGGGGTGGGCAACCGCCTCAGGCAGATGCGCTTTGACTTCATGGGTGATCCGGCTATCCAGGGCAAGGTCCTGTGGATCAGGATTACCAACCGCCCGGACCGGCTGGATAAAGCGGATTTGCGCTCGGGCCGTTCCAGTGAACGGATTCCCTTTTTCATGCCGGACACCTCCGAGAAGTCCCACATCTTTGCAGTGGTGGCGCGGCGCAGCCAGATTAGCTGCGACTTCCCGGACTTCGACGACATCACCCGCTACCTGGAAGCCCGGCACCCGGACATAATCACCGGCGGGGATATCGAGGAACTGGTCTATCGGGCCTACCGCGCCGCACGCCTGGCGGGCCGGGAAGAGGTCTGCCGGGACGACTTTAAGCAGGTGATCGACGACTTTCTGCCGCCACACCAGATGGAGGTGCTGCGCCACATGGAACGCCTGGCCCTGAACCAGTGCTCCTCCCGGCGCTTTGTGCCGGAGCGGGTCTGGGGCTGGGCCGGAGGGAGCGAGGAAGCCGGGGATTAGGCGAAGTGTTTCAGCCATATTTCCTTAAAAAAATGTAGAACAGCCGCCCCCGGCTGTTCCTAAACGGGCGAAAACGCCTGTCCTATACTGGAGAACATTCGATAAATAAAGACAAGATCATCGTTAGTGGACCTGAGATGATTCTCCAGGAGGACGCGGGAGCAGGGGAGGGGCGGGTGGCCCGCCGGGCGCCTCTGGACGCAGTGCTGCGCTACGTGGCCCGGGTCATGCCGCCGCGTTTGCCGATCTTACCCCCGGGGACCCGCTGGCTCTGCCAGAGGAAAGATCTCCTCTACCTGGTGGTGGAGCATCCCCCCCAATGCCGCACCGTGCGGGTCAGCAGCGGCAAAAAAGGGACGGACGACTACCAGCCCTTTCGTCTGGCCTTCCCTTATATCCTCTATGTCCTGACCTTCTACCGGGACGGTTTCGAAGAAATGAAGATGTTCTTCCGGAACCATACCCTGAGTGCCTTAGACGACACCTTGTATCATACCAACCTGCCCAACGTCCGCGGGGAACCGGGGCACTACGGCAGCCAGAGGGTCTGCCTGCGCTACCGCCCGGAGATGCTGGAAGGGGTGCCCCTGGCCGAAGCGGTGCCGGCCCTCATCGAGTTTTTCTGGAGCACCGGGTTCAATCAGGATATCGTGGGCAGCGCCTTCGAACGGGCCCAGATTCTGGACCAGCGCTTTGCCGACCTCAAAGCCTGGGAGGCGGCCAGCCGGGACAATCCCCTCTTTCCCTTGGAAGTGCAGTGGGAGGCGGCCGGCCGGGATTTGCCGGGCCTGTGGGCCGAGTGCCTGAAGCTGCACGGCGAAACGGATCAGCCGGTGGGCTCGGCCGAGGAACTGGCCGATATCCTGTACCGGCTGCCGGTGGGCTACTGAAGCGAGGGCTGAGGCAACGACGCGACCTGCCGATATACCGCGCTGCCGCGGGAGAGGGGAAAAATAGCCTGATTATTACAGGGAGGGGCTGAGGCGACTAAAATCCGGATAAGGGCTCGGCCCCGGCCCCTGGTCCGCACGCAGTCATTTGTCATTATTGTTAACGGTGATGCGGCTGGCCAAATCTTTGACCAGCATGCTGGACAGATTGGCGCTGAGATAGATTTTCTTGGTCAAGACGGTACGGATGGCCTTGACCAGTTCTTCCAGAGCGCAATCTTTCAGCAAGTAGCCCGAGGCGCCGGCATTGAGCATATTAATGACAAAGAGACTGTCGGAGTGCATGGACAAAGCAATCACTTTGATGTCAGGGAATTGAGACACAATGCGGCGGGTCGCGTCCATGCCGTTGGCGTCGGGCAGGCAAATATCCAAAATCACTATCTGGGGAGAGAATTCCTGAATGAGCCTGATGGTGGTAGCGCAATCTTCCGCTTCCCCCACGACGCACACGTCGGGTTCCCCGGCCAGGAGGTGGGCGAGACCCTGACGAATAATCCGGTGGTTGTCCGCCAAGATGATCTTGATGGTCATACCGTCTCCCGGACAAGCCACGGGCTTGTCAAAAGGGGTTTTGGAAAATCAGGGAATCCCCATCCATGGGCCTGAACGAAGTTCAACCTCATGAGCTATGGTGAAAATATTAGGGTTTTCCCTTAAAAGCACTTAGGGAATCCCTAATTTTGGGTTCCGAAAACCCTTATATTGGATTTTTAAGGGGAGGGGGATATGGGGAGATCAAGCCTCTAAAGAGGTCAGACCCTGGCGGATAGCGTATTTGGTGAGTTCGGCCACACTGTGAATATCCAACTTATTCATCAATTGTTTGCGGTGGGCTTCCACGGTCTTCACGCTGACGCAAAGGTTTTCGGCGATTTGGTTGGTATTCCGGCCTTCGGCCATCAATTGGAGGACCTCTCGTTCCCTGGTGGTTAAGATGGAATAGGCGGAGGAATCCGGGGGAGACCAGCCGATGACAAAGTCCTTGATCACGATATCGGAAATACCGGGGCTGAGATAGATCTTCCGGCTTAACACCGTGCGCACCGCCTTGACCAATTCCTCCAGGGCGCAATCTTTCAAGAGGTAGCCTGAGGCCCCGGCCTTGAACATATTCAAGACAAAGAGGCTGTCGGAATGCATCGACAGGGCGATAATTTTGACCCCAGGGCTATCGGCGACGATCTGCCGGGTAGCTTCGATGCCGTTCAAATCAGGCATGGAAATGTCCATGATCACCACCTGGGGTGATTTTTCCTGGACCAACCGGACCACTGCCCGGCCATTGTCGGCTTCACCCACGACTTCCATATCGGGTTCCGACGACAACAAGCTACGGAGTCCATGACGCACAATCTGGTGGTCATCCGCCAATATGATCTTGATCATTGCGCTATCCCCACTTGAGCCTTCCGGATATGTTGGCGGGGAACTATGAGGGTTATCTTAGTGCCCCGGCCTTGCTCCGATTCCACCTGCACCTGGCCTCCCAGGTAATGCAAGCGTTCCCTAATACTGAAGAGGCCAAAACCGCTGTCACTTTTTAACCTTGAATCCCGCGGGACGTTTTTAATGCCCACACCGTCGTCTTCCACTGCGATGTTGATGCCGTCGTTCTCTCTTCGGATGGTGACCCGGGCATTGTGCGCCTGGGCGTGCTTGACAATATTGATCATCAACTCCCGCACCGACCGGAACAGCAGGACCTTGATTTCATCATCCATGGGGATGGGCGCCATGTCCTGTTGCACTTCCACATTGATACCGTGCTGGGACCGGACATGCCTGGCGAACCATTCCACTGCCGCTTCAAATCCAAGTTCGTAAAGGACCGGCGTGCTCAGTTCAAAGGTCAGGGAGCGGGTGTCCTGGATCATCTGTTCGATGAGTTCCCGCACCTCACCCAGAGGTTTGGCTTGGTCCGGGGCAGTCACAGACCTCTGCAGCACCCCCAGCTTGATCTTAGAGACGGCCAGGGCTTGGCCGATATGATCGTGCAGGTCGGTGGCCAGACGGTGCCGTTCGCGCTCTTCGGTGAGGGACAGCTCGGAAGCCAGAGATTGGAGTTGCTCCTGGTAGGTGCGAATATCTTCCTCGGCTTTTTTCCGGTGGGTAATATCCGCGACCATGGCAACGGCATACTGCGGGGCGCCGCCGCTGCTGCGAAGTAGTGACACGGTTACCTGCCCCCAGACCACCCGGTTATCTTTATGCCGGTAGCGAGTCTCCCGGGAGTAGGAGTCCCGTTTACCGTCGCATAGTTCATTAAACAGCCGGCCATTTCTCATGGCATCCTCCTGGAAAAGGAGGGCCTTGAAAGATTTTCCGACCAGGTCATTCTTATTAAATCCCAGCATCTTCAGAAGAGCCGGGTTGACATCCTGGATGTGGCCTTCCATATCCACGAGCGACATCCCATGGGCAGCTTCTTCGAAGATTTTTCGGAAGCGCTTTTCTGTTTCCCGCAAGGCCGTGATATCACTGATCATGGCAAAAGCGCCGGTGAAAACGCCATCTTCAAACATGGGGACCGAACTCATAATAACCGAGGCCAGACCCCGGTTCTGGCAAGTGATGTCCAATTCCTGCTGGGCCACCCGGTTCATCCGGTTTTGAGCCATGACATCTTCTAACAGGTTGTGATTTTCTTGATCCACCAGATCGTAGATGCTTCTGCCTTCCAGGGCCTCCTGGCCGGTAATCTCCCCCATTCTGCGGTTGACAAATTTAATGAGACCTTGCTCATCGATAATCCAGATGCCATCGTGAGCATTTTCCACCAGCTCACGGTATTTCCGTTCGGATACGGCTATCTTGCGGTAGAGAATGGCATTTTCCAGGGCGATGGCGATCTGGTTGGCAAAACTGACAATAAAGTCCCGGTCGCTATCGCTGATCAACGCGTCCTCGTGAACTCGATCGGCCATGAGCACGCCGATGACCTTGCCCCGCACCGTGAGGGGAACCAGAATGAAGGCCTTGGGTTTGAAGAATTGGATCAGGGGGTTGTTCATGTTCAGTTTACTGCGGGTCACATCTTGAATCACCACCGGAATACCAGTCATGGCGACCCGGGCAATGATGTTATCTACTTTGCTGATGGGAATTTGGTAATTTCTGACCTGCTCAAAAAGTTCAGGGGCGATTCCCTCCGCGCAGGTGAGTTCCAAGGACTCGCCTTTTTCGTCCAGGAGCAGAATCCCGGCACGATCCAGCTTGGCGGAGTTGATAAGCAGTCGCAACGTGACCTGGAGCAGCTTCTCGAGATGGAGGACGGAGAGCGCGGCGGTGCTGGTTTCCTGCAGACAGATGAGTTGATCGATTTTCTCCTTGAGTTGGATATTCAAGCGATGAATCTCATCAAACTTTTTCTTCAGGAGTTCTTTATCCCGCTCAAGTTCTTCAATCGTATAGTTGAGCGCCCGCCAGGGAACCAGAAGCCTTAGCAGTCCTTCTCTTAAAGAAAAATTTCTTTGCCATTTAAAGTGGTACTCACAATATTCATCACCCCGAAAATAGCATTTGGTTTCATGCAGGGTGGCGGGAGGAAGACCCCAAATGGTAGGGATCCCAGAGTAAATCCCTTTATTAAATAAACAATAGTCAACGCTGGCGGGAATTTCTTTAAACCAGTGCAGGCGAATAACTGCAGCATCTCCTCTAATTTTCACAATTTCTATGCGCTTATTTTTATTAAACTTATCGTTAATGGATTGAACTTTTCTGAGGGTGCGGCGGGGATTTTTATAAGCGAACATGATAATCCGCTGAACATAGCCCAACTTTTTCCTGGCGGCGGATTCAAACCCCATCTTAAAGGCGACTTCATCTTCTTGGGTAATAACTCTGGCATTCTCAAACATTTTGGTGACCACATCACTGGACACCCAATTATTGACCTCCATTAAGAATTCTTGCGGGTTGCTAAGGCCTTCAATTTCGGGGCCCAGCCCGGCCATGAGCCTATCCACCTCATTCGGCCGATTTTCTTGGAAATATTCGATTATAGCCCGGGTATTCAGGCAACTATGGTGCTTCTCCATGGCCATACCCGACTCCACCATCACTTTTGGACTCACCGCGCGCCAGTCACCACGCTTAACTATTATTTATTATAACAGATTATTGGTCTAGAGGTTGCATCAGAAAAACTTATCCAGAGAACCCCCCCAGGTGTTTCGTTGACATCGCCGCCCTGGAAGAAACTAAGCGGAAGCCGGTAATCCATACCTAACTATCAAAAATCTATTTGAGTTTAGCTTTAAGCCTAAGACCCACGGGCATCATAAAGAACTACCGGCAAAAGTCAACCCGCATTTATTTTTCAAGGGGTTCAGTTGGTTCCCTGCCTCATGCCAAGTTTTTCCCCGGCCTGAGACGTATTATTCGAGTCCGATAGACCTGCCCCTTTGCGACGGTCCTGACGTAGCGGCACCGCTTGCGAGACCTGCTCATCATCCGAGCCAATCAAGCAAAAACGCGAATATTCCGAATTCTAATTTAGTTATCGACATGCGGCGAAATTACTTGAATTGGCCAGGATTCTCGCCTCAGTCCTTTGCCGCTAAGGCGGGAGACCGGGATGGGGAACCTAGAGAACACCTTCAGGACAGATACCCAAAGGTCTTGCAAACTGCGCCCAACCCGGAAAACCGGCAGGCGTGACTTTAGAAAAGATAATACTTTCAAGAAGTTGAGTTAATAAATTGGGTTGAAGGCGATAGGTAATGAGATAGATTGCAAGGCCTTACTTGTAGGGCCTCATAAGCATAATAAGCCAATAAACAAAGAACTACATAATAACATAATTATACATAATAATATAATTAAAACAAAATTACAATTTTATTAAAAAATGTGTGATTATAATAAAACAATCTCCAATGGTCAATACTAACCTATTCATATTGAAGGTTGTTTTCATGCAGGCTACGCCTGGGTTTTGTCAGGCCCTCCTTTTCCCCCCCAAAAATAAGGTATTTCGCAGCAGAAAATCAGGGAAACCCTCCTGTCAAAATCAGGGAAACCCTGATTTCTTTCAACGAATAAGGCTAATATTTTAAAGGATTTACAATATTTTATATAAAAGGAGAAAGGAATATGTTTTTAAAAATGCTTCGATTCCCCAAACTCTCCCTGAGCAAGTTCTTGCAAATGAAATTTAATAGCTGGGTGTTCCGTTTTTTACCGTTCTCGGTTTCTCGAGGCTATATCATGCTCCTGGGAAAGCTTTACTATCTCCTGAATTGGTCTGAAAAAGTCCTGATTCGCAATACCTTCCGATATGTTTTTCGCAGAAAATATGCCTCCACCGACCTCAACCAGAAAATCAAAGGGGCCTTCCGGGGAATTTTCGACCATTATCATGAGAAGCTGTTCGTCGGCTATTCTCATTTCCCCCGACTGTGTAAATTCTTGAAAACTAAGATAAAGTTTGCAGGCACCGAGAATCTTCAGGCAGCCTTGGAAGGGGGCAAGGGAATTCTGCTGGTCACCGGCCATTTCGGGGCAGTGGAATTTTTGCCCGGCGCTTTAGCCTTGAACGGTTATCCTACGTCCATGATCTGCCGCTTCCAAACCACGCGCCTGCGGGAATCCATGGGGGCGAGGGCCACTGCGGTGGGCCTGGAACTTATCGACGCGGATGAAGGCAACATTATTTTGGCGGCCATGAAGGCGCTCAAGCAAGGCCGGATTCTCATCACCGAGTGCGATGAATTTGATGAATGGCGGCCTGATCCTCGCCGTCATAGTTCATTTCTCAACTGCCGGCTCCCTTCGGATCGGACCCTGGAGCTGTTGCAGAAACGTTCGGGGGCCCAGGTCGTCACGGCCCTGGTGCAACGGGACGGCAAGAAAGACTATACCTGCAACCTTACCGCGGTGGGAAATGGGGCCTTCCCTGGGCACCTGTCTTTGAGCGAGCGTTGCCTGAGTGTGCTGGAAGACACCGTGGAAGCTCTCCCGGAGCAATGGTACCAGTGGAAGAAGTTTGGTAAACTGATCAAATCTCACGTTGAGGTCGAGCATGATAATCAAGAAAATGGATATTTGGCACCTGAAATTGGGCTTTCAATCGCCGATCAAGCATAATCTGGCAACTCACGTGGGCTCTGACAACCTGGTTCTCAGGGTGACCACGGCGGACACCGTCACAGGATATGGCGAGGGCGTGCCCCGGACCTTTGTCACCGGCGAGGTGCTGAATGACAGCCTCGCCTTTCTCCAAGAGGTTCTGGCGCCGGAACTCTTGGCCAGGAAGTTTCATTCCCCCGAGGCGTTAATCATAGCCATGGAGGACCTCTATAGGGAGACGCAGGCCTGGCGCCACCCGGCGGCCTTCTGTGCCTTGGAAACGGCCTTGCTGGATGCCGCCGGCCGAAGCTGGATGCTGCCAATGAGCGAGCTGATCGGGACCAAACTGAGACAGAGTCTGGTTTATAGCGCGGTCATCCCCATGATGTCGCCTGAACAGATGAAGCAGATATTCAACCTGGTCAAGTTCAATCACATGCGGTTTGTCAAACTCAAGGTGGGGACTGATGCAGACCTTTCGACCCTGAGGATGGCCCGGGATCACCTGGGCTTCGAGGTTGATATCCGGGTGGACGCCAACTCGGCCTGGAGTCCCTCCGAGGCTATTGCCCGCCTCAAGGAGATGGAGCCCTACCGGATCAGCGCGGTGGAACAGCCGGTGGCCAAGGCCGACTTTACCGGCCTCAAGCAGGTGCAGGACGCGGTGCAGATCCCGGTGATCGCGGATGAGTCTCTCTGCACCGAAGAGGATGCCCGCCGTTTGATCGACCTTAAGGCTTGCCAGGTCTTTAATATCCGTCTGTCCAAGTGCGGCGGTTTGGGAGCTTCCACCCGGATCAGGCGAATGGCCGAGAGGGCCGGCATTTTATGCCAGTTGGGTTGTCATGTGGGAGAAACCAGCATCCTGTCGGCTGCGGGTCGTCATTTCGCCTTGACCGTTCCCCATCTGTCTTATGTGGAGGGATCATTCTCCAACTACTTGTTGCTCAAAGACGTAGTAGCCCAGCCGGTGGTCTTTCAAGACGGCGGCCTGGCCCATGAGCTTCCCGGCTTCGGCCTGGGAATTGAAGTCTTGGATGAAGTGCTGTCGGATTTGGCCGTGTCTCATCGCCAGGAGACAGTCCAGTAAATATGGGGGGAGCAAGCCCATGGATAGGGCTTGTTCTCCCCACCCCTCTTGTTCGGACCCACTAAAATTGGAAGGTGCAGCTGAGTCCCAGTGAGTGGACGTCGCTGCTATAGTTGCCGTTGGCTTGCAAGGGGGCCGGAACGCCATTGACGGGAATCGCGTTGTTTTTCGTGCGGCTCTCGGACAAGATGTAATTGTAGGCGATTCCCAGGGTGAATCTCGTCAAGACCTTGATATCTCCGCCCACCGTAAAGATATGACGGTTGGCGTCGGGCACCTGAGGTTCAAAGCTGGAATCGGGTACCGGAGTGAGATCGTAGATATATCCGGCCCGGATCTTCATACCTTCCCGGATTTCATAATTGGCCCCGAAGCGGAAAGCCCAGGCATCATGCCAGTTTTTTGGGGTGGTGCTGGTATTGTTTAAAACGCCGTTTACCGCAATTGGCTGATCAAAGTTCGTTTTAAATTTGGAATAGGAAGACCAGCCCGTCCAGGTAGTGTCAAACTCAAAGGTGAAGGGCGCCAACCGGCTGTAGGAAAGACCGGTGGTCAGTGACGCGGGAAAAGTGAGGTTGGCAGAACCAAAGACGGGGAAGGCGGACGGGAGAGGCGCCGGCAGGACAGTAGCGATTTCGCCCTCGTGCTTCACCGAGATTTTACTCCGGTAGGAAACTCCCAGTTTCACTCCTGACAGGGGTTCGTACAAGAGACCGAGGTTGTAGCCGATGCCACTACCGTCGCCCGTCAGGTTGATCTCGGCATCAGGCAAGGTATTCCCCCGGAAAACCACTGGGGTCTTACGTTTGAGCTGTACCCTGGACCAGAGAAAATCAGCCCCGACCGCAATGGAAAGGTTGTCCAGAGCTTTGACGGAGATGACCGGGTTGAGGGTGTAGGTTTTCATATCGGATAAGGTGGTTAGATAGCGCCCGGCCCAAGTCGATGGCCAGGCTGTCCCCATGCCGAAAGGGGAAAAGAAGCCGAGGCCCAGGGCCACCCGGTTATGGACGGGGATGGCGATATAGGTCGTCAAGCTCGTGTAAATGTTTTGATCAGTATGAAAGTTCTGGCCGCCACCGCTAAACTCGCGGGTCGGGTAATTAAGAAACGATCCCACATAAACTTGGGCTCGCTTCAGTTGGTTGAGGCCGGCAGGATTATAAAAGATGGCTGAGGGGTCACTGGCGTCGGCCACAAAGGCGTTGCCTTGCGCCATGGCCGCGGTCCCCTGCTGGAGTAGGGCAAATCCGGCTCCATGGGCCAGGGAAGTCCACCAGCACAAAATCGGCATTACCAACACTATGATCAAAAGTACATAGTTTCTTGAGCATAATAGTTTGAAGAGACCAGCGGTTATCAGGGTTCGAGAGCATAAAAGCATATTGGCCTCATTAAAAGTTCTTGGAATAAAAATCATCACATTTTTTTTAATTACTTATGCTACTATCAGGCGTTGTTTGTAATGGACGTTAGTTTAGTTTCAACAAATCCATATAATTGTCTTCTACTATTAAAAGGAAAAGATCATTTAGTCAAATATTTTTTGCACAGGGTCTTTTAGCCGGGGCGGGAGGGCTGCTTCAGGTTCATCGCCGCAAGAAGGCAGAAAGAAGCATGGGTTCGGGAAAGCCCGGGGCCTTATGGGCAGGAGGACCTTCGGGCAGGAGGGTCCCAAGGGCGGCGCTGGTTTTGGGTTGATGTTCTGCGCTGTGGGCATTTATAAAAAGAATTAACTTGTAATTAATTTAGTTACCATTAAAAAAACTTTACTTGCCAATTGAATTAGGATAATTATAATTACGACCTAGTGGGGAAATGCCGGCTTGGGAAACCGGCAATTGGCCCCTTGGAATCCTAAGATTGGGGGAGGATGGCCAGGGGCTTGTTCCTGAAAATCGCTCAGGACAATTATAGGGGGGAGGCCGTTATGATTAATTGGGCGCGAAGGAAAAATGTCATTGTTCCGGTTCTGGTGGCCGTCGGCCTGGTGGTCACCGGGTGTACCGCAGTCAATCTGAAATCACCGTCCGCAGAGGTTAAGACGTTTTTTGTGGCCGGCCACGAAGCCGATTTTTTGGGGACCCAATGTGACACGGCCGGTTATGTTGACCTGTCGGCCTATTCTCATTTGGCCGGCGTCAAATATCCGCCCACCTATAAGGTGGATGTCCTGAACCAGCCACCTTCCAAGCCTTATAAATCCTTTGCGGTGCTGGAATATGAGCCGTCTGTCACCGCCTCTGGAGGGTCGCTGGAGGGTTTGACGGGCAAGGCCCGGGAGATCGGCGCGGATGCCATCATTATCTGCCAACCGGGGCGGTGCCAGGGACTTCCCGGATTACCTCCTTCGAGCAAGATGCAAGCCGTGGCCATCAAGTATAAGTTGACAGGAGGTTCGAGTTAGGCGAATACTCTCCTAGTCGCCGCAAAATTCGGTGCCACTATGATGGTCCCATTTTGGGGCTTATACTAGGAGTGTGTTCAATTCATGATATCGGAATTATTTAAGAAATCGGTCTTGATCTTCGGCTGTGGCAATATTTTATGGGGGGATGACGGGTTCGGGCCCGCGGTCATTGCCAGACTCAAAGAACATTATCAGCTTCCCGACGACGTCCTGGCTATGGATGTGGGCACCAGCATCCGGGATATCCTTTTTGACCTGGTTTTGAGCGACAAAAAGCCCAAGAAGATTTTTATCATCGATGCGGTGGAATACCCTGATCGGAAGCCGGGAGAAGTCTTTGAAATTCCGGTGGAAGGCATTCCGGATAAGAAGACCTCCGACTTCTCTCTGCACCAATTTCCCACGGTCAACATGCTCCAGGAGCTTAAGGAACATAGCCCGATAGAGGTGAAGATCATCGTGGCGCAGGTCGAATTTATGCCGGAAGAAGTAACCCCGGGATTGTCAGCGGTTATGGTTGAGGCGGTGGAGACCACCTGTCAGCGTCTTATGGCGGAGCTTGAAGGCAGGGCGGGGTGATCGGCCTCTAATTTCGTTCTATTTTAACGAAAAACCAAAAACCAAAAACCAAAAACGGTTTCACTCCCACCTAAGTTCGATGGACTCCACCCCCCGGCCTCCCTGCACTGGGATCACGGCGCCGCAACGGGGGCACTCCATCAAGGGGGATTGGTCGTGGGGATCAACCGCACCCTCCGGCAGGGGTTCTTTATAGCCGCATTGCCCACAGGCCAGGGTGATCGGTTCAATGGTCAGTCGAAGCCGGGAATTCTCGAGCGGCGTCCCTTTGACCAAAACCTCATAGGCCTGGCGGGTGGCGGCCTCGGAGTGCACCGCCAGTGCCCCAACGTTGAGAACCACCTCCAGCGAACCCTCAGGAGGGGGTCCCTCCTGCTTTTTGAGTTCCGCCAGGATGTGGGCGACCACCTGCTCCATTAATGAATATTCATGCAAGGCTCCTTAACCTCCACTTTTTCCTTGAAGTTTCCAAACGCCCCAAACAGCGGCGATCTGCCAGATCAGGCATACCATATTTGCTCACGGGAAGCCAAGAATTTCACCTGCCGGGACCCAGTGGCTGGCAGCGGAATCCCAACTTGCCAAAACCCGGCCCCACTATTATAGTAAAGATAACCCTGACGGAATACGGCGGTTAACCGTCAACGAAGTGTCACCACAGCCGGAGGAACCATGAACGACGAATCACCAGGTGCGGTCTCCCGCAAACAGGTCGCCATCCGTTTGCTCTACACGCTTCTGTATGTGGCCATCTTCGAGGTGGTCAAAACCATTGTGCTGCTCATCACCGTGTTCGAATACTTTTTTTTGTTGGTTACCCTGCGGCACAATGAGCCTGCCCGGACCTTCGCCAACAAGGTTGCGACTTACGGCTACCGGTTAATGCGTTATGTTACCCTGAACGAAAACCAGCGCCCCTTCCCTTTCTCCGAGTTCCCCAAGGAAATCGAACTTCCCGACGAAGAGGTCAGGTTCGAGTAAAAGGCGGACCTTTGGAGGCGGGATGGCCTGGATCACCGGAGTTCAGCCCTGTCGCAAGAACGGTAATATCCCCTAACCCCTGCTTGTAAGGATGATATGATGGTGGCGGGCGGGGACGCCCGCCCTACCGGTCTTGACCCATGCCTGTGCGGATCAAATCTCTCCTCGTGCTCCTGATTGTCGGCCTGATCTCCGGGATCCCTCCGAGCCGGGCGGAAGAAGCCTCTATGCCGGCCAAACAGTTTCCCGCCAGCTATTTTTACCAGTATCAGAAGATTCCCCTTGCAGAAAAAGCGAAGATTCTGGCCAAGATCGACGCCACCTTGCAGAAGATCAATCGAGAGGGCAGTGGGCTCATTGCGAAGGGTGCGGTCATCGACAAGCTCAACCCCGAGACCCGGACTTATGACAAGCTGACCATCCTGGATGAAAGCGGCCTGATCATCATTGCCCACCGGGTTCCCAACCTTTACTACCAATACCCCGGCACCGCGGGGATCAACCCCAATATTTATCTCATCATCAAAAAGGCCCGGGTGAATTTCCCGGAGAGTTACATCAGGTATGGCTATGTGGTGGAAGGTGACTATGTGGCCTACGCCAACAAGTTTGTGAACGCCATCATGGAAGGCCTGGAACGGGGCGTAAATAGCGGGGGCCGGCAGCCAATGCCCAAGCCCCGCTGATGCGGTATCTGGTTTCTTGATGACCGGGCCTTATGGTTGAAGAAGGGAGCCGGGAGGCCGGCCTCATACCAAGGCGGCGACCACGCCCTCCAGAATAACGTCGGCCATCCCTTCTTCCACGGCTATCTCCCCAGCGGCCGCAGCCGACTCTTCAAATCCGGTGGCCACTATAGCGCCGAGCACGGGGGTGGGTTTTTTCTCATCGTCTGCGGCCAGGGATTTCAGTTCGTCCACCAGGTCGAAATAGCCGTGGAGCAAGGCTTTCGCCAAAGGCCGGGCAGCCCTGGCCACCACCGGCAACACGATGGGGGCCAGGATCACCACCCCAATCCCCAACAGGAATCCAGCCCCCGGCCTTTTCAGCAGGTCCTTTAACATACTCATCCCCTTCGCCTTAAGGCGGGGTAACCTTTTTTATTTCTTTATACTCGGGGGCGGCGGTGGTGTCAATGTGTGGGGAGGGAGACGTTACTGCCGGAGAGTCTTGCTTAATCATGGCCCCTTTACTGACACCTGACACCTGGAACCTGGCACCTAATAAAAAAGGCCCGCGCCAGTAAAGGACGCGAGCCTTGGGGGGAGATAGATCACGAAGGTATTAGGTTAGACGCAGCAGTGCGGGACGGTTTCCATGATGGCAGGTTCATAAAAAGCCACGTCGCCGTCCTTCCAACTGAATCTGTATACGTGACCCTTGTAGCAGATACACTGGTTCACCATCATGATGATCCGCTCTACCAGCCGCCCATGCCAGGGGTCGGCCAGCACTGCCACCAGGGGTTTTCTCGGTTCAGGGGTCCAATCAAAATCAACGCCGTATTCATCCATCGGTTAGTCCTCACTTTAAATCAAGCTTTAATATGTACATTATAATGGTTAGATCATTTTTAGGCTATATATATTAAGTGAAATATCTAAAAATTTTTTAAGCCGCGTCCGGAATTCCCCAAAAATCAAAGGGTGCACTCTCGGGAGATAAAAGGTAAAATAATATATTGCAGTTGATTCGATATTCTCAAGGAAACAGCGCTTCTCTTAGTGTAAAAATATGTCTAATATCCGCAACTTCAGCATCATCGCCCATATTGACCACGGCAAGTCCACCCTGGCGGACCGCCTTATCCAGTGGACCGGCATGGTGGAGGACCGCCAGTTTCGCGACCAGATCCTGGATACCATGGACCTGGAACGCGAGCGGGGCATCACCATCAAGAGCAACACCATTTCGCTGCCCTATACCGCCGCCGACGGCCTGGAATACGAGCTTAACCTCATCGACACCCCGGGCCACGTGGATTTCTCCTACGAGGTCTCCCGGGCTTTGGCCTCCTGCGAGGGGGTGCTGCTGCTGGTGGACGCCTCCCAAGGCGTGGAGGCCCAGACCGTGGCCAACCTCTACCTGGCCATGGAGCACGACCTCACCATCATCCCGGTGATCAACAAGATCGACCTCCCCGCCGCGGACGTGGACGGGGTCAAAGACCAGATCGAGCGGGAGCTGGGTCTGGACCCGGACCACGCCATTTTATGCTCGGCCAAGGAGGGCATTGGCATCGAGGACGTCCTGGAGGCCATTGTAGCCCGGATTCCGCCGCCGAAGGGAACCGCGGAGGCGCCTTTGCGGGCCTTGATTTTTGATGCCCACTATGACTCCTTCCGGGGAACCGTGGTCTCCTGCCGGGTCGTCGACGGCAAGGTCAAACCGGGAGACCTCATCCGCCTCATGTACCACAACACCATCCACAAGGTGGAGGAAACGGGTATCTTCCGGCTGACCCGCGAACCCCGCAAAGAGCTGTCCGCGGGCATGGTGGGCTATCTCATCGCCGGCATCAAGACGGTGGCCGACACCCGCATCGGCGACACCGTCACTCTGGAGGCCCGCCCCGCGGCTACGCCCCTGCCCGGCTTTAAGGAAGTCAAGCCCGTGGTCTTCGCTTCCATCTACCCGGTCTCCAACGACGATTACCAGGATTTGGCCGACTCTCTGGAGAAATACAAGCTCAACGACGCCTCCCTGGTCTACCAGCGGGATTCCTCCGCGGCCCTGGGCCAGGGCTTCCGCTGCGGCTTTTTGGGGCTGCTGCACCTGGAGATCGTCCAGGAGCGGCTGGAGCGGGAGTACAACCAGTCCATCATCATGACCGTGCCCGGGGTCCAGTACCGCTTTACCCTGGTTGACGGCAAAACTCTCACCGTGGACAACCCTTTATTCTATCCCGACCCCAGCAGCATCCAGACCGAGGAAGAGCCCTTCATCAGGGCTAACATCCTCATCCCGGAACGCTTCGTGGGCGCGGTGATGAAGCTCTGCCTGGAACGCCGGGGCTCCAACTCCCGGTTCAACTACCCGTCCCCGGGCCGGGTGGAGATCATCTTCGATATGCCCCTGGCCGAGGTGATCATCGACTTCTACGACCGCCTCAAGACCATCACTCAGGGCTACGGCTCCTTTGACTACGAAATCCTGGATTACCGGGTAACCAGCCTGGTGAAACTGGATATCCTGGTGAACGGCGAGAAGCTCGACGCCCTCTCCATGATCGTCCACAAGGACCGGGTCCGGGAGTGGGGTGTGCGGGTGTGCGACCGCCTGAGGGACGAAATCCCCCGGCAGCAGTTCAAGATCGCCATCCAGGGTGCGGTGGGCGGCCAGATCATCTCCCGCTCCACCATCTCGGCCTTTAGGAAGGACGTCACCGCCAAGTGCTACGGCGGCGACATCAGCCGGAAACGGAAGCTCCTGGAAAAACAGCGGGCCGGCAAAAAGCGCATGAAAATGGTGGGCGCGGTCCAAATCCCCCAAAGCGCCTTCGTGGCGGTGTTGAAAACGGAAAATGAGTAGATCGTGATCAGTGGCCAGGGAAAATTGTCATTCTGAGCGTAGCGAAGCATCTCGTTTTTTCGGTAGGCCGCGCTTCCTCAAACCTCGTTCTCCACAACCTCGTTCCCAAGCTGTGCTTGGGAATGCCCTTGGAGGCCAAGCTGAGCTTGGCGTCCGCTTCCGTTCCCAAGTTCACCTTGGGAACGAGTTAATGATGCGATCAATGCCGGAGCCGCCGGTCACTGCTGCCGAGAAGCTGTGAAAGATTTGCTGAAAATCCTCCTTGGGTTTTTACCCTGGATCTTGTTCGGCATCCTGGCCGGGCCTTCCCTATTCAGGCTGGATATGGCTTTGGCGGTTTCTTTGCTGTCTGGGCTGGTCCTGGGATTCAAGCAACTGCGGAAGGGGTTTTTCCTGACCTGGGGCAGCCTGATGTTTTTTTTACTCAGTTTCATCCTGGTGGCTTTTCTGAAAAACCTGTGGGTTATTGAGCATATGGACTTGCTGGCCCGGGGGACCCTGGCGGCCATAGCCTGGGGCTCCATCATCGCTGGTCAGCCGTTTACTTTGCAGTACGCCAGGGAAAGCGTACCGGAAGCCTACTGGCATACCCCTGAGTTCATCCACGCCGGTTATTTTATATCCATGGTCTGGGGCATTATCTTTCTCATAGCCCTGGGGGCCAGCATATTCAGACCATATCTGGACCAGATGGCCGGTTGGCTCTATCCCGTCCTCGCTACCGGGACCATGTTCTTGGGAATCATCTTTACCCAGTGGTATGTTCACCGGGTGAGAAAGGCCCGGCAAACCTGAAGAATCATGAGCAGGGGCCGCAAACTCCTGGGTAAGCAACGGCCGGTAAAAAGCACATGAAAATGGTCGGCGCCGTCCCAATCCCCCAAAGCGCCTTCGTCGCGGTCCTCAAGGCGGGAAATGAGCAGATCGTGATCAGGGGCCAGGGAAAATTGTCATTCTGAGCGCAGCGAAGAATCTCGTTTTTTCGGTAGGCTGCGCACAACCTCGTTCTCAAGCTGTGCTTGGCAATGGCCCGCCCTATAAGAACATCATGACCCCTTCCCCCGGTCTCTACATCCACATCCCTTTCTGCAAAACCAAGTGCCCCTACTGTGACTTCTACTCCATCGCCGACAGTAGCCTGGTTTCGTCATATCTCGCGGCCCTGGACGCCGAAGCCCGCCTCTACCGCGACCAATTCCCCGCGTTCGACACCCTTTTCCTGGGTGGCGGCACGCCTTCATGGCTGGGCGAGGCGCACCTTGCTGAATTGATGCACAACCTGCGGCGGCAGTTCATTTTTGCCCCGGAGAGCGAGATCACCATAGAGGCCAATCCTGACGATATTACGGCAGAAAAATTGCGGCTGTTCCTGGAGTTGGGCATCAACCGCCTGAGTCTGGGGTGCCAGTCGTTTGATGAAACCGAATTGCGCTTTCTGGGCCGACGCCACACGGCCGGCCAGACCAAAGCCGCCATCGACCTCATCCGGGCCGCGGGGTTTACCAACCTGGGACTCGACCTCATCTACGGCCTGCCGGGGCAGACGGCGGAGGCCTGGCTCAACACCCTGGAAACGGCCTTAAGGTTTGATCCCGAGCACCTCTCTTGCTACCAGCTCACCTTGGCTGAGGACACCCCTATGGGCCGGAACGCGGCGGAGGGAAAACTGGTCCCCCTTAATGAGGAGTTTCAACGGGAATTATTCCTCCTGACCGCAAGTTTCTTGAAGGCAAGGGGCTATCTCCATTACGAGGTCGCCAATTTCGCCCGGGGAGAAGGGTTCACCTGCCGCCACAATCACAAGTACTGGACCCGCATGCCCTGCCTGGGGCTGGGTCCCGGGGCTCATTCCTTTAATGGCACTCAGCGTCGGTGGAATTGTGCGTCGGTGGAGCAGTATTGCGCCTCCCTGAACGAAGGGAGGGCCCCGGTGGCGGGACAGGAAATTCTCACCCCGGAGCAAGTTCGCCTGGAAATCCTGTACCTGGGCTTCCGCACCCAAGAAGGCGTTCCCCTTGCTACTCTCCGGGAACACCCCCGGGGTGAGGCCACCCTGGCGGAGCTTGAAGAGTCCGGCCTGGTTCGGGTGGACCGCGACCGGGTTAAGGCCACGGCTGAGGGCCTGGTGGTGGCCGATAGCCTGCCCCTCCGGTTTGTGGATTAGCGCCCAGGATCAACCGCGGTCGCGTTCAGTCGCGCCTGAACCTTGGCTCTCTCAAAACCATGAAAAATCGGTGGGGCGGGCGTCCCCGCCCGCCACAGTTGGTAGCACAGGCTTTCCAGCCTGTGCGGGTAGGCCGTGCCACCCTAATGCTCCCTAAGGTTTTTTCTAAACCAATGGCCACTGACCACTGGCAACATTTCGCTAAAGATTATATTTAAAAATTGCCTCATTTCCTCATCCTCCCAGCCCTTCCAACATTTTTTCTACAAATGAGTCGACATTTTTGAAGAAGAATCATTGCATTTGAGCGTTTGAAGCATTATCTTACCTCCACCTGGGGCTTCTTCAAAACGACAGGCGTGAGGCAGCATGAGCCCTGCCAAGAAATCCATCCTGCTTTATGTGTTGCTTGCCGCGGTTATTGTCGCGGGTTTGGGGATATTTGCGGCTTTTGGCCCCCCAGGCCTCTATGCCAAATCCGAGAGCCCGGAGTTCTGCGGCAGTTGTCACGTGCTCCAACCTGAATACGAAGCCTGGTTCCATTCCGGGGCGCATAAGACCATCAAGTGCGTGGATTGCCACCTCCCCAATAATAACCTGCCCAACCACCTGTTCTGGAAGACCGTGGACGGCGTCAAAGATAGTCTGGCGTTTCACACGGGCTTCGTTTCCGAAACCATTCACATCTCCGAGCGGGGCGCCACGGTGGTGGAAGCTAATTGCCGCCGCTGCCATGCCGACCTCGTTTCCCAGATCAAAGAAGATCGTCGGTGCTGGGATTGCCACCGCCGCATATCGCACAAACGTACCGGGACCATAGCGACCTGGACCCCTTAATCATGAGGATACGTCTATGAAACGGAGCAGAGCGAGCTTATTCACCTGGGCGGTGGTATTGGCAGGAGTGATCGGGCTTATGGGCGCGTGTTCGCCGCCGAAGGAGGAGCCGGTCAAGACGGTGACTATCCCTGATGGCGAGTACGACCCCGCGGTGTGGGGCCAGGCTTATCCCTTGGAATACGACTCCTGGCTCAAGAGCAAGGACCCCAATCCGGCGGGCCTGAGCAAATACCGCAAGGGCTGGACCGGCGGTGATAAGTTCGACAAGTTGAGCGAATATCCCTTCATGGCGCTCTTATTCAACGGTTGGGGCTTCGGCGTCGAGTACAACGAGATCCGCGGCCACTACTACATGCTCATCGATCAACTGGAGATCGATCCGTCTCGCCTGAAGGCCGGGGGCGTCTGTCTCTCCTGCAAAACCCCGTATGCTCCCAAGTTAATGCAGGAGATGGGAGCCAACTACTTTAAAGACCCCTATATGGAAGTACAAGCCAAGATTCCGCCCAAGTTCCAGCGCATGGGGGTTATGTGCATCGACTGCCACGATAACAAGACCATGGACCTCAAGTTGAGCCGTTGGACGCTGAATAGTGCTCTCAAAGACATGGGCAAAGACCCGGACACCCTCACCCGCCAGGAGAAGCGGAGCCTGGTGTGCGCCCAATGCCACGTGACCTACATCATTCCTAAAAACCAGGAGATGCAGTCGGTCGGTGTCTTCTTCCCCTGGCAGGGAAGCAAGGAAGGGAACATCTCCATCGAGAACATCATTAAGGTCATCAAGAGTGACCCCGCCAACCTGGAGTGGAAGCAAGGCGTTACGGGCTTCAAGGTCGGATTTTCCCGGCATCCGGAGTATGAGCTTTTCAGCAAAGGCGGCACCCATTATAGCGCCGGCGTCGCCTGCGCCGATTGCCACATGCAGTACACCCGGGTGGGGGTCAACAAGATTTCCAACCACAACGTAGGCAGCCCCCTGTGGCAAGGGATGGTGGCCTGTCAGCAGTGCCACGCCGAGTCCGCCGACTGGCTTAAGGCCCGGGTCCTGTCCATCCAGGAGCGTTTTACCTCCTTGTTGCTCCGGGCGGGCTACTCCACTGCGGTGGCGGCCAAGCTCTTTGAAGCCGCCCATAAGGCCCAGGCCGAAGGGAAAAATATCGACAAAGCTCTGTACGACCAGGCCAAGGACCTGTATCTGGAGGCTTTTTACCGGGTGAATTACATCGGCGCCGAAAACTCCGCCGGCTTCCACAACCCCACGGAGGCCTCTCGTATCTGCGGCGACGCGGTGGCCTTTGCAGAAAAAAGCAGCGGGTTAATGCGGCAGGCCCTGGCCCAGGCCGGGGTGGCGGAGCCGGTGGATATGCAGTTGGACCTGGCCAAGTACCTTCAGAACCGGGGCGTCAAGAAGCTGAACTTCAAGCCGGCGGAGGAATTCAAGGATCCTTTCGGGATTCAGGATAAGCTGACGCCTACGGCTTCTCTGGGGCTGCCCGCGGCGACCAAATGAGGATAAGGCTTTTTCTGGCGGGGCTGATGCTGGTGGCAGGGGGCGCCTGGGCCCAGGAACTCGGTGACCTGGTCAAGCAAGGGCAACAAATTTTTGAGAATAACTGCGCCCAGTGCCACCTGAAGAGTGGCAAAGGTTTGCCCGGCACCTTCCCGGCCTTGGACAAAGATCCCTTTGTCATAGGTGACCCCAAGCCGGTGCTGGCCACAGTGCTCCACGGCCGCAAGGGCACCCTGGGCCAGATGCCCTCCTGGAAGGACAATCTGGATAACCGGCAGGTTGCCGCGGTGGTCACGTTCATCCGCCAGGCCTGGTCTAACCGGGCCCCGGCCGTCACACCGGCAATGGCGGGTGCCGCCCGAGGTAAATGAAAATATCGGCCGCGCCTTCCCCTTTTTGTCAAAACACTTTTTCAGACTGCTTAATCTGATATAATCCTCAGGGAATTCCCGGGGGCATGGCTACAGGCGCATGGCTCTGGTTATCTTGAGGAGTGACCGCACCGGTGAAACCGCGTTTCCGATGTCTAGCCCTGGCGATGCTCGTGCTGATCGCTTTGCCGGCCTGCGGGGTCAGGCAGTTGGCCAAAGGGGAAATTCAGCCCCCGAAGGTGGACTTCCAGGGACTCACCCTGGGCCAACCCACCCCCCGGGGCTGGCCCGTGTCCGTCAGTTTGCTTCTGACCAATCCCAACGACCAGGCCCTTAATTTAAAGGGTTACGACTGCGAGCTGTGGCTGGAGGGCAAAAGCGTGGCTCAGGCTACCGGTGAAGAACCGGTGAACCTGCCGCCCCATGGACAGACAGTGACCCGGGTCCCCATCCTGGTGAAGCTGCCCGTGGTGCTGGGCCTGCTCCCCGTACTTTTGAATCCGCAGCCGCCGCCGCTGCACTACCAGGTCGCGGGCGGCTTCCGCCTGGGCGCGGTGCTGGGCGGCTTGGTGCGAGTGCCTTTTCACTTTCAGGGCCAGACCACTCCCAGGGAAGGCCTGGAATTTCTCCGCCTCTACGTGCGTTGAGCCGGGAGGGCCAATCGTCCCATAAGCGGCAAACCTGCTTTTTCTGCCGCCCCCGGCAACTTATGAGCAGGGATCTGGCAGTCATTAGGCTTGAGCTCCGCCCTCTAACCATAATTTTCGGTAAGTTTCCCTTGATTAGGATTACAATTATGCGTATAAGAAAAGAGTTAAGATTTTTAGTCCGCTAATTGTCTCGAATTTCGGGCACCTGAGTAGACAGAAAAAACCACAAACAAACAAACCAAGGAGGAGAATATGAAGCGCCTGCTGGTATGTGTCACTCTAGTTTTAGCATTAGGTTTAGTGTTGGGAACCATCGCACAGCCCGCCTTTGCCGCAGATAAGACTATCCTCATCGGGTTCACTGCGTCTCAGACCGGGAAATTTAATGTAGAAGCGATTCGTCAGATCAACGGCCTCAACCTGTGGATGGAGCAGGTGAATGCCGCCGGCGGTATCAAGTTGCCCGATGGCACCGCCATGAAAGTGAGCGCCAAGTTCTACGACGACGAAAGCAAGAAAGAGCGGGTTCAGGAACTCTACACCAAACTGATCAGTACGGATAAGGCCGATTTCCTCATCAGCCCTTACAGCAGCCCCTTGACTGACGCCTCTGCGGTTATCGCCCAGCAGTACAATAAAATTATGATCACCACCGGAGCGGCCTCGGACTCTACCTATAAGAAGGGGTATACCCTGGTTTATCAGGCTTATACCCCGGCCTCCCGTTATCTCACCGGTGCGGTGGATGTCTTAGGTAAGCTGGTCCCCCAAGGCAAGAAAATCGCCATCATTCATGAGAAAGACAAGTTTTCCACCGACGTGGTCAACGCCCTCCGGATTTACGCCGAGAAGAAGGGGTACCAGGTTGTCCTCTTTGAGGGCTATGATGCCGGCACCACCGATTTCGCTCCCTTTATCAATAAAATCCCGGCGGGCGTGAATGCCGTCATGGGTGGCGGGCACTTCGCGGATACCACCACCCTGGCCCGTCAGCTCTATGAGAAAAAGATCAACACCCAAATGATCGCCTTGCTGGTGGCGCCGCCGGAGCCGAAGTTTGCGGAACTCGGTGAGGCCTGCATTTCCGTGATCGGTTCCTCCCAGTGGGAACCCGCGGTCAAATACAGCCCGGAAGCGGCCAAAAAAAAGGCGGTGGATTGGTTTGGCCCCAGCGTGGATGAGTTTACCGCAGCTTATAAAGCCAAGTACAACGAATCACCCTCTTATCACAGCGCGGGCGGTTACGTGGCCGGGTTGATCCTGCAACAGGCCATTCAAAAGGCCGGCTCCACGGACACGGCCAAAGTCAAGGCGGCCCTGGATGCCATGAACGCCATGACCTTCTATGGAGATATCAAATTTGCCACAGGTCCCAAGGACCACGGCCTCCAGGAAGGCCACGAGATGGTTTACATCCAGTGGCAGAAGGATAAGCAAGGCAAGCCCGAGAAACAGATCGTCTGGCCCGAAGCTGCGGCCACGGCTTCCCCATCCGTGTGCCCGACCCGCTAAGTTAGGTGCCGGGTTCAGGTGTCAGGTTTCAGAGGCTTCTCTTGGAACCTGACACTTGACTAGAGAATCTAAAACCTGAAAGAGGTGCTCTTCAGTGTTCGATCAATTAATTTCTTCCCTGACGGACGGACTCCTCTTAGGGTTCGTATATGGCGTAGCTGCCATGGGGCTGACCCTGATCTGGGGAGTGATGACGGTCATCAATCTGGCCCACGGACCCGTCATCGCCCTGGGGATGTTCGGCACCTATCTGCTGTTCACCCATTTGGGGCTGAATCCCTATCTGGCCATGATTCCCGTGGCCGGGTGCGGGCTCCTCCTGGGTTTCATAATCTACGCCATCGCCGTCCACCGGGTGATCAACGCCCCCCATCTTTCCAGCCTGCTGGCCACTTTTGCGGTCAACATGATCATTATCGGGGTTTGCACTGCGATCTTCAGCACCTCGCCGCAAAACATCGACTATTCTTTAGGTTCTGTGGAGTTAGGCTTCCTCACCTTCCCGGCCAGCCGACTGGTGGGAGCCTTGGGGGCCGTTTTAGTGACGGCCGGGCTCTACCTCTTTCTTTACTTCACCCGGCCGGGGAAGGCCATCCGGGCCGTGGCCAATAATCGCATGGCCTCTGAACTGATGGGCATTCCCTCCTCCCGGGTGTTGGCCCTGAGTTTCGGTTTGGGCACCATGCTGGCCGCGGTGGCCGGCGGCTTGATCGCCACGTTTTTTCCCTTTACCATCTTGAGTGGCGGCCCCTACGAATTGAAGTCCTTCGTGATTTGCGTCCTGGGAGGACTGGGCAACCCCTTGGGAGCATTGGTGGGCGGCCTCATCCTGGGAGGCCTTGAAGGCCTGGTGCCCGCCTTCATGCCGGTTAGTTGGGTGCCGGTGGTGGAATTCGGACTCTTCGTGCTGGTGTTGCTGGTGCGCCCCAGCGGTCTGTTTGGAGCTAAGTAAATGAAGGCCTGGCAAAAACCCGGCTTCTGGCTCCCCCTGGTCATTGTGCTGGTATGGGGCGGGGCGGTCCTGCTCCTTCATCAGGATACTATGCGGGAATCGGCCTTTGTCCTGCTGATGGCCGTGGGTCTGGCCTCGAGCCTCAATATCCTGCTGGGCTACACCGGCTACGTCAGCTTCGGCCATATCGTCTTTTTCGGTCTGGGAGGTTACACCGGCTTCTATCTGCTCAGCGAGCACGGCTGGCCCCTATTCGCCGCGGCCATTGGCGGGGGGCTGCTCTCGGCCATCATTGCCCTCCTGGTGGGTCTGGCGGTCCTGCGCCTGCGGGGGGCCTACTTTGCCCTGGCCACTATCGGTATCAATGAAGCTGCCCGGGCCTTTGTGAGCAACTTTGAGCCTTATGGCGGCGCCACCGGTCTATTTGTCAACTTCTCGGCTTATGAGAAATACGGCGGACCCGGCCCGGCCCTCTGGACCACCTTCACTTTTCTGTGGATCACCACCATAGTGGTGTTGCTGGTGAGCTACCTGGTGAAAAACTCCCGTTTCGGCCTGGGTTTGCTGGCGATCCGGGAGGACGAAGATGCGGCCATGGTGATGGGCGTTAAGGCCCCCCGGTCTAAAACCATTACCTATGTGATTTCGGCCTTCTTCCCCGGCGTGATCGGCACCCTGTATTTCTTTAAGAACGGCAATATTGAGCCGGGCGATGCCTTTCAACTCCACATGTCCATCGAGATGCTGGTGATGGTGATGCTGGGAGGCATGGGAACCGTTATGGGTCCCCTGGCGGGGGCCGTGGGTTATCAATGGCTACGAGGCTATCTGCTCACCAGCCCGCTCTTTAAAGACCTGCATCTGGCCCTGGCCGGCGTCATCCTTCTGTTAATCGTCCTGTTTGTCCCCGCCGGCGCCGTCGGCTGGGTGCGGGGCCGCTTCCCGCGCCTCAAGAGGTTCTTGGAATGATCCTGCAGGTCAAAGAAGTCTCCAAACGCTTCGGCGGTCTCCAAGCCCTGACGGAAGTTACGTTTGATCTGTCCGAAGGGGAGATCCTGGGTCTCATCGGTCCCAACGGCGCCGGTAAAACCACCCTGTTCAACGTCATCAACGGGGTCTATGCCCCGGAGCACGGCCGGGTGATTTTTCGGGGTGAGGATATCACCGCTCTGCCCTCTTATGAAGTGGCCCGCCGGGGTATGGCCAGGGCCCACCAGGTGGTACGCCCTCTCCACGAGTTGACGGTCCGGGAAAATGTCATGGTGGGGGCCTGTTACGGCCGGGAGCAACACTCCCTCAAAGAGGCCAAACGCCTGGCGGACGGCGCCCTGGAGAAGGTGGAGCTGATCGATCGAGCCGACCAGCCCTCGGGGAGCCTCAACGTGGCCCAGAAGAAGCGCCTGGAACTGGCCCGGTCTCTGGCGGCCCGTCCCTATATCCTGCTGCTGGATGAGGTGCTGGCGGGGCTCAATCCTTCGGAAATCGCCGCCATGATGGAAACGGTGCGGTCCATTCGAGAGGATGGCATATCAATTCTGATGATTGAGCACGTCATGCAGGCGATCATGGCCATCTCCCACCGGATTATAGTCCTGGATTACGGCACCTTAATTGCTGAGGGACTTCCTGAAGAAGTGGCCAATAACCCCCAGGTGATCGAGGCCTATCTGGGCGATCCGAACATGACGGCGCAACTGCTGGCGGAGTAGATGCAATGGCGATCTTAGAAGTGAGCAACCTGGCCTCGGGCTACGAAGGCATCCAGATCCTCTGGGGGGTCAACCTCAAGCTGGAACCGGGCAAGCTCACCACCCTGGTGGGCAGTAACGGCGTGGGCAAGACCACTTTGTTAAAAACCGTCATGGGGCTGATGCGGCCCCTTTCGGGGACGGTATTCTTCCAGGGTCAGGATGTCACCAATATGTCCGCCCATGCCCGGGCTAAGGCCGGCATGGCGCTGGTGCCTGAAGGCCGCCAGTTGTTCACCGAAATGACCATCTATGAAAACCTGGAAATGGGGGCCTTCTCGCCCCGGGGCCGGGCCACGTTTAATCAAAACCTGGAAAAGGTCTACGAACTCTTTCCCCGCCTCAAGGAACGGGCCCGCCAAAAGGCCGGCACCTTGAGCGGCGGCGAACAGCAGATGGTGGCAGTGGGCCGGGGCCTGATGGCCGAACCCGAAGTCCTCATTCTGGACGAACTCTCGCTGGGGCTTTCGCCCCTGTTGGCCCTCACCCTGTTTGAGGCCCTGACGCGCCTCAAGAAAACCGGCCTGACTATGCTCCTGGTGGAGCAAAACGTCAACATGGCCCTGGCCGTCAGTGATTATGCCTATGTCCTGGCCGAAGGCAAGGTGCACCTGGAAGGCCCGGCCCGGGAACTCAGCAAAAACGACGAAGTGCGCCGCACCTATTTAGGAATTTAAGAGCAGGTTTCAGGTGTCAGGTTCCAGAGTTCAGCCTAAAACCTGACACCTGAAACCTGAAAAAGCTTGTGTAGGGTGCGCACCGCGCACCATCTTTGGCTGGCATGCCCGCCTTACAATGCTTTTCATGGTTTTTTGGGTGGGCCAAGGGCTCATGAATTACTGCCTTGAAAAGTTTGGTGGCACAGGTTTTCAACCTGTGCAGAGCAGGCTGAAGCCTGCGGCTACCAGATCATCTTTTCATAATTTGCGGGTGGGCCGAAGGCCCATGAAGAACTGCTAACTGCTAATTGCTAACTGGCCAGGGCAGCCTAAGTCAGATACCACGATTGCCCAAGGTTCCGCTATTATTCCCCGTCTCCCCTTGATGAGAGAGTCGGGATGAGGGGTGAAGCAAAACTTCGCCAAGCAGGCTAAATACCCGTCTTTTACTGATCACTGATCACTGACCACTGACCACTGGAGGTTGACATGCCGGTGCAGGATTGGATGAGCAAAGACTTGGTCACCATCGATGAGGGTACTTCCATCATGAAGGCCTCCAAGGTGATGAAGCAAAATGATATTCAGCACTTGCCGGTTTTGAGCAAGGGGACTCTCGTGGGCATGATTTCCGACCGGGACTTGAAAGAGGCCACGCCCTCCAAGGCCACCACCTTGGATATCCACGAAATGTATTATCTCTTGGATAAAATAGTGGTTAAGAGCCTCATGTCCAAAAGGCTCTTTACCATTACTCCCGGGGATACCGTCGAGAAAGCCGCGGCGATCATGCTCAAGAACCATATCTCGGCGCTGCCGGTGGTGGATGCCAAAGGCGCTTTGGCGGGAATCCTCACCAAAGGCGATGTCTTTCGGGCCTTTGTCTCCATTTCGGGGATTTACCAGGGCCCCCTGGCCATGGGGCTCGAATTGCCCGACCAGCCGGGGTACATAAAGCAGGTCACCGATGTAATCCGGGAACACGGCGGGCGGATCGCCAGTATCATGACGCGCTATGAAGGAGCCCCGGAAGGCTTCAAGCGCGTCTATATCCGAGCCAAAGAGGTCAAAGATGAAAAAGCCCTCCAGAAAGACCTGGAGAGCAAGCACAAGATGCTCTACTACTTCAACGAGAAAGTCGATTAGTCAGCCTGCTTGAAAGTCTGCAAGACTCAAAACGGCCCCCGGGCCGTTTTTTTTCAGAAAGAAATCCAATCTGCCGGCGCTTATACTATTTATACTATTTCGCATTCAAACGGTGGCACAGGCGTCTCGCCTGTGCAGGCGCAGGCTCAAGCCTGCGGCTACCAAACATTGCTCTTTGAATGCAACTCGGTATTTGATGTCAAACATAGAGTATTGGCCTCTGTGCCCGCCTCTTGCCTATGCCAGGAGGCCAATCATTTTTTAAAACCCTATCCTTGACGTTAAATTGCTAGTCCCCCGCTAAAACCAAGACCGGTGGCTCCACAACTCTTCTTTTAAGTCCTTCATATCAGTCTGGCACATCAGATACAGTGAGGCATTCTGGATCGCCAGGCCGCCCAGGTACGCTAGCGCGGTGACCAGCTTGATTTCCTCGGGGGTGAAATGCCGCGCTACCTTGCTGTAAAGACGCAATACCCCGATAACGTGCTCCTTGGTCTTGATGGGCGCCGCCAGAATCGTCACGATCCCTTCTTCCTGGTTCATCAATCGGTACTGCACCCGTTTGTCCGTGGCGGCGTTTAAGATGATGACGGGTTTGTTGCCCTTCAGGGCCTGGGGGATGCTATCCTGAGCCGATATCGGCCCCTTTTGCAGGTACTTCTTGGTTAATCCATAGGAAGCGACCAATTCCAAAGTTTTCCTAGGCTCATCCAAAAGGCGGATGGAAACACCTTTGACACCCAGGGCCTGGGCGAGATCGGTGGTCAGGGAGCGCAGGATCTCTTTTACTTCCAGGCTGCTGCTGAGGTTGACGGCCAGATCGAAAAAGAGCTGGGTCTCCCGGCGCAGGTGGTCGATGAGGCGGGCATGCTCCATAACCCCGCCGGCTTGTTGGGCCAGTAAGGTGACAAACTCTTTTTCCTCCGGGGCAAACTCCCGGGGAGACGCGGTAAACAGGCAAAAAACCCCCTTGTTTTTTCCCTTGACCATCACCGGCACCGCCAGGATGGAGGCGATGCCCTCGGCCTTTTTGGCATCGGGATATTCCAGTTTGGAGTCAGTGGCCGCGTCACGGCAGTAAAAAAAGCCTTGCTTCAATACCAGGGGCACGATCTTCTGGACCAGCATGGATTTCTTGGAGCGGAAGTAACTTTCGGACAAGCCTTTCTGAGCTATGGGAATCAGGCCCTGCTTGCCGATTTCCGTCAGATACAGGCAGGCCGCCTTGCCCTCCAGGATGTCCATGGCGCTGATAAAGATCATCTCCAAGAGTTCCTGGCGGTTACGGGCCGTGCCAAAAGTCTTGCAGAGCTCACACAACTTTTTGAAATAATCGATTCTTACGGGCATTAAAAAATCCTTCCGTGGATTTCAACAAGGTACTTCCTGGTTTTCAGCTTCTCTGGAAGAACTTAACCTTCCCTTTCCCGAAGCCAGGCGGCAATCGTGGGGACGATCTCCTTTTGAAATCGGGCGCTAACATAAATACCGATATGCCCGGTATCCAGACAGATATCCTGGCAATCCCGGCTCCCCACGCTTTTCGTCAAGACTTCGCAGGCCTCCGGCGGCACCAGGTGGTCGTACCGGCCATAGATGTTGAGCAGGGGCATGGTGATCTGACTGAGATCGACCCGGCGCCCCTCCAACTCCATCTGATTGTGCACCAGCCGGTTGTCCTGATACAGGTCCTTGAGCAACTGCCGCACGGTCTCCCCCGGCACGTCCGGGCTGTCGAAGATCCATTTTTCCATGCGGATAAAGTTTTCGACGAACTCTTTGCTATCCATATTTTCAAGAAAGCCAAGATACTTATCCAAAAAGAGCCGGGGCGGATTCATGAGCAGGAAGGCGGTGTTCACCAGGTTGCCGGGCAGGTTGCCGAAGGCATCCACGAGCCGGTCGACGTCGATTTCCTTGAGCCAGATGTGCAACAGCCCCTTGGGTGTATCAAAGTGGGTGGGAGCTGCGGTAGTAATCAAGTTCCTGATCTTCTCCGGATGCAGCGCGGCGTAGATCACCGCAAACGTGCCCCCCAGACACACCCCCATGAGACTCACCTTAGGGACCCCATGGCGGTGGCGGATAAAATCTACGATGTTATCCAGATAGCCGTTGATATGGTCATCCAGGGTGAGAAACTGGTCCCGGCGCGTCGGCGAGCCCCAGTCGACGACATAGACCTCCAGACCCTCTTGGAGGAGCTTTAAGACAATGCTGCGATCAGGTTGCAGATCCAGGAGGGTTTCCCGGTTGAACAGGCCGTGCACCAGCAGTAACGGAGTCTTCAGGCGGGCCGTTTCAGGCCGGTAATATTTCAGCCTGACCCGGTCTTCCTGGTAGACCAGATCATAGGGGGTGGCGCCGATGTCCGTGTCCAGGGGACCGAGCAAAACATCCTTGGCCTTTTCCAGGCGATGCTTGGCTTCTTCAGCGTCCGCAGCCAGGCTGGCCAGGATAAGGTTCACCGGGATCTTGGGCCGGTCCATCAGCACGGCTCCTGGGACGGCTCGGTCCGGTCTAATTTTTTGGAAATCTCTTTCAGGCTTTTCTTCAAAATATACATTTCCCGGTAGAGGTCATCCAGGTCCCGGCGGCTGGGCAGCGACAGGGCTTCCATAGCCTCGGCCATGAGCGCGTCTTTTGCCATGGTGAAATCTTGCAAGGCAGTAAGGGTCTGAACCAGGGTCCGGGCATACTCCGCCGACTGGAACAGCGTCATGTAATGCCCTTCCAGAATTTTCAGCCACCCCTTGTAATACTCCTTAAAATCTTCCGGGGGGTTTTCCTCCCTGCCCATGCCCCCCACTCCCGTCATGGCCCGCAGGGATTTTTTTACCGGCAGGTACAGCATAGAGATGAATTCGCCCATGGCGGCCTGAAATTGGTTGAATTTGTCAGTGGCCTGGTTGAGGCGTTCCTGGGTCAGACCGGTCAGGCGCAGATGGGGCATGTTCAAAAGTCGGCGGAAGTCACTTTCATAGAGATCAGTGCAGATTTTGAAGATTTCCCTTTCCAGCCCTGCAAAATCGTCGGTCTCGCCCGGAGTTCCGTTGCCCGCCCAGCCCTCCAGCCATTGCCGGTGAAGCTGAAAATAGCCTCCCCAACCCGCCTGAGCCATCCTCAAAACAATCTCCGCGGGCGCCCTGATACCTTGAAAAACCGCAGCCACGGTTCCCGGTTCCGTTAACAACGAAAAAAAAGCCTGCCACAGGTGCAAGGACGACAGCCAGGCATCACCCGGGGGGCTGCCGCCATCGGCTTCGGATACTCTATCCAGCCCAGGCCCCATTTGGGCCATGGTATCCCAAAAATCCATGGTCCATTTGATCCAGGCGGCCAGCAAGGGTTCCGACCCTGTTGTTCTGGAAAACTCCTGCGCCATGCTTGCCTCGCTATCCCAACCGGGCAGCACCAAAACTTTTCCCGTTCTTAAACCCGTTGTCAAGAGAAATATTTCACAATGCATTTTAGCATGACTTGGGTTCATTGTGTACGCCTCTGTTGCAATTTCGCGAATTTTCTTCGAATCTCCGGGCCGGGGATTTTATACCAATTCCCATTGGTGGCACAGGCGTCTCGCCTGTGCAGGCGTAGGCCAGAGCCTGCGCCTATTAAAATTTGCCCTTTGAACGCGACTCGGTATTAGAAGGCGCAGTTGCTCTAGAATTTTTTCAGAAACGGCTTTTCAGGTTACGGCAGGCTGAATTTCCTAAAATGTGTTGTATAGTTAAAGCGGAAGCCAAATAAACTTCCCGGTATGATTCTTGGAAGGGAATAGAGCCTTGGCGCCTTGGGCCCTCCCTGAAAATAATGACTACTTTAGGCTACGAACCCCGCACCTATCGCACCCGCATGGCCCGCTCCGGTCTGACGGGCTTTCGCGTGGTGGTGAAAGAGACTGACCTCTGGGTGTTGGCCAGCCGGGACTTTACCCAAGAGGTCCGGGAACTGGTTATCCAGGAACGCCATCAGTTGGAGACCTACATTGCGAGGTACCCCGGTTTTCTCACCAGCCTCGTTCCCTGGCCCCCGGACCCTTTTGCCCCGCCGGTGGCCCGGGAGATGATCGAGGCGGCCGCGGCCGTGCAGGTGGGTCCTATGGCCGCG
Organism: Desulfobaccales bacterium; assembly: GCA_041648175.1. Classification (NCBI taxonomy): domain Bacteria; kingdom Pseudomonadati; phylum Thermodesulfobacteriota; class Desulfobaccia; order Desulfobaccales; species Desulfobaccales bacterium. The sequence continues at coordinate 121,367 of JBAZPO010000001.1, read as the reverse complement.
GTGGCCGGCGCCTTGGCAGCCCGGGTCGGACACCACCTGTCTGCGTTGAGCCCCGAAGTGATCGTGGAAAATGGCGGCGATATTTATCTCTCTATCACCCGGCCCGCTACGGTGGCCCTGTTTGCCGGCAAGTCACCCTTGAGCCGCCGGGTGGGGCTCAACCTTGATCCCGCCCTCAGTCCCTTGGGGGTATGCACTTCCTCCGCCACCGTGGGGCATTCCTTGAGCTTCGGCCGGGCGGATGCCGCCTGTGTCCTGGCCATAAGCCCAGCCCTGGCCGATGCCGCAGCTACCGCGCTGGGCAATCGGGTCCAGGGTCCCGATACCATTGCCTCAGCCCTGGAGTGGATTGCCAGCCAGCCTGAGATCCTGGGAGCGGTGGTGGTCGTAGGTGAGAAGCTGGGGGCCTGGGGCCGGGTGGAACTGGTGCCCTTGACGTAAACTGCCTGGTTTCGTTTTCTTTCAGGTGTCCCAAAAAGTCCCCCTTTGAAAAAGGAGGATTTAGGGGGATTTAAAAATCAGCCAGCGGCATAAATTTATGGCAAACGTTATAAGTGAACTGCATTGGATTTAGGGGGATTGGGATTTTCAGGGAAAGCCTGCGGCTACCAAATTACCTGTTTGAACGCATATCCTTATCGGCTCCTAAAAAATGGCGTCGATAAACTTGGGTGGCATTTAGAATGGACAACCGGAGACAGCGACCCTATCTTGTAAAGAACATCGATCCTGAGGCCACGAACCTGGTATTTCCTTAAGAGGATGACCCATGACCGAAGATAACTTTAACGTCGAGCGCCAGCGGATGGTGGAGAGGCAGATCGCGGCCCGGGGGGTATCCGACCCCAGGGTGCTGGCGGCCATGGGCAAGGTGCCCCGGCACCGCTTCATCCCTTCGCATCTGTGGGACCAGGCCTACCAAGATTATCCCCTGCCTATTGGGGAAGACCAGACCATCTCCCAGCCCTACATTGTGGCCCTGATGACCGAGATGCTGGAGTTAAAGGCAACGGACCGGGTGCTGGAAATCGGCTCCGGCTCGGGCTACCAGGCGGCTATCCTGGCCGAGCTGGCGGCTCAGGTCTTTACCATCGACCGGATGGCCGTGCTGCTCGCCAGGGCAGAGCAGATTCTGACGTCGCTGGGATATACCAATATCAAGACCCGGGTGGGTGACGGCACCCTGGGCTGGCCCGAGGAGATGCCCTTTGACGCCGTCATCGTCACCGCGGGCGCCCCCCAGGTGCCCCGGCCCCTGACCGAGCAACTTGCTCTGGGGGGGCGGCTGGTGATTCCCGTGGGGGACACCTGGTCCCAGACGCTGACCGTCGTCCGCAAAACCACAGAAGGACTGAAATTTGAATACCACGGCGGCTGCCGCTTCGTGAAGCTCATCGGCAAGTACGGCTGGGAAGAGGGCACCTGGACCTGACTGAAGCAGGCCTGGCGCCACCGGCGGGAGTCTCGCAAGCCGGAGTGATGGGTTTGGGGGCGCCGGCCTCCCCTTTAAAACTTGACTTCTTCATCAGACCTGCTATCCAGATCATATCTATATCTATTGCCCCTTTAGCGATAATTATCGAACTGGGCAAGCTAACAGCTACAATTTGAAAACAAAAAAAGGCAGGGCCATAACAGACCCTGCCTGGGTTTGTCGCTGAAAGGAATGGCTGGCTAACCCTTCCTGAATCTCCTTAACCCCGTCAGACCCAGTAGTCCGGAACCCAGGAGGAGCACCGAACCGGGGATGGGGATAGGCGCGGCCGCAGGTTGGAACCGGAAGGTGTCAAAACCGATATTGTCGTCAAGGGGACTTGGATCAAATTCATCAATGATAATTTTGGCTATGTCGTTGCTCGTAGAAACAAACCCCCAAAAATCTGCTTGGCCAACTCCTGAAGCTGATGATGGGATAAAAGCATCAGAAAAAAGTACGTTATCAGAAGGATCACGTATATCGATGGAGACGAACGAGGCGCCATCAGCCACCCGATAAATCAGATCAAATCCAAAAGCATTAACCGGGGTGTTGAAAATCAAGGTCAGATCGTCGTTCTCCTGCGACAGGTCTGTGCCGCCTGGTGATAATAGCTGCAGAGGGGTTGTGGCGAAAAGCTGCCCCCCCATATCAGCCTGATCAACAACGATCAGCGGCACGCTGGGACCTTGAAAGGTGACGCCTTGGATTGTTGCCCCGGTAATATCAGCGTTTTTGGCTATGGTGTCGAAATTAATGGCGATGGGCGGATTTCCGGCAGCAGCATTGAAGCCCGCTAAATTATTAAAAAATGATGTAATGCTAGCGCAGGCTGGATTAATGTCAACCACCTGCACCAATCCCACAACTGCTAACATTGCCAATAAATATCTCAGCTTTGATGAATATTTCATTTTTTTTTGTCTCATTTTCTCACCCTCCAACAAATTTTTATACCTTCCAAAAGATAAAAATCACTAAATAAAAAAGGGTTACCCTTTTTAAGGCAACCCGGCTCTCTTCTCATCCTTGATGAAACCCGTGGCTTATCGTCCCCGCCCTCATGGCGGATTTGCGTTTCATATTAAGGATAATTTTAAATTTTGTCAAGTATTTTTTAAACTATTTAATAAAATAATTATGAGAGGCGGTTTATAAGGGTCGACTCCGTTTTCTCTTCCTGCCTTACCCGGAGCTTATAATCTGCCGAGCCTCGCGTTATCGGTTTATCGAAGGCTTCATAGTCTAAAATCAGGGGCAATTTAATTTCTTCCAGCGTGAAATTTATGCTACCCTGCCTTCCATCAAGGAAAGGACGGCCTTGAAACACTATCATCTCGATGTCAACCACGGGAAACAGGCTTTCAAATAAGACGGCTAAAGCGAGGCAATAGGACTGATGGAATCTTCCGATATCGACCAAACCCGGGAGGCTTTGCAGAAAATGGAGCAGCAATTCAGCATCTTGATGAATAATGTTCCGGCTGTGCTTTTTAAGGGATATCTGGACGGCTCGATTGATCTCTATGATCAAAAAGTTGAGGCCATGACGGGGTTCTCCCAGGAAGATTTCCTGTCCCACCGGTTGAAATGGACCGACCTGATGCTTGAAGAAGATCGAGACCCCACCAAAGCGGTCTTTATTCAAGCCCTGAAGACCAACAAGGCTTACGTCCGGGAGTACAGGATCAGGGGGAAAGCAGGCAACGTCACCTGGGTCCATGAGCGCAGCCATATTGTTTGCGATTCGCACGGGAAAGTGGAATATGTCAGCGGCCTGTTCTTCGACATCACCGAGACCAAGCAACTCGAAGAAAAACTGCGACAGACTGAACGGGATTTCAGTATCGTCATCGACAACATTCCCGCGGTCTTATTTAAAGGATATGTGGACGGCGCTCTGGAAACTTTGGATGGCAAACTCGAAGCCATGACCGGCTACCCCAAGGAAGAGTTTGACACTCGGCGGCTTAAATGGACTGACCTGATTCTTGAGGAAGATCTTAACCACACCATAGAAGAATTTATTCATGCTTTGAAGACTAATAAGTCATATGTCAGGGAATATCGGATCAGATCCCAAAAAGGGAACGTAATCTGGGTCCACGAGCGCAGCCACATTATCTGCACCGCGGATGGCAAAGTGGATTACGTCAGCGGGCTTTTCTTTGACATTACCGAGCGCAAGGAACTGGAGGCCGCAGTGGCAGAACGAAATACTCAATTGCGGGAGGCCAATGCGCGGTTGCAGGGCTGGGCCCAGGAACTGGAACAACGCAATGCTGAAATCAGCCTTCTCGGCCAGATGGGTGAACTGTTGCAAAGCTGTAATACCACCGAGGAAGCCTATCTCGTCATCCGGCAGTCAGTCCAGAAGTTGTTCCCAGCTGACTCCGGGGGTGTGTTTCTGTTCAATGCCTCACGCACTTTGGTGGAGGCCGCCACCCTTTGGGGAGAACTTCCCCCAGCGGAGACGGTGTTCGCCCCCAACGAGTGCTGGGCGCTGCGCCGCGGCCGGGCTCATGGATTGGCCGAAATGCAGTCTGGGTTTAAGTGCCGGCATGTGGAAGCGCAGAAGACGGCCTACCTCTGTGTGCCCTTGGTGGCCCAGGGAGAAGCCATCGGCGTATTCCATGTCCTTCTCGGGTCTTCTGATCCAAAACAGGCAGAAGCCAAACTAAACTTAGCCCTGAGGGTCTCCGACCACTTGGGCTTGGCCCTGGCCAAGCTGAAATTGCAGGAAACTCTGCAAAATCTCTCGGTCCGTGACCCCCTCACCGGCTTGTACAATCGTCGCTATATGGAGGAATCCACGGAACGGGAACTGCGCCGGGCTGAACGCCAGGGGAAGCAAGTTGGGGTCCTCATGGCCGATATTGACCATTTCAAACATTTTAACGACACCTTTGGCCATGACGCGGGAGACGCCTTATTAAAGGAGGTTGCCAAAGTCATGGACCAGCAGGTGAGGGGTAGTGATATCGCCTGCCGCTACGGGGGTGAAGAGTTTACCATTATCATGACGGATGTCTCCCCAGCCATAACGCAGCAACGCGCTGAACAATTGCGGGAAGCAGTCCGAAATCTGAAAATATATTACGGGGACCGCGTCCTGGATTCCGTTACCCTGTCCTTGGGAGTGGCAATCTTCCCGGAGCATGGCAATACAAATAGAGCCCTTCTGCAGGCCGCAGATGTGGCTTTGTACCAGGCCAAGCAGTCCGGGAGAGACCGGGTCTGTCTGGCTGGGAAGCATTAAGCTTTACGAACTCCGATTTATGGCGCTTGCCAAAAGTTCTTTCCGTAATAGGAGATAATTTAACACCCAAAATCCCCCTACCCCCCCTTTAGTAAAGGGGGGAACTATAAGGAATTACTTATAAAGTCCCCCTTTGAAAAAGGGGGATTTAGGGGGATTTAAAAGTCAGCCAGCGGCATAAATTTATGGCAAACGCTAAAAGCTGATAGCTGTTTCTATTTCGTCTGGGCTACCTGGGGTTCGGACAGGCCCGCCTTGATGACCCGGCTGGCCAGGGGGCCGGCCGCAGAGCCGCCGTGGCCGCCGTGCTCTATTAAAACTGCCACGGCCACCTTGGGGTCGTCAGCCGGGGCATAGGCCACGAACCAGGCGTGATCTTGCATGCCCTGGCCTCGCTCGCGCTTGGGATCATCCCGGTCGATAGCCACCACCTGGGCGGTGCCGGTCTTGCCGGCCACCTGGATACTGGCGAGGCGGGCGGATCTGCCCGTGCCTCTGGATTCGCTCACGACTCCGTCCAGACCCCGGCGCACCGCCTCCAGGGTGGCGGGGCTCGCCTCCAGGCGGGATTGGACCTCGGGCCTGGCCTGGTAGAGAATCTCCCCGGCCGGACTTTCCACTTTCTCTACCAAATGGGTCTTATAAATGATGCCGCCATTGGCGATGGCCGCGGTCACCCGGGCCATCTGGATGGGGGTGGCAAGATTGTAGCCCTGGCCGATGGCCACCGAGATGGTGTCGCCGTCGCGCCAACCCTGTTTGAACCGGGCTTTTTTCCAGGTCTGGGAGGCCACCAGCCCCGGTGATTCTTTGTCCAGATTGAGACCGGTGGGCTCGCCCAGGCCGAAACGCCGGCTCCATTTGGCGATGCGGTCGACGCCTAAGCGCAGGCCCACCTCATAGAAATAGACGTCGCAGGACTCGACCAGGGCCTTGTGGAGATTGACGCCGCCGTGGCCGCCCTTGAGCCAGCAATGAAACACATGATTGCCCAAGGGAAGTTTGCCGTTGCAGTAAATGATGGTGCCGGGGCTAATGACGTTTTCTTCCAGGCCCGCCACGGCCATGACGATCTTAAAGGTGGAACCCGGGGGATACTGCCCTTTGATGGTACGGTTTTCCAGGGGATGGGTCTTATCGTGGTTGATCCTGTCCCATTCGGAGACGGAAAGGCCCCGCTCGAAGGCTTCCTGGGAATAGGTGGGAGAAGAGGCCAGGGCCAGGACGTTGCCGGTCCTGGGGTCCAGGGCCACGATGGCTCCCACCTTACCGTCCAGGCAGGCTTCGGCCTCACGTTGCATCCGATTGTCCAGGGTAAGATGGATGTTGGCCCCGGGAGTAGGGAAGACGCTATCCAACTGGCCTAATTCCCGGCCATAGGCGTCCACTTCGATGCGGCGAGAACCCCGCTTGCCTCGGAGGAACTTTTCCCAGGCCAGTTCCACCCCGCATTTGCCCAAGTAATCCCCCATCTTATAAGAGGGATACTTGCCGCTCTTGATCTGAGCGTCGTTGATTTCTCCCAGGTAGCCCAAGGAGTGGCTGGCCATGCCTTGATTACGGTACTCCCGCTTCGGCTGGATCTGGATCATCACTCCGGGGAGTTCCGGTTGAAAGGTCTCCACCTTGGCCATCTCATCAAAGGAGAGATCGGCACGGATGCGCGCCTGATGGAGGCCCGCCTTTTTGGCGTTTTGCAGTTGGGTCGTCAGTTGCTGAGGGTCCAGGCGCAGCAGTTGACCCAGGCGGCTCGACAACAGGGGAATATCTCCCACATCCTCCAGAACCACCACCAGCTCGTAGCTGGGCCGGTTGGCCACCAGCACCTGGCCGTTGTGGTCCAAAATCATACCCCGCCAGGGGGGCAGATCCTGAAGGCGGATGCGGTTATGCTCCGAACGCTGCTGCATCTCTTCGCCCTGAACCAGTTGCAGGAACCAGAGACGCAAGAACAGGACGCCGAAGAGGCACAGGACGATGAGGGCGGTCCGGGAGAAGGTTCGGCGGACGCGGTCCTGTTCTTCCGGGTCCATTATGCCGCCGGAGGTGTTTTCCCGGAGCTTAAAGCCTGAAAGCCTGTCTTTATCCAGGAGCGGCATGGCTTGTTGTGCTCAGTCGATCATCCATAGGGGAACCAGGGTCGGATAATCCCGCGAAATTGTTGATACCTCAGTCCCCAAAGGGCTGATAAGGCATGGGTTCACTGTGGGGGCGCCAGCCCAGGCGGCGCAGGAAGTTTTCTATCCCCTGCACCAACAGATACATCAAGGGTCCCAGGGCCGCAGTGCCCAGGATTTCCATCAGGTGCACGTTGATCAAATCATGGGAAAAAAAGGGCTGATACCCCAATATGAAGGCGCCGGCTTGCAGGCAAACCTCCTGGAGCAACAGCGCCGCCAGACTGACCAGCACTTGAAACCCCAGTTGGCGCAGGAGCAGGCCGCGCCTGGACAACCGGGCCACGGCCACCAGCATCAGGGAGGCCCCCAAATGGAGCCCCAGCGGAGTAGTGGTATAACTATCCTGGAGAAGGCCAAGCACCAGACTCAGACCCAGGGCGAGGGGCAAAGACGGCCGCAGGCTCACGTAAAAGAGCAGCAGGGCCAGCAGGCGCAGGTGCACATAGGGAAAGAACACCAGATTCTGGATATAAAAAATAACCAGGCCCACCAGGCTGAAAGCTATGAGAGGCGCCATCATGGTTCGGACAAGGCCAGATTGGCCACCTTGACAACCAGGACCTCTTCCAGGGTGGAGAGATCGACGTTGGGGGTCACCTCGATCTCCTGGAAGACCCCGGGATTTTTCTTGTTGGCCGCAGTGACTTTTCCAAAGACCAGACCTTTGGGATACAGTCCCACCAATCCCGAGGCCAGCACCAGGTCACCCACCTGCACGTCGGCGTTTTTGGGAACATACTCAAGAGAGCAGCGGTTGCCGCCCTTACCTTTGAGCACGCCCCGGGCCCGGGTGCGCTGCACCATGGCGTCGGCGCCGCTTTTGCGGTCCACGATCAGCATGACTTTGGAGTATTGGGGATAAACCTCTACAATACGGCCGGCGATACCCTGGGGGGCCAGGACCGGCAGGCCCTCCTTGACCCCCTGGGCCTTGCCCTGATCAATGATGGCGGACCGGGACCACAAGGAGGGGTCATAAGCAATGACCCGGGCCCCAATGACGGGGAGGGCCACTTGCCGTTTCAGATCCAGTAAGCCCTCGAGGCGGGTCAAGCCCTCCTGGGCCTCCTGGAAGCGGACCTGGCGCTGCTTATACTCCTCCAATTGCCGCTTCAGTTCGGTGTTTTGCCGTTCAACGCCCACCAGATAGAAATAGCCCAGCCAGAGTTGTTTGACCGGGCGGACGACATACTCCATCCCCGCCAAAGGGGGGGCGGTTACGGAGACGATGACCCCTTGCACCTTTTGTATAACCGGCGAGCGTTTGAGGCTCAGGGAGAGTACGGCAAAGACCAGCAGCAGGACCAGGGCTATGAGAAGCGGAGTTCGGTAGCGACCTTGGGGGTGCACATCTAACCGCCTCAATCCACCATTACTTCCTTGAGGATGTTGAGATTATCCAGGGCCCGGCCCGACCCCATGACCACCGTGGACAGGGGATCGTCGGCGATCTTGATAGGCAGCCCGGTTTCCTGATGGAGCAAGATGTCCAGGTTCTTCAGCAAAGCGCCGCCGCCGGTGAGATAGATGCCCCGGTCGACGATGTCCGCGGCCAACTCTGGCGGCGTCTGCTCCAGCGCGGTTTTGACCGCGGCCACGATGGTGTCGATCTGTTCCTGGATGGCCTGGCGCACCTCATCGGAGTTGACGTTGATGATTTTAGGGATGCCAGTGACCAGGTCCCGGCCTTTGACGTCCATGGTTTCCACCTCGGTGCCGGGATAGGCGTTGCCAATGGTGGTTTTGATAATTTCGGAGGTGCGCTCCCCGATGAGGAGGTTATAGGTCCGCTTGACATACTGCAAAATGGCCTCGTCCATCTTGTCGCCGCCCACCCGGACGGACTTGGCATAGACGATGCCCGCCAGGGAAATGACCGCCACTTCCGAGGTCCCGCCGCCGATATCCACCACCATATTACAGATGGGCTCGGTGATAGGCAGGCCGGCGCCGATGGCCGCGGCCATGGGTTCTTCAATGAGATAGACTTCCCGGGCTCCCGCGGATTCAGCCGATTCCCGCACCGCCCGTTTTTCCACCGGGGTAATGCCCGACGGCACGCAGATGATGATACGCGGCCGGATCAAGGAGCCGCGGTTGTGGACCTTGCGGATGAAGTGGCGCAGCATGGCCTCGGTGATTTCAAAGTCGGCGATGACCCCGTCTTTCATGGGGCGGATAGCCACGATATTCCCTGGCGTGCGGCCCAGCATCATCTTGGCGTCGCGACCCACGGCCAGCACCCGGTTGCGGTGGTCCCGGTCGTTCTTACGCACCGCCACCACGGAAGGCTCGCTCAAGACGATGCCCTTGCCTTTGACATAGACCAGGGTGTTGGCGGTCCCTAGGTCGATGGCCAGATCATTGGAGAACCATCCTAATATGGGATCAAGAAACATGTGCCTGACTCCTTAGCATATCGTGGAACACACCGCATCCTGCGGATTTTTATATTTTTATAATTTTTATGCGGGAAACACCATCGTAATTGCGTTGGGGCAGGCTCTGCCCTAGAGTGAAAAACGCCAGAGGGCAAAATAAGCACCCGGTTCCCGAGCGCCGGCGCGACCAGAAAGCCCCTTGTTTATCTATTGTGCCTACTTAGTGAAAAAATTCAACTTAAAAATCCATATTACCCTACTCCCGGGGAGCCGATTTCCTTAAATTTCGCAGGGATTGGTGAGCTTCACGTACTCACCTATACTGAGAAAAGTTTATGTGAGGACAGGGCGATTAATTGGCACAAGACCTTGACAAAAAGCAGCATAAATGGTTTATACAATGTTTGGAATAAGTTCTGGGATAAGGAAAACGAAATGTCAAAACGCACCTATCAACCTCATAATGTGCGCCGGGCTCGTACCCACGGGTTTTTGGAGCGGATGAGCACTCGTGCCGGGCGCCAGGTAATCAAGCGCCGGCGGGCCAAAGGCCGGAAACGTCTTTCAGTCTGAAGATGAGGAGTTCCTAAGCCTCATCCCTGATGCCAACCGCCGGTGCTCCGCCACTGTCCTGACCCCAACCCCAAAGGGACCGCCCGGTTCACTAAGGCAGAGCGGGTCCGCCATCGCCGAGACTACCTTCGGGCCCAGGCCCAGGGCAAGCGGTTATACACGCGCCATTTCGGCGTGACCCTGGCGCCCCCGGCCGCAGAAGGTCCCCGGCTGGGGCTGGTCGTGACCAAACGTCTGGGGAAAGCCGTGCAGCGGAATCGGGTAAAACGCCTGCTCCGGGAGTTTTTTCGCCGTCATCGCTTGCAATTGCCTGCCGTAGACCTGGTCATTATGGCCAAGAAAGGGGCGGCAGAGTTGGGGTACCATCAGGTCGAAGAGGAGTTGGGCCGGCTGCTCTTGGCCCGGGCCAGAAATATAACACCATGACTAAAGTGGCCCTTTTTATAATCCGTGTATATCAGGTATTGATCTCACCCCTGTTTCCCAGCTGCTGCCGGTTTGTGCCCACGTGTTCCCAGTATGCCGCTGAGGCGCTGTGCCGCCATGGCGTCGGGCGCGGCCTCGGGTTGACTATCCGGCGTCTATGTCGTTGCCACCCCTTCCATCCTGGAGGGTGGGACCCGGTACCTTAGGAGTCTCTCTATGGAAAAACGGGCCTTGATTGCCCTGGCCTTAAGTTTCGTGGTGTTCATGGCCTTCATCTATTTTGGGGATAAGCTGAAAAGCCCTGTGCCGCCTTCGTCCCAAACCCAGACCGCAGCCAAACCTGCGGCCCCGGCCCCGGCGCCCCCTCCGGTGGCGGCGCGACCCGCGCCTTCGGCGCCTCTGCCAGTGCGCCCGCCGACGGCCCAGCCCGCCAAGGACGTGGTGGTGGACACCCCCTTGTACCGGGCGGTATTCACCGAACTGGGTGGACGGCTCAAGAGCTTCCAGTTAAAAAAATATAAGAATCGCATGCCCTTTGAGCCCCTCTACCATTTTAAACTGGGGCCAGTGGGGTTCGAGGTGGATCGCTATTTGAACCCGGAAACGGCCAAGATCGGACCCAAGGATCTGGTCCGGGAGGGCGGCGCCAACGAATTGCCCCTGACCGTGAGTTGGGAAAGCAAGACCTTGAACGTGGCCGGGATGGCTCTGTGTGAGGCCTCCACCTCCGGCTTGACCCTCAAAGACGGCGACAAGAGTACCCTGAAATTCACCTGCGTCAGTCCCGAGGGCCTGACCTTCGTCAAAACCTTCACCTTCAAGGCTGACAGCTACGGCTTCGACCTGGCAGTCCAACTCACCAATCATACGAAACAACCCCTGGAGGGGCAGATCAATCTGGACCTGAGCGAAAATTTCGCCGGGGAGGAAGCCAGTACCTCCCATTTTCTCGGGTTCAACGGCTCTATCAACAACAAGTTGCATGACCTCAAAAGCGGCGACCTCAAAGAGCCCCAGACTTTTACCGGCAAAGTGGAGTGGGCCGGGCTTGACGAAGGGTATTTTTTAACGGCCATGATCCCCGAGTCCGCCAAGGCTTGGGTTACCCTGTCCGAACCGCCAAAAGCGCCCATGGTGGCCAGCCTCAGGACTCCGGTGGAGTCCCTGGCTCCGGGGCAGGCAGCCCGGTTTTCCTATCTCCTCTACTTCGGCCCGAAAAACTTGGACGATCTCAAGCCACTAGGGCTGGACCGGGCGGTCAACTTCGGCTGGTTTGACTTCGTGGGCAAACCCTTTCTGACCTTTTTGAACTGGCTGAACAGCTACACCCACAATTATGGCTGGACCATTGTCATTTTTACCATCCTGCTCCGGATTGTCTTCTGGTATCCCAACCACAAGAGCTACAAGTCCATGAAGGACATGCAGAAGCTCCAGCCTAAGGTGGCCAAGATCCGGGAAAAATATAAAGATGACAAGGAAGCCATGAATAAGGAGCTCATGGGCTTGTACCGCACCTTCAAAGTCAACCCCATGGCTGGCTGCCTGCCCATGGTGCTGCAATTGCCGGTGTTCATCGCCTTGTATAATGTGCTGGGTTATGCCATCGAGTTGCGCCATGCTCCATTTATTCCCACGCTGCCGTTTACCAATATCGTCTGGCTAGCCGACCTGTCCGCCAAAGATCCTTTGCTCATCACCCCCCTGATCATGGGGGCCACCATGTTTATTCAGCAAAAAATGACGCCATCCGCCGGAGACCCCACCCAGGCCAAGATGATGATGTTTCTGCCCTTGATTTTTACGTTCATGTTTCTTAATTTCGCCTCAGGACTGGTGATCTATTGGCTGATGAACAACGTTTTGTCCATCGCTCAGCAGCACTATACCAATAAGTACCTTACGTAGGTCTCAGGGGAAGAGTTGATGGAGTTTTTGGAGTTTGAAGGCAAAACCACTGAAGAGGCCATCGAAAGTGCCTGCGCCCATTTTCAAGTTCCTTCGGAGGAGTTGGAGATAGAGATTCTGTCGGTGGGGTCTCCCGGGATTTTTGGTCTGGGGGGCAAGAAGGCCAGGATTCGCGCTGCTTTGCAGGTCGAGCCGGAGGAAGACCTGCTGCCCCGGGCCCGGGAAATCCTGGAGCAGGTGTTGGAGAAGATGGAGGAATCGGCTACGGTGAGCGCCACTCAGGAAGAAGACCGGATTAGCCTGCTCATAGCCACCGGCGACGCTGGTTTGCTCATTGGCAAACAGGGCCAGACCCTGGACGCCCTGCAATATCTCGTCACCAAAATGCTGGCCAAGCAGACCAAAAAAAAGGTCAGGATCGCCATTGATGTGGAGGCTTACCGGGCTCGTCATAACGAAGCCCTGGCCCTGCTGGCCCAGAAATACGGGGAGAAGGTTAAACGCACCGGCAAATCCGTTACCTTAAATCCGATGAATCCTTATGATCGCCGCATCGTGCATATGGCCCTGCAGGGCGATAAAGACTTGAAGACCATCAGCCGGGGCGAAGGTCTCTATAAGAAGGTGGTTATTTCGCCGGTCAAAAGGAAAGAAAGTCAGGAGGATGCCGGCGGCCCGGCATGACCCCACCTGACGCGGCCGATACCATTGCGGCTATCTCCACCCCCCCGGGCGAGGCGGGGATCGGTATAGTCCGGCTCAGCGGCCCGCGAGCCTATGCTATCGCCCGCCGCCTCTTCCGTCCCCATAAGCCCCGCCAACCGTGGCGGTCCCATCGGCTCTCTCTGGGCCACATCGTCGACCCCACAGGAGCGATTATTGATGAGGTGCTCCTGGCCTTCATGCGGGCTCCTCATACCTATACCCGGGAAGACGTGGTGGAAATCAACTGCCATTCGGGCTATGGGGTCTTGCGGCGCATTCTGGACCTGACCCTGACCCACGGGGCGCGGCTGGCCCGGCCGGGCGAATTTACCTTACGGGCTTTTCTGTCCGGGCGTCTTGATCTGACCCAGGCGGAAGCGGTCCTGGAGGTCATCTCCGCCCGGACCGAAGCCCACGTCCAGGTGGCCGCGGAGCACCTGCACGGCCGCTTGGGGCGAAGGCTGCGCCAGGTGCGGCAGGATCTTCTGGATCTTGCCGCCCGGGTGGAGGCCGCTCTGGACTTCCCCGAAGAAGCCGGAGAGTTACCCGCTGCCGCCATCCAGGAAAATCTTGAGGCACAGGCAAGTTTCTTGAAGTCCCTGGCAGACACCTATGAAGCCGGACGCCTGCTCAGGGAAGGGCTGCTGGTGGTCATCGCCGGGCGGCCCAACGTGGGTAAATCCAGTCTGCTGAACCGCCTTTTGGACATGGAGCGGGCTATCGTCACCGAAATCCCCGGCACTACCCGGGATTTGGTGGAGGAGTGCATTACGCTGGGAGGCGTGGTGGTGCGGTTCAGCGATACTGCGGGCCTGCGCCCGGCCCAGGACCGGGTAGAGGAACTGGGGATCGAACGCACCCGGGCGCGATTGCGGCAGGCAGACCTGGTCCTGTATCTGGTGGACCATGGCGCTCCGCTGGCCTCCGAGGATGAGGCGGCTTTGGCCGAACTGGCAGAGCGTCGCGGACTTCTCGTGATCAACAAGGTTGACCTGGCTCCGGAGTTTTCAGAGGTTGGGTTGATGAACCTCACGGCCTGGCCCTTGATCAAAATTTCGGCCCGCACCGGGGAAGGTATCCCGGCTTTGAAGAACGAGATTGTGGGCCTGGCCCTGGGCGGCGGTCTCAAGGTGCAGGGGCAGATGATCACGCAGGCCCGCCATCATCAACATCTTGGGCAGTGCCTGGGCTACCTCGGCCAGGCCAAGGAATTACTTGTCGCTGATGAAAATAACGACAATGAGCCTTCCTGGGAACTGGTGGCCCTGGAACTCGCGGCCGCCATTCGGGAATTGGGAGAGATCACCGGGGAGGAAGTGGGGGAGGCGATCTTAGATCGTATCTTCGGCCAGTTTTGCTTGGGGAAATGAGTTATAGCGTTTGCCAAAAATTTTTTCCTTTAAGGTACATTGTCTAAGAAGCTAAATCCCCCCTAACCCCCCTTTTCCAAAGGGGGGAACTTAGCGGAATTGCTTTAAAAGTCCCCCTTTGAAAAAGGGGGATTTAGGGGGATTTAGAAATCCAGCAATCAGAAAGAATTTTTGGCAACTGCTATAAAAGGAAAAAGTTCAAGGTTCAAGGTTCAAAGTTAAGAGTTTGCCATCGGAAACTTTTCATGCCTTGTGGGAAAGTCAGAGGCTCATGAACAATCGTTCAAAGACTGGAAAAAGTATCGTGCAAGCCCCCCCGGAGATAGATCCCCTGGCGCTCCTGACGGAAGGCGTTGTAGCCCTGGGCCTGGAACTGCCTCCCGCCACGTTGGAGCAGCTGCGGATCTATCTGGAAGAGCTGCAAGTTTGGAACGCCAAGACCAATTTAACCGGGCTGAAAAACCCCCGGGACATGATCATCAAGCATTTCCTGGACTCTCTGGCGGTATCGCCGTTTTTGGGCCGGGCTGTGTCCTTGATTGACCTGGGCAGTGGCGCCGGCTTTCCCGGCTTGGTGCTAAAACTGGCTCGCCCCGAACTTAACCTGACCCTGGTGGAGGCCCGTCAGAAAAAAACAGCGTTTCTGGAATACCTGGTCTCCCGCCTCAGGCTGACCGGCGTCGAAGTTGTTCAGACCCATCTCACCCCCTCTCTGGCCCGGAAAAGGGAGCCGAAGGTGGACGCAGTGGTCTCCCGGGCCACCTTCTTACTCCCCCGCCTGCTGGAGCTGGCCGAGCCATTACTGGCCACGGGGGGCTTGGTTCTGGCCCTCAAAAGTGTGCATCTGACAGGCCTTGAGCTGGAAACGGCCAGTTCTGCCTGTCCACTCCTGGGTCTGGAACCGCTGGAACATCATATATATCACCTACCCATCAGCGGCGAGCCTCGGCTTCTGGTGATGTGCCGCAAAGTCTAAGATTCCCCTAACAGGAAGATTGTCTTCCTGAAGATGGCCCTTTACCCTGCGATAGAGTATAATAAAGGCCAGCTAAAATTACAGCCGCGTCCATCCCAGAAAGGGGAGATGGTTTCGTCCATCGCAACCAATAAGCATCAGTTAGGGTTGTTCCAGCAATCTTTAGCGTAACTGGAACGGATTTCTTACCGAAACGCTATGTCCTTCATTTCCTGGCAATATTTCATCTTTCTGCCTCTCGTCATCATCTGTTACTGGCTCCTGCCGGTCAGGCGGCGATTACTCTTGTTGTTGGCCGGCAGCTATTTCTTCTATGGCTGCTGGGATGTCCGGTTTCTGGCCCTGGTGCTGGCCACCACGGTCATCGATTACAACTGCGGCCTGAGCATCGCCGGACAGAAAAAAGCCGGATGGCAGGTTTTGGGCTTCTCCCTCTTGCCGGCCGCCTGGCTGCTAGGGTGTTTCCTCTGGCTCCCCGCCTCACAGATCTCCCTGTCCCTCTTAGTGATCAGCGCCGCTATGGGCCTGGCTTTTTTCGGGGCCCATGAAGCCATCGGGCTCTTCGCTGGGGACAGGCGACCCAAGTATTACCTGATTCTCAGCATAGTGTTTTGTCTGGCCATCCTGGGATTCTTCAAGTACTTCAACTTCTTTACGGATTCCTTCAAGTCGCTCGTGGGCGTCATCGGCTTTACCGCCGACCTGCCTCTGCTGAAAATCATCCTGCCCGTGGGCATCTCCTTTTATACCTTCCAATCCCTGGGCTACGTCATCGATATCTACCGCGGCCAAAGTCCGGCGTGTGCGGATCTGCTCACCTTTGCCACCTTCGACGCTTTTTTCCCTCAAATGGTGTCGGGACCCATCGAACGGGGCAAAAATCTCATTCCTCAGCTGGAACAGGGGGCCAGTTTTCGGAATTCCCACCTCCAGGATGGTTTGTGCCTGATGCTGGTGGGGTTTTTTAAGAAGATTTTTGTGGCCGATAACTGCGCCATTCTGGCCAACTATGCCTTTGATCCCAAGACCAGCCTCAACGGCTACTGGGCGGTTATCGGGGTGGTGGCCTTCGCCTTCCAGATTTACAGTGATTTCGCCGGTTACACCGATATCGCCCGGGGGTCCGCCAAGCTGCTGGGGATCGACCTCATGGAGAACTTCCGGTTTCCTTATTTTTCCCGCACGCCCTCGGAATTTTGGGGTCGGTGGCACATCTCCCTGTCTACCTGGTTCCGGGATTACCTGTACATCCCTTTAGGCGGCAATCGGGGCGCGAAGTGGGACACCCTGCGGAATCTGGCCATCGTCATGCTTCTGGCCGGCCTCTGGCATGGCGCGAGCTGGGTCTTCGTCCTCTGGGGGGCGTATCATGGCGCCCTGCTCATCCTCTACCGGGTGGTGCCGCCGTTTGATCGCATCATGGACAAAAAAGCCAAAAACGGGGCCTGGACCGGGCGGGACGCCGCCGCAATGCTCCTGATGTTTGTCTTGACCCTGGTGGGCTGGGCCATTTTCCGCAGCCCCAGCGTGGCCTATTTGGGGACCTGGTTCGGCGCCCTGGGCAACTGGAACGCCGCAGCCGGGCTGTCCTGGGAATCCTCCGCCATCTGGCTTATGATCCACATCCTGCCCCTGATTCTGCTCCAGGTCCTTACCTGGAAATACCGGGATGAGGCCTCGCTGTCGCAGGTCCCCTGGCTGGCCCGGGGTCTGGTATACGCCGTGATGATCTTATTGATCGTCTCTTCCGGGGAGCAGGATAAAGAATTTATCTACTTTCAATTCTGATGAAACGACTGATCACTCCCGCCTGCCTTGTGGTTATCTGCCTGTTGGTTCTGGCAGAGGCGGGGGCGCGCCTCTTTTTTGGCCAGGATTTCTCGGGGCGGTTTGACTACGGCTACAATCCCCAAGCCGGATTCGACGAGCACGGGGACGGCACGGTGGAACTCTTCCGGGCCGGAGGACGCCGTTTTTATTCCCAAACATTTCAACGCCAGCGGCCCCCGGGAGTGTTTCGCATCTTTACGGTGGGCGATTCCGTGCCCCGGGGCCCCAGTCTTAAAGGAGCCTATCCCGGGCTTTTGGGTCAGGAATTGCGCCGGCATGACATCCAGGCCGAATCCATCAACCTGGCGGTGCCGGGTTACGGGGCCAGGCGCTGCCACATAGTGCTGACGAAGGCCCTTTCGTATGACCCCAGCCTCGTGATCCTGCACTTCGATGACTATAACAAGTGGGAGGATGAGCGGGAATGGCGGCGCAGCCAGGAATTCAAGGGCTGGCACCCCCGCCACTGGCTGATGAAGGTCTTTATTTTCCGGCGGCTCTATGAAGCCAAAATAGAGAAGGTTTTTTGGTCCCTGGTGCCTGAAGAGGTTCGCCTCCGCTACGCCCTCAATGACGCCGACGCTCAGGTGGCAGCAGGGCAAGACCCCAAGGAAGTTGCGGCCCGCATCAAGTTGGCTTATGACACCGCGGTGAAAAATGTGGCCATGGTGCGGGCCCGGGGTATTCCGGTTATTCTGGTCACACAGTGCCGGCTGGAGGAAGACGCCCAGCACCGCCTGTATCTCACCGACCACGGCCTGGATGCCCTGGGGGAATCCCTGGCGGGTCCGGGAGTCTATCATATCTCCATGAAGGACGTCTTATCCGGCAAGGATATCAAGCAGATCTTCGCCAACTTCAGCGGCCATCTGCACAAGGACGGGCATCAACTGCTGGCGCAGGCTATCTTCGAGAAGATCGAACAGGAACGGGCGGCTTTGGGGTTGCCGGACCCTGCCGTCGCCATGGCGGGCAAGCATCCGGACGCCAAGACTCCCGGGCCTGTGGCTCAACCAGCCCCCCTCAAGCCATAATCGATTGCCGGTTTTGCGGCTCTCAGGTAGTGATATATAGTGTTTGCCAAAAGAGCCTCTTGCAAAAGTCTCTTTTCGGTCAATATCTTATTTGGGCGTTTATGAGTTTGCCGGTAGCACAGGCTTTCCAGCCTGTGCTCATATAGGCTAAAGCCTGCGACTACATCATGTCCGGCAATTTTGCAAGAGGCTCAAAAGTTTTTTCCTTTTATCCCCCCTCCCCTCTGAGGGGAGAGGGCTAGGGTGAGGGGTGAGTTAGGAAAAAACTTTTGGCAATGAGTATAAAAAAACTGGACCCTTAGAGGAAACGCATGGAACAGGTCTTGGGCATGATCTACGGACTGGCATTGGGAGATGCCCTGGGCGCTCCAGTGGAGTTCTGGGACCTGAAGGGGATTCAGGAACGCTACGGTGTCAATGGCATTCAGGAGCTTCCGGCGCCGGCCTTATTCACCGATGACACCCAGATGACCCTGGCGGTGGCCGAGGCCCTGATCGCGGCAGGCCATGAGGATCTGGGGTCCATCATGGCGGTGCTGTCCCAGGAGTTTGTCACCTGGCTGCGCTCTCCGGAGAATGACCGGTCTCCTGGCGGTTCCTGCCTTTATGGGGCGCGTCAGCTCGAGGCCGGGGTGCCCTGGTGGCGGAGCGGCAAGCCCAATTCCAAGGGTTGCGGCGCGGCCATGCGGGTGGCGCCCATCGGTTTTCTCTATCAGCATGACCTGCCCAAGTTGCGTCGGGTGGCCGCGGCTAGCGCCATGGCCACCCACCATCATCCTACGGCCCAGTTGGCAGCCGTGGCCGCGGCCTTTCTGGTGAAACTTGCCCTGGATCGTCTCTCGCCCGAGGATATGCTGCCGGCCCTGGAGTTGGAGACCCATAGCCAGGCCCAGGACTTTGACCAGGCCCTGGCGCGCCTGGAAGAGGCCCTGGAGATGACCTCCCAGGATGCGGCTTTGAATCATATCGGTGAAGGGTGGGTGGCGGAGGAAGCGGTGCTGATGGCTTTTTATTGCTTTCTGAAAAATCCGGATGACTTTCTGGGCACGATCCGCCTGGGGGCGAACACCGAAGGGGATTCGGATTCCATTGCTTCTATCGCTGGCGGCCTCAGCGGGGCCTACCTGGGTATCAGAGCCCTGCCGCCGGCCTGGGTAAATCGCCTGGAAAAATCAGAATATTTATCGGACGTCGCTCAACGTTTGGCCGCAGTGAAGCGCCACAGTTGACGCTGCAGCCGCGCCTTGACAAAACTTGGTAGGCAAAGGCCTCAGCAGGTGCCAGTCCGGTGGGTAATCAGGCCCCGCCTCTGCCTGACCGCCGGAGCAGGACAGGCTCTGACCAAGCGAGCCCGGGGCAGACTCTCCAAAAGGTTGGGCCCGGAAAGGTGTTGACCCACCAGCATGATCCCGGCCGGTTGGCCAAGTTTATCGGAAACCAGATTGCAGTACCAGCGATAGGAGAGCGTTACGCCCTGGCGCACTTTAAGGGGGAGATCAATGCCTTCCGCGGATTTGCCCGACAATACCCGGTTCAGGTGTGCGGTGGCCGACGTCCGGTGAGTTCCAGGAAAGAATAACTCTATACCGTCTTGCCCCAGGATTTCATGTCGGCGCCAGCCGGTGAGGCGCTCGGCCCCTTGGTTAAATTCCAGGATGCGGCCATCCGGGGAGAGAAAGGCGATAATGACGCCGGTGACTTGCAAGAGCGGTTGCAGAGTATCCTGGGTCTTGAAAGGAACCTCCGGCCTATCCCAGACCAGGGAGGTCATGCCGGTGGACGCAAAAAAGCTGGCGATCGAGGTCTCCAAGGGGATGTTCTGAACACTGTGATCAGCGCCGTCAACCTGGTTCTCCTGACCTCCCGCGACCCTCTTCTGGCGGCCGGGGGGGCTGATCAAGAAACAGGGGGTTCCCGGGCAGAACTCTTGAGCCAGAGCAAAGGCGGTCAAGCCCCCGACTTCGGTCTGTCCGGTAGTGATCAGAATGAGACTGGGTGAAGTTTCCTGCAAAGCCTGGAGGAAGGCCTCCCGGGAGGTGACACGCAACGCGATGCACCGTAGACTGGACTTGTTCAGCTCGTACTCGATAAGCTCCTCAGGACTTTCCTCGTCTCCGAGAACCAGAATTTTTAAATCATCATCCATGGCTTTGTACCTGCTGGCTATCAGAAACAATTTGCTGCACACACCAGAAGATAATACCATCTGCAAAATAATCAATACGAGGATGAAGATTGTTAGAAGATTGTTAAAGGAATTTTAACTTAACATACTATTGAATAAAAATCATTATAAAAAAATATTGAATTAAATTATCTCTTCCCCTCTTAAATTTGGAGCATCGGTCTCCTGGGAAATTTTGGTGAGGCGCATTATGAAGATTATAGCTGTGATGCTTCTGAGTGGGATTATCCTGATCGCCGGTTTTGCCGGCCTGGTCCAAGGTGCCCGGTCAGACGATGGTTTCCGGGAAATCCGGCAGACGATGGTGGCCCGGCAACTACAGCGCCGGGATATCAACGACCCCCGGGTATTGATCGCCATGGGCACGGTGCCCCGCCATCGCTTCGTCCCCGAGGCCCTGGCTTCCCAGGCTTACGGAGATCATCCCCTGCCCATCGGATCGGGGCAAACTATTTCCCAGCCTTATATCGTAGCCCTGATGACCCAGTGGGCCGAAGTGCATCCGGGCGATCGGGTGTTGGAGGTGGGTACGGGTTCGGGATATCAGGCCGCGGTCCTGGCCGAACTTACGGACCGGGTCTTTACCATCGAGCTCGTTCCGGAACTGGCCCGCCAGGCCGCGGCTCGCCTAAAAAACCTGGGTTACGGGCGGGTCAAAACAAAAAGCGGCGATGGCTACCAGGGCTGGCCGGAGGAGGCCCCCTTTGACGCCATTGTCGTCACCGCGGCTGCTCCCCGGGTGCCGCAGGCTCTGGAGGCGCAACTCAAAGAGGGTGGCCGCCTGGTGATTCCCGTGGAGTCGGCTTATGGGGACCAAACCCTGGTGAGGTTCCGTAAGGTGCAGGGAAAACTGGTGGAGGAAGCTTCGCTGCCGGTGAGATTTGTGCCCCTGGTGCACCCCCCGACGCTAAAAACAGTTCCCGGGAGCAAATCGCCGGATGCGGTTGGAACGAGTCCAAGTCCAGGCGCTCCGAAACCCTGATGTTTGCTTTCCTCAACCTTGACATTACATGGACTTTTGTTTAATATATAAAATTCAAAGCTGATCCAGGCATTACTGCAGAAAAAGCTTACCCAAGACCTTGTCGCTGGCAATCCCAAACCCGTCATGAGGCAGGGGTAAGGCTGCTCAGTGCCCTCATTCACCGCAAGAGGGCTGCTGCCAGGCTAACCCCGAATATTCCTGGGATGCATTTATCCGGTCATAACGCTTTGAACACTGGTGGCGTCCAGGATTCGTCTGTCTGAATTCCACTCAAAATGGCCATTTTTAGTGGAGGCACGGCGAAACAGGGCGGCAAATTCCAAGTGTGACGAGCGCCGCGACACATCCACTCCGAGAGCACTCACGCTCATCTCCAAAGCTTGGGGTCAGCTTACATTGACATACAAGGGCGGGCTTCCTTACCCCAGAACCAATGTCCCTCTTAATACACCGGGGATTTTTTTACCCGGACAGGATAAAAAGGAATTTATGGAATTTAGCACATTTGATTTTCACCACAAGGTCACGGCCGGCGTTACCGCGGCGCACTATGTAACCCCAACGCCGATACAGACGCAGGCAATCCCGCTGGTCATGCAAGGGCGCGACATCGTGGGCCTGGCCCAGACCGGCACCGGGAAGACCGCGGCCTTTGTGCTGCCCATCCTCCATCGCCTGTTGCAAGGCGGGCGCAAGCGCGTCAGGGCTCTGGTTATTGCCCCCACCCGCGAACTGGCCGAGCAGACCCATGAGGCCTTTGGCGCACTGGGATGCCGGACCGGACTCAAGAGCGTTACGGTTTATGGAGGAGTTGGGTTCAATCCTCAGGTGGATAAACTGAAGCGCGGCGTCGAGATTGTCGTTGCCTGTCCCGGCCGCCTGCTTGACCATATCAATCAAGGCACGGTCGACCTGTCGCATCTGGAGGTGCTCGTACTGGACGAGTCAGACCGGATGTTCGACATGGGATTTCTGCCTGATATAAGAAAGATCATCAAGCACATACCGGCAAAACACCAGACGCTTTTGTTCTCGGCAACCATGCCCGATGATATTCTGCATCTGGCTCAAGAAGTATTGAAAGCACCGGTGACGGTGCAGGTTGATACCACTGGACCGGCAAGCAGTGTCTCTCATATGCTCTACCCGGTCGAGCAGCACCTCAAAACCCCGCTCCTCCTCGAGTTGTTGCGCCATACCGATACTGAGTCGGTTCTGATCTTTGCGCGCACCAAACACCGGGCCAAGCGTCTGGGGGAACAACTGGAGAAGGCCGGCTATCAGGCTGCATCACTGCAGGGAAATCTCTCGCAAGCGCGGCGGCAGGCCGTGATGAACGGGTTCCGCGACGGCACGTTCCAGATACTGGTGGCGACTGATGTTGCAGCACGCGGGATCGACGTGACCCAGATTTCCCATGTTATCAATTACGACATGCCGGATACTGTTGATGCCTATACGCACAGGATCGGGCGTACCGGCCGCAATGCTAAGACCGGTGATGCCTTCACGTTTATTACCTCTGACGATGAGGATATGGTGCGCAGCATCGAGCGTGTCCTGCGCGCCAAGGTAAAGCGTTGCACAGTCACCGGTTTTGATTATAAAAAAGCGGCGCCGTCGCGTGACACCGAGTTCTCACGTCCGCCGCGCCAACCTCAGCGCCGCAGTGAACAGAAAAGCCGAAGCCGCAGCCGAACCATGCACAGCGCCTTGTAGAGGTCCATTTAAAGGGTAAATCAGTATGCTTGCTTGAGGTGGAGATGAACCAGGAAAAGAAAAAAGTGTCAGACGTAGTTGAACCCAGGTTAATCCAACCGGCGGAGGGCCATCGCCTCACGGTGGCCGGCGGTATTTATACTATCAAGGCTACCGGGAAAGATACCGGTGGCGCTTATGCTATAGTAGAGATGCTGGTCCCCCCTCAAACCGGTCCGCCGCCTCACACGCACTCTCGGGAAATGGAATCTTTTTATATTATGGAAGGCTCTCTGTCGTTTTGGCTGGGCAACCAGAAGTTCACCGCTGAGGCTGGCTCTCTGATTATTGCTCCGCCGGGACTCCCCCATGGGTTCAAAAATGAAGGGGAAACGCCTGCCCGGGCTTTGGCGCTGATCACCCCCGCAGGACTGGAAAAGTTTTTCGAAGAAATAGGCTCCCCGCTCAAAGAAGGTTCAGGTGCCCCCAAGGAGGTTACTTCCAAGGACCTGGAACGGGTAGTCGCAACCGCTGCCAATTACGGGGTTGAAATAAAATTGCCTTGACTCTAGATCTTATGATACCGAGTTGCGCTCATAAAGGTAATTTCAAAGAAGTTAGGCGTTGGCTGAACCTTCGTGTCCGAAACCGGATAGCCTTAAGGGAGGGGGAAAGTCCCCCTTTGAAAAAGGGGGATTTAGGGGGATTTGGATTTTCACGGTAAAATCTGCTGCTACTATATTACCTGTTTGAACGCATTTCCTTATGAGACCCGGAACGGCGCCGACTGCTCGGAGGCGCGCACGAGGCGGGTGAGCAGGTCGTTGACCGGGGTGGCCAGACCCAGGGTCCTCCCCCGGCTGGCCACCTGAGCGTTCAAAGCCTCGATTTCCGTACGCCGGCCCGCCAGGATATCCTGGAGCATGGAAGAGCGATTGGCGGCAGTATCGGTGCAGACCTGGGTGAGACGCGCTTCAGGGTCGCCGCTGAGGTTGAGCCCGGCGGCTACCGCCACCCTCTGGGCTTCGGCCGACGCGGCCACCGCCACTTCCCAGGCGTCGGGCAACTTCAGCAGCGCCCCGTTGGGCACCCGCAGCAGAGCGGTCAGGGGATTGATGCCCACGTTAATGACCAGCTTTTCCCACAAGACTGCGACGATATCTTCCCGGGCTTGACCCTCAAAACCGGCCCGCCGGAAAAGGTCTACCACTGCGGCTACTTCGGCCCCGGAGACCCGGGACCCCGCCGGCACCCCGACATAAATTGCCCCCCGCCCGGCATAGAGGATGCGGCCCTCATCCTGCCGCGTCACCCCCAGCAAACCAACCCCCGCCATCAGGCGCTCGGGTCCAACGATCCGCGCCATTTCTTCCAGATTGCCCAGGCCGTTTTGCAACGTGAGGGCCAGGCCTCCCTGGGACATGAGGGTTGGGAGGGCCTGGGCCGCGGTTTTGGTCTGATAAGCCTTGACCGCCACGATGGTCAAATCGCATGGCCCCAGCTCCGGTGCCAGGGCAACGGGCACCTTGATGAGGCGCTGCGGCCCCTCCAGATAGAGCACCTGAATACCGCTCTGGCGCAGCCGGTCGGCCCGATTTTCTTGGTAGTCCACCAGAGTGACATCCTCACCGGCCTCCCAAAAGAGGGCGGCCATGAGACACCCCAAGGCCCCCGGCCCCACTATGGCCAGTTTCATTATTTTTCTCGGATAAAATGTGGTAATAGCCACCGAAATTGCTTAAGGATTCTTTATCTTTTAGCCGATATAGAATAAAATTCCTATAAGTTTAAGCAAGGAAGGTGGCAAGAATGGCAACGCCCGGGGAATTACTGAGACAGTTCGACCAGGAATTGGGTAACCTGAAGCAGGATCTCCTCCGGATGGCGGCGCTGGCCGAGACCGCGGTGGGCAAGAGCCTGTTGTCGGTCACACACCGGGATTCTGATCTGGCTCGGGAAGTGATCACTGATGATATCTCCCTCAACCGCATGGAGCTGGCAATTGAAGAACAGGCCTTTAAGTTGCTGGCCCTGCGCCAGCCCGTGGCCACCGACCTCCGCCTGACCGTGGCGGCCATGCGCATTGCCACAGAGTTGGAGCGCATCGGGGATCAGGCCGTCAATATCGCCGAACGGGCCCTGGAACTGAACAGCAGCCCCCCTCTGGCGCTTTCCATCGATATCAAGGTCATGGCGGATATCGCCCTGGGGATGGTCCGTACCAGCATTGACGCCTTTGTCAACCAGGACCCGCAACTCGCCCTGCAAGTCTGCCAGCGGGACGTGGAAGTGGATATTCTGGACGATGAATATATCCAGATTATCCTGGGTCAGATGATTCAAGAATCCCGCTGGGTGATCCGGCTGCATCACTTCTTGATCATCGTCCGAAACCTGGAACGCATAGCCGACCTGGCCACCAACATCGCCGAAGATATAGTCTTTATCGTGGAAGGCCGGGTCATCAAGCATCGGTGCGAAGACATGATGCTCGCTTAACCCCCGATTTGACCTTGGCCTGAGCCAGTTTCTCCTCCAAGAGGTGTAATTCCTGGGCCACCCGGGGTTGAGTCTTGCGATCCCGGTCCAGGGTCTGGAGGGCGTGCACCACCGAGGCGTGGGACCGCTGGAACAGGCGCCCCAACTCTACCATGGTTTTTTCCGTATAGATGCGGCAAAAATAGAGGGCCATCTGCCTGGCCCGCACCAAACGCTTTTGGCGCGACCGCCCCAGCAGATCCGGCAGGCTCACCCCATAGTAATCACCCACGATTTTCTGAATATCCGGGGTGTTCAAACGGGTATCGACGGCCTTCAAATCCTGGAGGACTTCCTGAGCCATGCGGAGACTGAGAGGTTCGTCCAGCAGGTTCGCCCGAGCCATCAGGCAGTCCAGGGCACTTTCCAAACGCCGCACGTCTTCGTCAACGTATTCGGCCAGGCATTCCAAAATCTTTACCGGGACTTGCACACCCCGGTTCTTGGCCTTGGTGTCGAGAATATTGACCCGGGTGGAGAAATCCGGTGGACCGATGGGCGTAATGAGGCCGCCGGTGAGCCGGGAGCGCAGTTCCTGGGAGATGTGGCCGATTTCCGACGGGAGATAGCAACTGGTAAATACCAGCCGCTTATTTTGGCCGATGAGCGTATCCAGGGTGTAGCAGACCTCCGCCTGAATTTTCTCTTTGCCGCTCAAAAACTGCACTTCTTCCAACAGCAAAATGTCGCAGTCTTGCCGGAAGCGCTCTTTGAACGTGGACATGCGCCCGTTCTTAAGGGCATGCACCATCTCGTTGGCGAAATTTTCCGCGGTGATATACCGCACCTTCCTCCCGGCAGCCGACTTGGAGATGAAATTGCCCACTGCCTGGGACAGGTGACTCTTGCCCAGACCCGGTCCGGAGGTGAGAAACAAAATGCGGTTATAAAAGGTATCGTTGCGGGCCAGGGCTCGGGAGGCCTGGTAAGCCAGGCGGTTAGAAGCTCCGACCACAAACTGGTCAAAGGTAAAGGCCCGGTTTAATCCGCGGCTCCGGGGTTTTTCCGGCAGCGGCAGGGAGGGCTGACATATCTGAACCGGGGCCGCCGGGCGCACCGGCGCAGTGAGCAACTTCAGGTGTACCGGCAGGCTCTGGTTTAAGGCTGTTTCCATGATCCGGCGGATCTGCTTGAGGTAATTCGCTTGGATCCACCTGAGGGCAAAAGGATTGGGACAGGAAAGGACCAGTTCTCCTCCGGAGCCGAACTCCGCTTGGAGAGGCTCGATCCACAGGTCGAAGGTAGCGGAGGGCAACTCGTTTTTGATGATGTCTTTGGCATCCTGCCAGATAGCTTCCATATTCCCCCTTGGCTCGGCGCTGCTTGTGAGGGGGATAGTAACCTCGACCGGAGTCTGGGTCAAAGGGATTAGAGCGAAATAAACCTTAGGCCTCTTCGTTGCGAGAAGGTTAGGAATACGTTACAGAACACAACATTGGCGCGGCTCTGGCCAAGCTAAAAAATACACCAATTAATCTAATAAGTTATAAGTCATGAAAGGCGGGGTTAAGAGCGTTTTCGGACCTGTTGACAAATTCCTGAATTTTTTAAAAACTCGCGCTTTCTGGTTTTTTCAGGGTTTTTCATAGGGAGGAAGAATTATCCTGGACAGAAATCGCTAACCCCTTGGTTCTATTAAAAAACGGTTAAGAAGTCATTGATCGGGTTTTTTCTGGGAGAAAGTGAAGCATCCAACTGAGTCCCAGGTTAGGCCTCCTCGGCCACCGTTGCCTTGACAAATCTTATGGAGGGGGTATCATGGGCTCAGATTTTTCTGAAATTCTTTCTTGAGGTCCGTAATGATCAATTATGTCGCTTACCGCAAGTTCGCCACCCTGAAAAACGGCAAACGGGTAATGTTCCGGTTCCTCAATGATCAAGACCGGGACGGCCTGGTACAGATGTTCCAGGAGGCCCCGGAGGAAGATACCCGGTTCCTGAAGCAAGACGTCAAGGATCTCGCCCTCGTCAACGCCTGGGTTGACCGGCTCAATTACCGGAAGGTATTGCCCCTGTTAGCAATTGACCTGGAAAACAACCGTATCATTGCGGACGCCACTCTGCACCGGGGCAAGCATGCCGCCAAGCATATCGGCGAGATTCGCATCTTCGTATGCCGCGCCTTTCGGAACCTGGGGTTAGGGTCACTGATGCTCGAAGAGATCCTCAATCTGGCCTTGCAAGAAAACCTCATGTGGATGAGAGCCGAGATTCTGGCGGAGCACAAAAAGGTGGTCAAGGCCTTTAGAGCCAAGGGGTTCGAGCAAAAGGCCATCCTGGACGATTATTTTCTACGCAAAGACGGGGTGACTCACGATGTGGTCTTGATGATGCGTCCGGTGGTGAAGCGAGACGACGCGGAATTCTAGCTGCAACGGCGCGACAGGGGAGGGCAGGGGAGAGGTGCAACTACTCTCCTGCCCTCCTGGCATTTTCTGGGGAGGCGGGATTATGGGCGAAGGAGCATCAGGGTTAACCATCTTTCTTCAGGAACCGCCCGCCTGGGCGGCAAGCGCCCGGCTGGGGTTCTTGAATCATTCGGCCAGCGTCGGTCTTGACCTGACCAGCGCCCGGGAACTGGTGGCCCGCCGTTTTCCCGGCCGGCTCAAAGTCTTATTCAGCCCGCAGCATGGCCTCCTGGGGGAAAAGCAGGACAACATGATTGCGTCCGCCGATTTTGCCGACCCGGTCCTCCAACTACCCGTGGTAAGTCTTTATGGGCCTCGCATGGAGCCGCCGGCCGATGCCCTGGCGCTGGTGGACGTGATCCTGGTGGACCTTGTGGACGTGGGCACCCGGGTGTACACCTTTGCCGCCACCCTGGCCAAGGTGATGGATACCGCGGCGCCCCTCGGCAAAAAAGTGGTAGTGCTGGACCGGCCCAACCCCATCGGCGGGGTCCAGGTGGAGGGCAATCTGCTGCGGCCCGAGTGGGCCTCTTTCGTGGGGCCATACCCTCTGCCCATGCGCCACGGGTTCAGTCTGGGGGAATTGGCCCGCTTCTATAATGTCACCCAGAAAATCGGCTGCGATCTGGAGGTGATCCCCGCCAGGGGCTGGCGTCGGAACGATTACTATGATGCCACGGGGCTGCCCTGGGTGCTGCCCTCTCCCAATCTGCCCACCCTGGATGGGGCCATCGTCTACCCCGGCCAGGTGCTGCTGGAAGGCACCAATCTCTCGGAAGGCCGGGGCACCACCCGGCCGTTTGAACTGTTCGGCGCGCCTTTTCTGGAACCCGGGCGCATCCTGGCTCATCTACAGGGCATTGAGTTACCTGGGGTGATCCTCCGGACGGCCTGTTTTGAGCCCACCTTCCATAAATGGGCCGGGGAACTCTGCCGGGGGTTTCAGCTCCACGTCACCGACCGGAGGACCTTCAAGCCCTACTATACCACCCTGGTTTTGCTGGCCGCGATCCGGCAACTCTACCCCGAGCAGTTCGCCTGGCGTCAGCCACCCTACGAATACGAAACGGTGCGCCTGCCTTTCGACCTGCTCACCGGGGATAGCGCCATCCGGATCGGGATGGAAAATGGCCTAAGTGTGGCGGACCTGGAGACCGCCTGGCAGGATGACCTGGATCAGTTTATGGAGGTGCGGCGGGAGTTTTTGCTTTACGAGGACTTATAGGGCGGCCCGTGGCCGCCGTTAACGGCGGCTACTTAGCCCTTCTGGCCTGCGACCTGTGGGCCTCCACGTAAGCCTTGAGAACCGCTTGCATCCGCGAAATGTGGCCTTTGCCCTGTGATTTGAAAAAGGAGATGATCTCTTGTTCAAGACGAAGGTGGACGGATTGCTTGGCTTGCGGCAACACCAGTTTTGCCTGGGTCCAGTCGGGTGAAATGCCGCGCTCGTCCTCATCCTCGGCAACGAGCCGTTCCAATTCTGCATCCGTTATGGCATCGACCCGACTCAAATCGGTGCGGCTTTCCGCCCGCTTGACCTTAAGCTCTGTTGCCGTATAGCTCTTGATATTTTTGTCTTTCTTCATGACGCGCCCTCCGAAAGGAATTTTTATCCAGGTTGCGGCCCGGTAGGGGCATAAAGCGGTTTGAGGTTGATCTCCTTGGCCGATTTCCTGACCTGGGCAAGGTCATACTGCACCTGAAGCTGCAACCAACTCTCAGGACTGCGGCCAAATACCTGCGACAACCTCACGGCCATTTCCGGGGAAATGCCCGCGTGACCGTTCAACAGCATTGAGAGGGTCTTGCGGCTCACCCCAAGTCCTTGCGCGGCCCGGGTAATGGTCAAGCCCAGGGGCTCGAGGCACAAGTCCCGGATAATCTCGCCCGGATGTGGTGGGGTCTTCATAGCCATGACTTGTCACTCCTGCTAAGCCACCTTTGGTGTCAGCCGCTCAACCACAATTTCGGTGGCGCGCTGGCGCACCTGAGCCAGATCATAATTCATTTGCATCCGTAGCCAGGTGTCCGCGGTGCTGCCGAACGCCTTTTCAAAACGGATCGCCATTTCCGGCGTAACCCCACTGCGCCCGGCGACGATGTTATGTAGCTGTTGCCGCGTGATATGGAGAGCCGCCGCGGCTTCCGCAACCGTCAAGCCCAGATCGTCAAGACATTCCTTAACCAGAAGGCCGGGATGAACCGGATTCTTCATCTCCATGGCGTTATCCTTTCTTAATGGTAATCGACAAAATCAATGTCGAAAGCTTCGCCGCCTTCAAACCGGAAAATAATTCGCCAATTGGCGCGGACGGTAATTGAGAGACACCCTTGCAATTCCCCTTTAAGGGGGTGCAAACGAAAAGTCGGAATATCCAAGGCTTGAATTTCTTGCGCAGCGTGCAGGGTGGAAAGAATTAGCCTTATCCTCGCCACCATATCCGGTGGCAACTTGCTACCGTCGTCACGCTGAAACAGTCTTTGCAAGCCTTTGTGTCGGAAGCTCCGAACCATTGAGGTATATTGTAAAATGACAATTTACATTTTACAAGGGCTTTTTTCATATCGAGCGAGGTATCGTTTTGTCTATTGATACTGGTGAGAGTTCGGAGGATGAGTCTGAATGATATCGTTGATTTTTCCCTTGCAGGGGGTTGGGAGGGGAGTTTGAGGGGAGGGCGGGGGACTCTCGTCCCCCGGTCTTCCCCTCAAGGAAACAAACTCCGAATAGCCGCGGCCAGGGTTTCGACGCCGATGAGTTCCAGGCCGGGGAGGTCGCCCAAGTGTTCCTGCTGGCGGCGGGCTAAGAGGGCCCGGGAGAAGCCCAGTTTTTGGCCCTCTTTGAGGCGCAATTCGGGGGCGCTGACGGCCCGGATTTCGCCGGTGAGGCCCACTTCGCCGAAGATGACGGTGTCGGCGGGGACCGGGCGGTCCAGGAAGGAGGAGGCCAGAGCCAGGGCCACCCCCAGGTCCAGGGCGGGCTCGGACAGGCGTACGCCTCCGGCCACGTTGACGAACAGATCCTGGCCGCCCATGGCCAGGCCCACCCGCTTTTCCAGGATGGCCACCAAGAGCGACACCCGGCCCGGGTCCACCCCCATGGTTTGCCGCCGGGGCACGGCCAAAGACGACGGTGAGACCAAGGCCTGGACCTCCACCAGGATGGGGCGGGACCCCTCCAGGCTGGGGACCACCACCGCGCCGGGGACCTCTAAGGAGCGCTCCGCCATAAACAATCCCGAAGGGTTGGTTACTTCCATAAGGCCTGCTTCCTGCATCTCGAAGACCCCCAGTTCGTGGGTGGGGCCGAAGCGGTTTTTAACGGTGCGTAGCAACCGGAAGGGGTGACTCCGGTCCCCCTCGAGGTAGAGCACCGTGTCCACCATATGTTCCAAGACCATGGGGCCGGCGATGGCGCCTTCTTTGGTGACGTGGCCGATGAGAAAGGTGGCGATGCCGTGGAGCTTGGCCTGCTGCACCAGGCGAAAGGCGGTTTCCCGGACCTGGGTTAAGGAGCCAGGGGCTGCGGGCAGGGTGGCGGTGTACAAGGTTTGAACGGAATCCAGGGCCAGAAAGGCGGGCCGAAGCTCTTCCACGATCTTGATGATGTTTTCCAGGCAGGTTTCCGTGGCGACCAGGAGCCCCGGAGATGAGACTCCCAGACGGTCGGCGCGGAGCTTGAGCTGGGTTTCGGACTCTTCCCCGGAGATGTAAAGTCCCTGAAGACCCCCGCGGCAGAGACGATCCAGCACCTGGAGGATCAGAGTGGATTTGCCAATGCCGGGGTCCCCGCCCAAGAGGACCACGGAGCCGTGTACCACGCTGCCCCCTAAAGTGCGGTCGAATTCGGTCAGGCCGCTCACCTGGCGGGTCTCGCGAGGGGCTTTGAGCTTGATCAACGGCTGGGGGGCGCCGCGCCGGGGCGGTAGGTTCACCTCAGAGACGGGGCCGGTGGGGGTCACCTCTTCGGCCATGGAACTCCAGGTCCCGCAATCGGGACAGCGGCCCAGCCATTTGGGGGCCTGGTATCCACAGTTCTGACAGATAAACACGGATTTGCCGATTCGAGCTGTCATAGACTCCTGCTCTAACCCTTAGGGAAGCTGGCAATGTGGCGCAGTTCCCGAAGCATGAGATAGCCAACGGAGCTTCAGGCTTGAAGGATAATGGTCAAGATACGAGAATTTGTGAATAAAAATAATTTTGGTTAAAATTATAAGCGCTAATTCACCGTGATTCCGTCCGGTGAGGATCCAGGGCCGTCTGTAGCCCTATAGCGCTTGCCATAAGTTTTTTCCTCTAATTCTCCTCTCCCCTTGTGGGAGAGGGTAGGGTGAGGGGTGAATAAGAAAAAACTTTTGGCAATGAGTATAACCCCTTTTTCCAGGAGATTATCTCATCGACACCATCGGCTTTCCTAACCAGTTTACCTCAGCCGAGCTTCCCATGGCAACCAGGATTCTCCGGGAGAACTTGACTGAAGGGCTAGCCTCCCTTTCAGGCAAGCGGTCTCTGATGGTCTTGGGACAGTTAGCCGCGGCCCGGTCGCTTAAGGTCTACCTGGTGGGGGGCTCGGTGCGGGAGCTGGCCTTGGGGCGGGCCGTTCAAGACCTGGATATGGCGGTCTCGGCTCAGACTTTGGAGTTGGCCCAGGACCTGGCCGCGGCACTGGGCGGCACCTATGTCCTATTGGATGAAGGCGAGCACACCGCCCGGGTAGTGTGGGAAGGGGACATCCTGGATCTGGCCGAATTTCGGGCCCCTACCCTTACAGGTGATCTTAAAGGCCGGGATTTTACCCTCAATGCCCTGGCCGTGTCCCTGGACGACATTTTGGGGCAGAGTCCTTTAGAACTCATCGATCCCTGGGGCGGTCTGGAAGACCTGGCCCGGGGCTGGTTGCGCGTGGTGGCCCCGGGAAATTTTCATGACGACCCGCTGCGGCTGCTGCGGGCCTACCGGTTTGCCGCCACCCACGGCTTTCAAATTACCCCGGAGACCACGGACGCCATCCGCCAGTGGGTGCGAGAATTTCCCAGGGTGGCGGGAGAGCGGGTCCACCAAGAATTATTTTCCCTCTTGCAAGCCCCAAAGGCCGTGCCGGTCCTTAAGGCCATGGAGACGGTGGGGCTTTTGGCGCAGGTGTTTCCGGAGCTTTCGGCCATGAAAGGGGTGGAACAGAACGGCTACCATCACCTGGACGTCTACGGCCACTCTTTAGCGACCGCGGCCGGTATGGAGGAGGTGTTGGCGGCCCCGGAGGCCTACTTTGGGGATCTCGCCGGGGAGGTGGTCCGTTATGCCCGGACTCGCCCCAAGGCAGTGCTCTTGAAACTGGCGGCCCTGTTCCATGATGTGGGCAAGCCCGAGGTGCAGGAGCGCCGCGAAAATCCTGACCGTTACACTTTCTATTATCATGAAAAAGTGGGGATAGAGATTTTTGGCCGGGTGGCGGCAAGGTTACGGTGCAGTCAGGCCGAGGTTAAAACGGTGACCACTCTCATCCGGTTGCACATGCGCCCTTTTCTATTGTTACCGGCCTTTCGGGAGCGGGAACTGAGCTTTAGGGCCCTGGGCCGGCTGGTGCGGGCGGCCCGGCCGGAGTTTGCTGGGCTCTTTGCCTTGGCCATGGCTGACAGCCTGGCAGGCCAGGGTCCGCTGAAACCCGCCGATTCCGAGGCGGTGCTGGCTGATCTGGCGGAGGCGGCCTACCAGTTTTTGAAAGAACGCCTGGAACCCCAAGAACTCCTCCCTAAATTGGTCAACGGCCATGATTTGATTAAGTTGGGACTGACGCCGGGCCCCCAGTTCCGGCGACTGCTCACGGCTGTGGAGGAAGCCCAATGGGAAGGGGTAGTCCGGACCCGGGAGGAAGCCTTGGGGCTGATCCAGCGGTTGCTGTGAACCATGATATAATGATTTCAGAAATTATTTTGGATATTTTTTAAAAAAATTATTAGATAATGCTTTATTTTTATATAAAGTTGTATTAACTTTGGTTAGAATTATTATAAATTGAGAGAAATGGAGATTAGATTATGGAGACCATATCTCCGGACTCAGTCAATCGTGAGGGTCAAACCGGCACCCTGATCCGGCTGCGGGGACTTTACCCCTCCCTGAAAACCGCTTTGCGGAAGGTGGCTGACGTGATTCTCAGGCAACCGGAGATGGCCATCTACGCTTCGGTCAACGAGGTGGCGGCGGCCGCGGCGGTCAGCGAAGCTACGGTCATGCGGTTCTGTCGCATCCTGGGCTTTAAAGGTTTTCAGGATTTTAAAATCGCCTTGGCCCGGGAGATGGTCATCCCCTCAACGCGCCATCGTGAAGTGGTGAGTGTTGAAGACGATGCCGCGATCGTGCGCACGGTATTCCAAACCAATGGCGCCGCCTTGCAGGATACCCTGGAGATTCTGGAGATCGAGGCCGTAAACGAAGCGGTCCAACTGCTCCGCAATGCCCGGCAGATCATGGTGATCGGGGTGGGCGGTTCCGGCCCGGCCGTGGCCTACACCGGCAACCGCCTCTTGCTGTTGGGTCTCAAAGCCTATATGTACACCGACTTTTACCTGATGTTGATGGCGGCTTCGCTCCTTACCCGGCAGGATGTGGTGCTGGCGATCTCCAACCTGGGGACCACCCGGGAAATATTAGAGACGGCGGGCATAGCCCTGGAAAGAGAAGCCAGGGTAATTTGTATTACCAACAATTCTCTGGCGCCGCTGGCCCGAATTAGCAACCCGACCCTGATCACGGCCTCTCGGGAAATGACCATACCTGAGGAAGCCGTTGCCTCTCTGGTTTGTCAAATCTCGATCCTTGACGCCCTCTTCGCTTTGATTGCCCAGGCCCAGGGAACCCAATCCCGGCAGACCCTGGACGGCATGGAAAAAGCGATGGTCAAGGTCGGAGTAATGCGCTGAACCTCCAAATAGCCCTTGCTGCTGGCGGTCCCAAAAGTTAAAGTCCTGTAAAAAGGTTAGGCCTTTTCAGGACCAGTCATGTCAACTCAACAACAATTAAAGCAAGACATCGTCTGCATCTGTAGGATGCTGCACCGCAAAAATTACCTCGCCGCTACCGACGGCAATGTCAGTGTTCGTTTAGGAGACCGGCTGCTCACCACCCCCAGCGGGGTCCACAAGGGGCTCATGGAGGCGGATCAGGTGATCACCGTGGATTTTTCGGGCCGGGTGCTGGAAGGGGAGGGAAAGCCCACCTCTGAAATCCGGATGCACTTTTTGGCCTATGAGTTGCGCCCGGATGTTGCAGCCGTGGTGCATGCCCATCTGCCTTACGCCACGGCCTGCACCCTGGCGGGCATCGACCTGCTGGAACCCATCCTCCCTGAGGTGGTGATCACCCTGGGGGGGATTCCCACCGCGCCCTACGCTACGCCCGGCACCGACGAAGTTCCAAACTCCATCCGGGAGTTCATCCCGGACTATGACGCCATCCTTTTATCAAGGCACGGCGCCATGACGGTAGGACGGGACGTGCGAGACGCATACAACAAAATGGAGAAGCTGGAACACACCGCCCGGGTGGTCCTGGCAGCCCGACTTCAAGGACAGTTGCGACCTATACCCGAGGCGGAGGCGGAGAAACTGCGGAAGCTGGGAGAGAAGTATAGGGCAGGGGGGTGAGTTTGTGGAAGTGGTCTACAATTTATAAATATTCAGAACACATTATTTAAAATATGATCAATGATATCAATATATTGATTATCATCCGAGGTTCCCATATAATTCAACTATATTATTGAGTTTTGGGGGGAAGAAGAGGATTTGACTTTTATATTAAGATGGGATTGGCTCGGGTTTCAATATGAATGATGTGCCTGAAATTACAGAACTATTTATTAACGAAATGTTCCAAGCGAATGTTGAGCCCTTATTTCGCCGGAACGTCGATTACACTGATTTGGAAAGATTTTCCTTCACAAAAAAGCAGAATAAACAGGTTGAAGAGATACTTAATAAAAAATTCTCTGTCTTAGGTTTTGATATATACAAATATAGTAAATTTCCTCAAGAAAAACAAATATATATCCCATTAGTTCTACAAAAAGTGTACGAGTATGCCGTGCGGTTGTTGAAAGACAACTTCACTTTTCTTTTCCAAAAGGTGGAAAAGACATACTTTCTGAATGGACTTATTAGTACTGGAGACGGTGGCTTCTTGATTCTGGAAACACCTCTCCACTCTATTATCTTCGGGCTTGTCTTTGAGACAGTATTTAGAATGTTCAATTCATATCGTTTTCTACCGCGGCTTAGGCAGACAGTTGAAGGTGTTACCGTTCGATATGCTATCACATACGATAATGTTTACAGATTTAAAAACAAATACTTTGGATCAGCAATCATCAATAATTCACGTTTGCTCAGCAAAGATAAGCTTAATCGACTATTAATCGATTCTGCCACTTATGAATGGTTTATGAAATCAATTGCTGGTGTAGAAAATTTGCAGACTACAACGCTAAAAGAACTGAAGGGATTATCAAATTTCAAGGATTATGACGATAAATTTTTTGATGAACAAAATGCATTGATACCAGCAGAACATCTACAAAATATTGGATTAAAAAATGAGGGAATAAAATCGGTTGATATTCAAAAAATAGGGGTTACTAAATCGAAAGACACTGACTTGGATGTCTACAACTTGCATATACAGGCTATCATTGAATTTCAGAAAGTGTTTCAGGAAGCCATGATTTTTACGGTAAGTCTTGGAAATCTAAATGCTTCGGGGATTAGTGTTAGTGAAGTGTAATGATCAATTCAGGAAGCTGTGTCCGCCATCCTGAGGGCTGAGGCCGAGTCCCTCCCTCTGGAAGAGGTTTTGCCTGACCTGAACCAGGGGAGCGCCATTCGCGGCTTGCGCTTTAGGGAGGGCCTAACCCAGGAGCAACTTGCCCACTTGCTGGAGGTCAAGCGCACTAATCTCTCCGAGATGGAAAACGGTAAGCGCCCCATCGGCAAAAACATGGCCAAACGCCTGGCTCAGGTCTTGAAGACAGATTACAAGATTTTTCTCTAACCTTTCGGAACTGTAATTGCGAGAAGCAGAACCATTGGTATAGGATCACTTTCATGGAAATAAGATTTTCTCGTCATGCAACAAGAAGAGCAAATTTATATGGAATTTCCAAATCAACCATTATCACTCTTTTGAAGGAAACAGAACTTCGCTCTGGAACTCATGAAATCATTCAAAACGTGAAAGGTTTTAAACATCCGCTCAAAATAGTGGTTTTCGTAGAAAATGATATAATAACGGTAATCACTAGCTATCCTTTGAAGAAAGGACTTGAATCATGAAAATATTCTACGACAACGAGGTTGATGCCTTGTATATGAGGCTCGGAGATGAGACGCCAGAGGGAGTTATAGAAATCGCCGAAGGTGTTAGCATCGATACGACTTCTAACAATAGAATAGTGGGTATAGAAATCCTCAATGCCTCCAAGAAGATCGACCTCAAGACCATACTATCTTACACGCTGGAACTCGATAAGGATTTGCTTACTCAGAAGACCGCATAACTTTTAATTAACCTCCAATACCACCTTTAAAGATTCCTTAGCCTCAGCCACAATCTTAAAGCCCGCCTGGATCTGCTCCAGCGGCAAGGTCTGCGTGATAGTGTCTTTGACGTTGATTTTTTGGGTGGCAATGAGGTTTAGGGCGGTTGCTAAATCCGCGGGCGCGGCGCCGTAGGAGGAGGTTACGGTGAGTTCATTGCGCCAAAAGTCCGGGATGGGGATGGCAATATCCCGATTGGGGATGGCGAAGAGGAGGATAATGCCTTTCTTATCGATGCAACGGAAGGCTTGCTCCACCGCGGCGTAAGCGCCGGTGCAGACGATGACTCTATCCGCTTTCATGTTGATATCTTGAGCGGCATGGATCACCTCATCGGCTCCGAACTCTGCCGCCTTTTTCAGACGATACTCATTGATATCTGTGGCAATGACCCGGGCACCGGTTAACTTGGCCAACTGAATATTCAGGATGCCGGAGATGCCGCAGCCCAGGATCAAAACGGTGTGGTGGGCCCGGATATCAATCAGCCCCAGGCCCCTGACCCCGCAGGCCAGGGGTTCGATCATGGTGCCTTCAAGATAGGAAACCTGATCCGGTAAGATATAGACCCCGTAATCCACATTGATCTTGGGCACCCGGACAAAT
This sequence comes from Desulfobaccales bacterium, assembly GCA_041648175.1. Lineage (NCBI taxonomy): Bacteria > Pseudomonadati > Thermodesulfobacteriota > Desulfobaccia > Desulfobaccales > Desulfobaccales bacterium. The sequence goes on along the minus strand of JBAZPO010000001.1, from coordinate 83,235 downwards.
TCGCTGTAGCCGCCGGGATCATAATTGCCCTGATGCAAGGTATCGCAAGCCGTCTGATTGTCTTCCCGGCAATATTTGCAGTCCTGACAGGGCACGTGATGGCTGACAAAGACGCGCTGGCCGACGCGGTATTTGTCAGATTGGGACAGGGCGATGTCGCCGGCAATCTCGTGGCCGAGAATCCGGGGCGCCTTTTTAATCCGGTACCATTCCATCACATCGGTGCCGCAGATACCGCTGGCGCGGACTTTGACCAAAATCTCCCCGGGGCCGATCTTGGGGATGGGAAGCTGCTCCAGACGAATATCGTTATTGTTGTAGTACTTTGCGACTATCATTTTTGGTTTTCTGCTTTCGGGTAAACAACCTATAATTATCGATAAGGGAACAGGGTACTTTTAACGGTGGGCAGTGGCCACCCTACATTTAAAAATTAGCTTTTATTTATTTTCTTTGGCTTCTTTGAAAATCTCGTGAGCCTGCTTGGGGGAAGCATTGTCATGCACAACGGCCCTTAAGGCCTTGGCCATGGCCGCGGGATGAGCGCTCTGCCAGACATTTCTGCCCAGATTGATCCCCACCGCCCCTTTTTGGATGCCGTCAGAAACGAATTCCAGGACCTCCAAATCGGTCTCACACTTGGGCCCGCCGGCCATAATGACCGGAACCGGACAGCCTTCCACGACCTTATCGAAATGTTCATCACACCAATAGGTCTTTACCACTTTGGCGCCCAGTTCCGCGGCGATGCGGCAGCTCAAAGCCAGATAACGGTATTCCCGTTTATCCAGCTCCCGACCCACGGCGGTTACCGCCATCACCGGGATGCCGTAGCCCTCACACGCATTGACCAGAGTGGCCAGATTTTTGAGGGTTTCCCTTTCGTATTCGCTGCCGATAAAGATGGAGATGCCCACGGCCGCGGCGTTCAAACGGATGATTTCTTCAATGGAGGTGGTGAGTTCCTCATTGGCCAAATCCTTGCCTACCATGCTCGTACATCCGGAGACCCGCAGCACAATAGGTTTGCTGCCTGCAGGAGCTATGGCAGAACGCAAAACCCCGCGGGTGCAGAAGATCGCATCCACATAAGGGAGAAGAGGTTTTATGGTCTCCCCCGGCTTCTCCAGACGCCGGGTCGGCCCTTGAAAATAACCATGGTCAATGGGCATAAAAAAACATTTGCCATTGGGCATCAGTTGGCCTAAACGATTCTCCATTCCCCAATCCATACGTAGATCTCCTATGCCTTGAGCATCATTCCTATCATTTTAAGCCGGTCGAACAATTAAATACCCTTGATTGATCAACCAATGGTGGAATTGGTACGTGGTATAGCGACAGTTGGTCTTGCAGGTCTGTCTGATCTGTTCATAACCTTCGGAATCCGGTGCTTGACCGTCTAAATCCACCTGCACCGGACAGCGCACATCCTTACAAAATTCCCGGCGTTGATAATCAATATAACCCGCCATTGACATCTGTTCCCCCGTTCCCCCTGACGCTGCTCTTATCTGCCCCCCCGCGGCAGGTTGCGGATGCGGTCGATTTCAACCTGTTCCAGTTCGAGGAATTCATCCCGGGGGTAGTCATTGCGGATGGCCCGGGTGACCCGGTGGATTGAGATCATCAGGGGCGCCGAATACATGTTTTCCCAGGTGATGTGCACGGTATCGGTTTCCGGTTCAAGGTGGACACCTCGCCAGGTTCCGAAGACCGCGTCGAACTCCAGTTCGTAGAGTTCATCCCAGGCCAGCTTCAGGAGTTCTGCCACCTCGGCTTCTTCAAGCCGGCAATCGCAATAATAGAGGGAGTAGTCTTTCATTTAGGTTCCTGCTTTGAACAGTTCAAGGTTTATAGCGCTTGCCAAAAGTTCCTTCCTTTTATCCCCTCTCCCCTCTGAGGGGAGAGGGTTAGGGTGAGGGGTGTGGAGGAAAAAACTTTTGGCAATGAGTATAAGGTTCAAGGTTCGGTTAAAAAAGAATACGGACCACACACCATGATAAAAAGCCATCGACTTCTCATAACTTAAGAATGGGCCGAAGGCCCATGAGTGACCGCTTCAAAAGGATTGTCATATAGGCCCCGGCACTAGGCGGCGGCCCCGAAAACCGGTGGCTCACCGGTTTCCTCGGCTAATTTTCAGACTCAAGGTTGACCTCAGTTTATAAATCTTGGGCAGGGGAAGCAAGAGGCCAGCCCGAAAAAAACCGGGGCGCCGCCAGGCGACGCCCCGGGATAGGGTTATGTTAGCCTATTTCTTCTTCTTTTCTTGGAAATACTTGCAATCGGTGGGTGCGACAAAGGCGCCCGGGCGGGCTTCCTTGAAAACACCCAGCAGGAAAGGATATTCAATGGCCCGGCAGTGACCGTATAACACCTTGGACATCTGCGGGTCGTAAGTGTATTTGATGTTCTTGCAATCGTCACAGAGAATCGCCATATTGAGGATTCCTCCTATCTTCCGTAGTTGCGCAGCAACTACCAGGATTTCCCGAATTTGCGCTGGGCCGTGATGCGTTTCCAGCAACTACCTTCCAGGTCTTCCGGGGTGAGCTGGGTGCAGGCGACGAGCTTGCCCCGAGCCGATACAGTAAGATTCTTGGGCTTGCCCAAGAAGGTGACATTGGCAAAGGGCGGGGCCGAGGTCTTGCCTTCCCCGGACAGGGGCTTCAGGTCTTCGGTCTCGACGTAGCCCGGCAGAATATACTCCGTGCCCTTCGCCTTTTCCGGATCCACGACCCGTTGGCCGTTTTCCCACTCGGCATAATAGAGTTCATCACAGCCGCCGCATTTGAAGTTGCCTTTGTATTCCCAGTAGCTGTAGGGATCCAGGAAATTCCGGGACTTGCATTTCGGACAATCATACATCAACGATATTTTGAATTCAGTCATATCGAGTCAATCCTCCCGTTATGGATAAAGGTGCGGCGTTCGGGGGCACGGATTACTGCCCCCTACCGTCCCTAGGTTAGATGACTTCCTTGGCTTCCATCTCCCGGATCTGGTCCAGGCTGAGGCCGATAACCCGCTGGTAGATTTCCTCGTTATCGGAGCCCACCGGGCGGTGCACGTGTTTCAAGCGCGGCGGGGACTCGCTCATCTTGTACATGACCTTCTGGGTGAAGACGTCGCCGTAGAAGGGATCATCGTACCAGCCCAGGGCGCCCCGCTCCAGGAAGTGGTCGCAATTGGCCGCTTCCAGAACGGTGAGCAAGGGCTGAGAGATGATGCCTTTGCTGCTGAAGACGCGGTTGGCTTCTTCCTTGGTCTTATCCTTCAGGAACTCCTCGATGGCCGGGTAGATCTCTTCCTGGGCCCGAGCCTCGACGCGATCGTCGTGGCTGGCGTACTTTTTGCCCAGGTCGGGCCGGCCGATGAGGTTCATCAGTTTGCCGAAATCTTCGTCGGTGTAGGCCTGGACGCAGATGTAGCCTTCTTCCTTCTCCGCCGGATGGTCCGAATGGGGGTGGGAGGAGAGGCCGCAGGCGCAGATGCCGTTGACGCAGATTTCCGTGTCCCAGTTGCCCCAGCGCATCCGGACGACGCCGCTACGGCCCCACAGGGGCAGGGCGTATTCGGTGTAGCGGGTGGAGCCTTGCACCTGGGAGCACTCGAAGAAGTTGCCCAGGTTGGAGACCGTGTCCCGCCAGTAGAGGCCGGCCAGCATGCCGGTGGAGACCAGCATGCCCACGGAGTAGTCCATGATCCAGGTGGTGTGTTTGCTGGGGAAGCCAGCAGACGCCCGGCCGGCCCGGTGGCCGGTGAAGGAGAAGACACCGCCCTTGGCCTGTCCTAGGATGTCGTAGGAGGCCCAGTTCCGGCCGGGGCCGAAGCCGCCGAAGCCGCCGCACCAGGCGAGAACGATCCGAGGATTGACCTCTTTGCAGGCGCCGTAGCCGATCTTCCAGCGGTCGAAGGTGCCGGGCCGGTAGTTCCACACCATGGCATCCGACTTCTGCACCATGTTGTAGAAGATTTCCTTGGCCTCCGGTTTGCGGTAGTCCATGGTAACGAAGTATTCGTTGTGGTTGGCGCCCTGGAAGGCCGGCGACGTGCCGCGGCCCGGGTTCCACCGGGATACCGGGTAGAACCAGGACTCGTTGTAGGGCGAGCAGTGGCGCATGGGCTCACCCAGGCGGGGCACCTCGATCTTGATAACCTCGGCTCCCAACTCGCCCAGGTAGGCGGCCGCGGCGGGACCCAGGATGTACTGGGTGCAGGACAGCACCCGGTACCCACTTAGGGCCTCGGGTTTATCAAACAGCGCGTCCTTATTGAAGATAGTCTTGCAATAATCCTCAAAGGGTAGTTTGTCCAGATGTTCGGTCATATTTCCTAACCCCCTCTATTAGATGAGCCCTTTGCCGTACAGCTCATTCAGCTTGGCGGTGTCGAAGTTGCAGAACTTGCGATAGACATCGCTGTTGTCATAGCCCACGGGACGGCCCAGGTCTTTGACCCGGCCCGGAGTCCGGTGGCCATAGAACAGGGAGCCGCAGAACAGGACTTTCCCGTAGTGGGCCGTCTCGATGGCCCGTACCATGCCCCGGTATTTGTAGTGGGGCTCTTCCGCCACTTCGTCGATGAAGGAGACGCCGCCCGCGGCTACTTCTTCCGCCAGCAACTTGGCCCGGCACTCTTCCCGGGTATAGTCCTTCATCCAGTCGGTGAGGATGGTGCAGGTCTTGACCTGCTGGTCATGGCCGACCCGGTCGATGACCACCCGCAAGGTGGGTTCGTCCAGGATCATGTCTTCCAGCTCGGGGCGGTCTTTGCCCACGGTCTTCCAGATGCGGTACCACAGCCGGTCATGGCCGCCGCCGACCATCATGTAGCCGTCTTTGCAGGGGTTGACCGAGTAGATGTTGATGGCCAGGTCCCAGTTGCCGTAACGGGGCTTACTGGAGCCGTCCATGCCGTACCAGCCCCAGGCATAATCATGGATGCGGGCGTGGGCTTCCGACGAGGTCACCTCGATGAACTGGCCTTTGCCGGATTTTTCCCGGAAGATCAGAGCGGCGATGGTGCCGTGGGCCGTGAGGTTGCCGCAGAGGATGTCGTCGGACTTTTCGCCGGACCGGATGGGGGTGCCGCCGAAGCTCTTGGGCAGCCCGGTGGCATGGCACCAGCCGGAGGCACAGGGCGAGGAGGGATAGAGCTCGCCCGGCTGGTCCTTCAAGGGGCCCCACTGGCCTTTCTGGCCATTCCAGACATAGATCAGGCGGGGATTGATCTTGGAGAGCTGGCGGTAGCCGATGCCCCAGTCGTCGAACTGCCCGGGGGCATAGTTCTCGATGAGCACGTCGGCATGGACTACCAGCTTCTTCAGGATTTCCCGGCCGGCCGCTTGAGTCAGATCCAGGGTGATGGACTGCTTATTACGGCACTCGTGCAGGAAACCGCCGCCGCACAGGTCGCCGTTGACGTTGTCTTTGAACATGTAGCGCTTGCGGCCGAAGGCCGCCAGCTTGCGGATGGGGGAGCCGCCGGGCGGTTCCACCATAATGACGTTGGCCCCCAGTTCGCCCATGTAGGCGCCGCCGAACATGGCGTTGGCCTGGAGCCCGCCGTGGCCGCATTCCAGGACCCGGATCTGGCCCAAGGCCTCGGGTTTGGCCATCTCATGCTTGGGATGGAGCCAGCCCTCGAAGATCGTGGAGATTTCCCGAGACGCCTCGGTGCAGATTTTGGGGTCATAGACTTCTTCAAAAGTCGGGATCGGGGTTAGAGGCCACAGTAACGGTGCTTCTTGAACCTCTTTTTTCAGATCATCGGACATTCAGAATCCTCCTTACATTGCAGTTGATTCGGAATTCTACTTTAGGAAAACTTGAGTCCGCTCAAGTCAAGCCATCCTCGTTTTCAGGCAGTCACCCCCTCTCGCTAAAGTTCTGGCTCACCCTCAAAGGGACCAGGCATGGAGACTCCTCAATTTTATCCATCCATTCAATAAGCTAAATTTGTGCCAAATAGTTCAAACGAACTGGATTTTTCTGGTTTTGTTGTAACATCTTTGATTAATTACACTATTTAACTTTTTAGATCTGCCCCGCTATGACCGCAAAAGGGCGAGCCGATCCTTGTCCCGCTTAAACTGGGGGAATCGGTATCAGATGGGGGGGTGTTTTACCCCGAAGGGGTGAGGGGCAGGTCTGGGACGATGAAAAATCTGATACGATGCCGAGCAAATATTTTGTATAATGAACTTAGGAGTAAGCCTCTGGGACCACGCAGAAAATTGACGCGCCCTCCCTGGCAGCAAATCCGCACCCTTTAAATGAGCCTGAAACCATGGCAGATCAATCTGCACCAGCCTCGCAGAACTGGTTTGAACGCCACCCCAAGAAGACCATCGTCTTAGGTCTCTTCATATTTCTCCTGGCCGCCACCTATGGCGTCGAGAAGTTTCTGGCCTACATCAATCATGCCCATAATTTGGTGCTTTTTACGGATCGGCGCTACATCAATTTAAGGGAGATTCTGCCCCACGTCGACGCCGTGGATGTCCCTCCGGACAAGGCGGTGCGGACCTCCGATGGCCTGCTGCAAAAGCCCTACCGGGTCAGAACCGACGACCAGGGCTTTATGCTGCCCTATAACCGCTATGACAAGCCTGACTTTTCCTTGTTTTTTCTGGGCGGTTCCACGGTCGCTTGCATTTACGTCGATGAAGACCAGCGCTACCCCTACCTGGCAGGCCAACTCCTGGAGCAAAAGACCGGAAAAAAGATCACCTCGATTAATTCAGGGGTCGGCGGCAACAACTCCTTGCATTCCATAGATATTCTCTTGAATAAAATTATCCCGATGAAGCCCGACGTGGTCGTCATGATGCATAACATCAACGACCTGGTAGCCCTGATATATGACAAGACGTATTGGGGGAAAAATCCCACCCGGCAGCCCATCGTCAATTTTTATTTTTATAAGAATCTCACGGGGCTTAAGGCCCTCTCCACTCTGGCCCGGGACATGTATATTCCCAACCTGCATGCCGCCACACGCATATTGAGCCATAAGATTTTCGGGAAGAAGGTGAAGGACGCCGACGACGAATTTGCCTATATCCGGGGCAAAAAGATCAGCATCGATGAAGCCGCCATCACAGATGAGTTCAAGATGAACCTGCAAACCTTCATCAATATCTGCCGGGCCCGCCGGATCACCCCGGTCCTTATGACCCAATTCAACCGGTATAAACCCAACCCCGACCCCAAGGTCATGGCTGCCATGCAGGGCTTTGAGTCCGATTCCGGGATTTCCGTGAGCGAGTTTACGGCTCTCTATGCCAAATTTAACGAGGCCATCCGGGAAGTGGGAAAGCAAAACGGCGTGCAGGTTATTGACCTGGCCCATCTGATCCCCCAGGACTCCAAATACATTTACGACGTGGTGCATCTTAACACTAAGGGGTCGCAACTGGCCGCGCAGTTGATCAGCGACCAGCTTCAACCCATGGTGCCGCAATAATTGCCGATGGCCTGCCGGAGTCTCAGGAGGGGCGGGTTTAAAATCCGCCCCTACATCACCAGGGCGTGAACTCGTTGAAGTCATTATGGACCAAGATCGAAAAATCACTGTCCTGTTCATCATCAAGCCGGAGCGAGGCGCAGGCGCGGAAATGGTGTTGGTGGATGCGGCCAAACGCCTTAATCCGGACCGCTTCCGGGTGATCTGCGGCCTGCTGACCCCTGATACGGAACAGATTATCCCGGCCCGGCTGAGAACGGTGGATTTCAGGATGCCGGGGTTAAACGGGTGGGTGTGGCTGCGCTTTTTCTTTCACCTTTGCTGGGTCATCTACTGGCACGGCGTCGACGCCATCCACGTCAACAGCTATGTGCCAGGGAATTACACCCGCCTGGCCGCGGCACTGATGCAGGTTCCCATCGTCATCGACCACTGGCACGGCTTCACGCGCATTACCCGCAAGCGCCGCTTCATCTGCCGCGCGCTATCGCGCTTTACCGACCTCAGTCTGGCGGTCTCCCAGGGGGTTAAAGACTATCTCGTCAAAGAAATCGGCCTGGACCCGGACAAAGTCAGGGTGGTGCCGAACGGGGTGGATATCGCTGCCATTGACGCGGCCCGGCCCGGCCCGGGGGTGCGCCGGGAATTGGGGCTGCCGGAAGGGGCGCCGGTGATCGGTTTGGTGGGCCGCCTGGATCATTGGGGTAAGGGCCATAAGGAATTGTTTAGCGCCATGACCCAACTTAAAGAGCGCTATGCCGTACACGCCCTGATCGTGGGCGGCGGCCGCCGGGAAGCAGAGGTTAAACAGATGGCGGCAAGCCTGGACCTGGCTGGCCAGGTGCATTTTCTCGGGTCGCGCCGGGATGTGCCCGATCTGCTTCAGGCCATGGATATTTTCGTCCTGCCCAGCTACAGCGAGGGGTTGTCCCTGGCCCTCTTGGAGGCCATGGCTGCAGGCCTGCCGGTGATCGTAAGCCGCGTGGGGGGCAACCCGGAAGTGGTGACCGACGGCGCGACCGGCCTCATCATTCCGCCACGGGACGCCGAGGCCCTGGCGCAGTCCTTGGAGCGATTCCTGGCTGATCCGGCCGGGGCCAAAGAATTGGGGAAAAACGCCCGCCGCCACGTGGAGGCGAATTATTCGTTGGAGCGCTTGGGAAAGGGAATTAACGAGATATACGAAGAATTAGCGGAAAAGAAGTTTGGGCAAACATCTCAAGTTTGAAGAAGATCTTGACTAAATATCTCAATAATTGGCATATTAAGTATGACTTGGGGCGTCTTATTAGCGGTGAACGTTCGCAAAAAACTCAAGCGGTGATAGGTAACTTATGTCGGAAGCCATGAAAAAGCCCGCTACGGGCGGCTATGTTGAGGTTAGGTTCCGGATTCCGGTAACCAAGGTGATGGAGGCGAAACAGGCCTTGGCCTCCTATGGCGCCATTGCCGAAGACCCAGGGTCCATTCCCTGGGAAGAGGTCTATCCCGACTTTAACGGCAGTGTGGCCCTCCGGGGAGCCAGAAAGAGGGAGGCCCTGACCCAAAAGGCATTGGCGCACCTGGTGGGTATCAGCCAAACCCATATCTCGGAATGGAGCATGGCAAGAGGCCCATCGGCAAGGACATGGCCAAGCGGCTGGCCAAGGTCCTCAAGGTCAATTATCGGGTGTTCTTATGATCATAGGGCGGCCCGCGGCCGCCGAACTTTAACTAATTCCCTTAGAGCCATTATTCCGCAATTTCTCTTTCGGCCCGCTTTCCTCCAAAAGCATGTATGGTTCTGGTGCCGGCAATATATTCACCTGCATGGGCTAACCCTTTGGGGATAAAATATTCTTCACCGGCACCTATGGGTATTTTATGGCCGCCAATCATTATGGTGTATTTTCCTTGAATCACCACAAAATATTCATCAAAGTCATGAACATGTTCCTTTGATATTCCATCCACTGCACAGGTCCAAAATGCCATCTGGCTACCCTCCGCGCCATCGAAGACGTATCCTTCAATACCGGCGGCATATTGAGAACTCGAAGAGATTTTGTTGCGGGGAGCTTTCATAAATTCCGGAAAATCATTCATTAGGACTCCTCCAAAGCATTACTGTCTGGTCGGCTTCCACCAATTTTTGATTAATGCCACCGCCTCATCCACTTTAATCGCCGTCAGGCACCGGTTCTCGGGGCATTTTTTCAGGAGACACGGCTGTAAATCGCACACTTCTTCCCGTTTATGAAGCGCCACGCCCCATTCTACCACATAAGGCCCCACCCGCCGGGGGTCGTCGGCTCCAAGGAGGCCGATGGTGGGCACACCCAGGGCCAGGCCCATGTGCAGGGGACCGCTATCGTTAGCCACCAGGAGGCGACAATGGCTTAAGAGCGCGGCCACGGTGAGCAAGGAATAGCGGCCGCCGGTGACCAGCGTGGGGCCGGCAATGTGCGCAGCGATGGCTTCGGCCTGGGGACGGTCATTTGCACCGCTGATAATGAGAAGCGGGGCGTGATAGGACTCGTACAAAAAATTGCCCAGCTCGATGAACGACGCTTCCGGCCACCACTTGTAGGGATCGGAGCCGGTGGGGTGCAAGGCCAGAAGCAGGGGGGGGATTTCACCGAAATGTTCTATAAGGATGGCCCTTGCTCGCTCCTGTATTTCAGGGGGCAAAAAGAGGTCCATGCGCTTGTCGGTGGTGTCCGCGTCCAGGAGGCGCACGTAGTCGAGGCGCCGCTCGATAGCGTGCTCATCGGGGTCGGTGAAGGCCACCGCAGCCGAATAAACGCAAGCTAAGGGGCTGCGGGCCGAGCCGATGATATAGGGAGCTCTCGAGAAATAGGCCAGCAGGGTGGCTTCGGGGTCATTGCCGTGGAGGATGATCACCAGGTCATATGATCTGTGGCGCAACTCCCTCGCCAGGGTCAGGAGGCGACGGTTGCGGCCTGGATAGGTCCAGATTTTCGCCACGTGGGGATTATGCGTCAGGAGGTCCCCGAAGACCCGGTGGGCCAGGACCTCCAATTCCCAGGCGGGATAGCGCTCCTTTAAGGCCCGGATGGCCGGGGTGGAAAACAGGGTATCCCCCAGGGCGGTGTTGCTGATCATCAGGACGCGCCGCACCTTTGCCGGAGACAGGGCCGACAAAGGCGCCGGTGGATGACGGCGGACCTGCCGCTTAAGATATCGGCGGGAGATGCCGATGAGAAGTTTGTGCCACATAATTAAAGTTGATCTGCGCCGGAGGCGTCATACCCTTCCGAAAGCGCTGACCGGTGGATTTTTTCTCCAAAAATGGGGTATAGTGGCCGCAACTCCGTTACCGATCCTCTGATGATTCTGATGATAAGGATAATGCCTATGATAGCACACACTCACCCCCATGAGCATGGCAGAGACAAGAAGAAACACTCCCACCGCACCGGACCTCTCATGGGGTTGCACAAAGACTGGCGCACCTGGGCGGTTATCGGCTTGATGTTGGCGGCTATATGCACCTATGTGTTGACCCTGGATGATTCGATCCAGCCGGGAAGCGCCTCCATAAACGCCGGACCAGCTGCGGTGATACCGGCAAACCCCTCAAAATAAGGCCTTCCGGCTGCCAAGGTCAGTTGTGGACGAGAACCAAAAAACCAACCGCGGATAAACGCCGATGCACGCAAATTATTTTGCTGATCTGCGTAAAATCGGCGTACATTTGCGGTTTCTTTTTGAGATTCTTGGTCGCTGCGCCCCTAATCCCTAATCCCTAATCCCTAATCCCTAATCCCTGAGCTCTGCTCCCTGACCTCATCGTAAAATGTTTCCAGGGTTCCGGCAATCTTTTGCCAGGAAAAGTCGGCCTCAACCCGCGCCCGGCCCTGCTGTCCCAAGCGTTGTCGCAGGGGAACGTCGTCTAAAAGCCTGATGATTTTAGCGGCCAGTTCGGCGTCGTCGTCTGGCCTGGAAAGGAGCAGCCCCGTTTCTCCGTCCCGTACCACCTCCGGGATGCCGCCCCTGCGGGTAGCGATAACGGAGAGGCCGGCTGCGGCCGCTTCCAGAAAAACCAGCCCCAGGCCTTCCTCGATCTGGGACGGACCCACAAAGACGTCGCCCAAAAGATAGGCGCGGGGCATGGCGTCTGGCGGGATAAACCCGGTGAGCACCACTTTTCCCTGAGCCTGCGCCAGGTCTCGGCGCAATTGCGCCATGAACGGCGTCTCCCGCATGGTGCGGTTAAGCCCGTATTCGGTGCCGCCCACCAGCACCAGCACCGCTTGGGGCGCAATTTCCCAGACCCGGGTCATGGCCTTAACCAGGATATGGACGCCTTTAGCCTCCCTGAGCTTCCCGGCGAAGAGCACCGTGGGTTCAGCTTCCAGGCCGTAGGCGCGGCGCACCTCTTGGACTCCGGCCGCCGGGTCCCAGCGGGAGGCATAGGCGGCAGTTTCCACCCCGTTATAAATGACTCGATACAGACTCGCCCCCGACCCCAGCCGTTGTCGTTCCCGGTCCAACACGAACTGGCTGCACGCGGCAAAGCCGGCCATGGGGATAACGGTGGCGGGGCGGGGCCGCTCCCGTTTTCCTAAGGATGCAGAGAGATTGTGCATGTGCAGAATGATGGGAATCGGATGCCTCAGGCGGCGCTCAAGATATAAGGCCAAGAGCGGCCGGTTATGGACGTGAATGAGGTCCGGCTGCACCCGGTTGATGATCCGGGCCACCTGCCGGTCATAGAGGGGAAAATATTCCCGGTAGCGGCAGTAGAGCCGCTTGCGCCAGCCCGAGAGAGGCACGCGAAAATATTCTGCCTGGCCGCGCCATTCATGCTGGGGCAGCTCCGGGTCGGACACCCCGATGACCACCGGACGCCAGCCGGTGAGGCGGGATGCCACCTTCTCGATGAACAACTCCGCGGCCCCGCCCCGGATGGGCGGGATGGGAAAGAGTTCAGGTCCGATCAGGGCGATGGTGGGCATTTTGGGGACTTCAGATTTTTATTTTGTGCCAGTATAACAAAATCTTGGGTAATTTTAGGCCATGATTCCGAAAAATCGGTCAATTTATGGGTCATTAGCTTATGAGTTACAGGGTCGTACTAATCGATTAATTTATTGAAAATATATGGAAAAATAATTAGATATTCGGATGCCGCCCGAAAACCGTCAACCGAAAACTATAAATTTCTTGACACTTGCCATAGACTTTGTAATATGCTTCACATGGTTATTGCTCCCTGCGAAGGCCAAAAGACCGTTAGAATTACAAATATCTGAAGGAGGAAGCAGTTTATGGGTAAAATTCCGGCTGATTATTTGCCCCCCAAAGAACTCTGGGCCGAATATACCGCGCCCGAAGAGTTCAAGCATTATGCGTCTGGAAAGTGGAATATTGCGGAAGAATTTCTGGACAAGCATGTGAAGGGCGACAACGTCGCTATCCTCTTCGGTGATCTGAAGATCACCTACAAAGAACTGCTGGGCATGGCCAACAAGTTCGCCAACGTCCTCAAAAAGCTCGGGGTCGAGGCTCAGGACCGGGTGGGCCTGCGCATGACCAATATGCCGGAAGCCGTTGCCGCCAACTTCGGCATCCAGAAGATTGGCGCCATCCCGGTGCCCGTCTCCCCCCTATGGGCCAAGGAAGAAGTGGCCTTTGTAGTGAACAACGCCGAATTCAAAGCCTTTGTGGTAAGCGCTCCCCTGATGGCCGCGGTGGAAGCAGCCAAGCCCGAATTCGAGTTCCCCACCAAACTCATCGTAGTAGGCGGCAAACCCGAAGACGCCGAAGCCAAGGGCTTCGTCTCCTTCGGTAAAGAGATGGCCGCGGCTTCCGATAAATTTGAAAATGTCAAGCTGGAAGTCAATGACATCGGCGTCATCCTCTTCACCTCCGGCACCACCGGCCAGCCCAAGGGCTGCGTCCACTTCGTCAAAGAGGTGTTGATCGAGTCCAACCTGGTCAACAAGTACGTTTACAAGATGGGCCCCGGCGACGTCCTGGGCGGCTCCGCCCCGGTGACCTTTGCGGCGGGCTACGGCACCTTCTGCAACATCCCCTTTGCCGGCGGCTCGGCCATTTCGCTGCTGCCCAAGTTCACCCCGGACGAGATGATGTCCACCATCCAGAAGCATAAGATCACCGTGATCACCGGTCTGCCCACCGCCTACCGGAAGCTCCTGGAAATGCCCAATTTCAACGATTACGACTCCTCCAGCGTCCGCATGTACACCACCGGCGGCGACGCTTTGACCGGCAAGACCCTGGCCCTGTGGCAGGCCAAGACCGGCAAGCCCATCTGGGAAGGCCTGGGCGGCACCGAGATGATGCACCTGGTAACCAGCAACACCGTCAGCGACGTCCCCATGCCCGATTCCATCGGCAAGGCCCTGCCCGGCTTTGAGATCAAGGTGGTCCGGGAAGACGGCACCACCGCAGGCCCCGGCGAAGCGGGCAGCATGATGATCAAGGGCCCCACCGCCACCCTGTACTGGAAGCCCTACATCCAGGATAACAAGCTGATGAAATCCATGAAGAAGGGCATCAAAGACGGCTTCAATATGATGGGTGACGCCGTTATCATGGACAAAGACGGCTTCATCTTCTTCCAGGCTCGGGAAGACGACATGATCAAGTCTTCCGGCTTCCGTCTGGCCCCCAGCGAGATCGAAGACGCCATGCTCCGCCATCCGGCGGTGCGGGATGACGCGGTCGTGGGTGTGCCCGACGAGGTTATGGGCCAGAAAGTGGTGGCCATGCTGGAGCTGGAACCCGGCTTCACTGCGTCCCAGGAACTGGCTAACGAGGTCATCAAATCCACCATGGACCTGCTGGCCATGTACAAACTGCCCCGGGAAGTGGTCTTCCTGAATTCCATTCCCCGGACCCCCACCGGCAAGATCATCAAAAAGGATCTGCGGAAGAATTATCCGGAGTATCCCGGCAAGTTTGTACCCAAGGTAAAGTAGCGTCGGCGCCCTCGCCGGCGATCCATAAACTCTCCGGGGGCGGGTTGCCGCCCTCGGGACGTTATTCGCCTCAATGCCCGGCCTCTGGCCGGGCATTTTTCGTTTTGCATTTGCCCGCCGCTGTGATCTAATATACCGGGTTTGTGAAAAGGAGGGCAAAGCATTGCCAAACGTAGTGGTGGTGGGTACCCAATGGGGTGATGAGGGCAAGGGGAAGATCGTCGACCTCTTGACCGAGCAGGCTGCAATCGTGGCGCGTTACCAGGGTGGCAACAACGCCGGCCATACCCTGGTGGTGGGCGGAGCGAAATTCATCTTCCATCTGATCCCTTCGGGGATCCTGCATCCCGGCACCGTCTGCCTCATCGGCAACGGCGTGGTCCTGGACCCTGAGGTCCTCCTGACGGAAATAGATAACCTGAAGGCCCGGGGGATTACGGTGGGTCCGGACAACCTCCGCATCAGCGAACGCACCCAGGTCATCATGCCCTACCATAAGCGCACCGATATCGCCCGGGAGGCCGCCAAGGGTGAGGCAAAGATCGGCACCACTGGCCGGGGTATCGGCCCCTGTTATGAAGACAAGGTAGCCCGGCGGGGCATCCGGGTAGCCGACCTGCTCAATCCCGAGATCCTCACGGCCAAACTGGCCGACGTGCTGCCGGAAAAGAATTTTTACCTGGAAAAGTTCCTGGAAGACCGCCCTTTTACCCAGGAGGAGATTCTGGGACCCTATCTGGAGATGGGCAAACGCCTGGCGCCCCTGGTGGCCAACGTCTCGGTCATGATCCAGACTTCGGTGCGGCAAGGCCACAACATCCTTTTTGAAGGGGCCCAGGGCACCCATTTGGACATCGACCACGGCACTTATCCTTATGTGACCTCCTCCAACCCTATAGCCGGAGGCGCCTGCACCGGCACCGGGGTCGGCCCCAATCAACTGCATCAGGTCCTGGGCATCGTCAAGGCCTACACCACCCGGGTGGGAAGCGGGCCTTTCCCCACGGAATGTCTGGACGAGGTCGGCGATCATCTGGTGGAAGTCGGGGTGGAATTCGGCTCAACCACCGGGCGCCGGCGGCGCTGCGGCTGGCTGGACGCGGTGGTGCTCAAGGACGCGGCCCGGCTCAACGGCCTCACCGGCCTGGCCATCACCAAGCTGGACGTGTTGACCGGCATCAACCCGGTGAAAATTTGCGTGGGCTATGAAGAAAATGGCAGTCGACGGGAGACCACCCCCGCCACCATCCAGGAGTTGGAGCGCTGCCGGCCTATTTTTGAGGAACTGCCGGGCTGGAGCGAAGATATCCGGAAAGTGCGGCGTATGGAGGATTTCCCTCAGGCCACCCGGAACTATCTGAAGCGCATGGAAGAGCTGGTGGGGGTGCCTATCCAGATCGTTTCCGTGGGTCCGGACCGGGAAGAGACCATTGTGCTGCAGAACCCGTTTGGTTAAACAAGGCATTAATGAGCACCGCCGAGGGCGGCGGTGCATAAGGGTGGCGGTGCTACATCTTCTGGTAGGGTAACTTATTGACAAAGAGCAAGGTTATGACCCAGGACAGATTTGAATGTAGCGCCGCCGCCCTCGGCGGGTCCCCGCGCTATCCCGATGGCAAAGCCTGCCAAGTCCGAATATCGGCGTTTTTTGCCCCATCTTCAAGGAGAGGACAAACCTCTTTTCGTCACCTTTGTTTCCTATAATCGCTGGATCTTGCCAGAGTCGGTGAGGAACCTGGTTCTTAAGCATTGCCTGCATGATCATGGCATCAAATATAAGATGCATGGAGTTGTAGTGATGCCGGACCATGTTCACGTGATATTTACTGCCTTAACTGATGACAAAGGAAACCCATTCGGGCTGGCTGAGATCATGAATGGCATCAAGGGAGCATCTGCCCACACTATCAATAAAATTCTGGGACGCCGCGGGCATGTTTGGCAAAGAGAATTTTTCGATCATGTCCTTCGCTCCGACGAGAGCATTCACAGCAAGGTGCAATATCTTTGCGAGAATCCAGTGCGAAAAGGCTTGGTTACAGGGGTAGACGATTATCCTTGGCTGTGGCGGGAATGGGTTGAGGGCGAAGTATGTAGCACCGCCGCCCTCGGCGGTGCTACATACCCCTAGCGGCTTGTGTGTCGGGAAAACCCTCCCTTTCTGAACTCGACATTTTCTCTCCCCAACTTTGATAAGGGTGGACATCCACCGCGGCGGTCTTATATTCTTCATAAATATGTGAAAATAATCCCGAGGGAAAAGGTTTTGAAGTGTAGGAAAATTTCTGACAAAGGAATCGGGAATTTCCCGGCTTTCCCGAACGGTTTGCTAATGCTATATAATCAAGTAGTTTTGCCAACGGGACGCAGGGGCTTGGCCTCTTAGGAAAGTGCTTGAGGCAATGCGGGAGATAAGGCCCATTCAGGTTTTGTGGAAGCAGGAACAAGCAACGTTCCTTATAATAACTTCTCGCTGACATAGGAAAAAACCATGATAGAAATCCGCTTTCATGGCCGCGGCGGCCAGGGCGCGGTAACTTCGGTGGAACTGCTGGCCCTGGCGGCCATTGGGGAAGGGAAGTTCGCCCAGGGTTTCCCCAGCTTCGGCCCGGAGCGCCGGGGCGCCCCAGTGCTGGCCTTCTGCCGGGTGGACGACAAACCCCTCAAGCTGCGCTGCAAGATCCTCAAGCCCGATGTGGTAGTGGTCCTGGATCCCTCCCTGCTGCGGATCCAGAACCCTCCGGCGGACCTGAAAGACCAAGGCATCATTGTCTTGAACACCGCCAAGACCGCAGCGGAGATTCGTCAGGAGTACGGCTACAAGCACACCCTGGTCTTGGTGGACGCCAATAAGATCGCCCGGGAAGTCTTGGGGGTGCCCATCGTCAACACCACCATGATCGGGGCGCTGCTCAAGGCCACCGGGGTGGTGGCCGTGGAGGCCATTGAGCAACCCCTTAAGGAGCGCTTCGGCCCCCTGGCGGTCAAAAATTTCAATGCCCTGAAAGTGGCTTATGAACAGACCACCATTGAGGAGCGACGGCCGTGAGCAAAGCATGGGATCAGGTCACCTGGCAAGAGATCGAGGTCGGCGGTGTACTGACCGAGCCGGGCTCGGCCCGGAACTATAACACCGGCGACTGGCGCTCCCAGCACCCGGTGTGGACCAAAACACGCTGCATCAAGTGCGGCATCTGTTGGACCGTATGTCCCGAAGCCGGCATCTCCGAGGAACCGGATGGTTACTTCGATATGAATAAATACTGTAAGGGTTGCGGCATCTGCGCCAAAGAGTGTGTTACCGGCTGTATCAGCATGGTCCCGGAGGAAGAATAATGGTAGTCAAGGGCCATCGAGTAGGCATGGAAGTCTCCATTGCCGTCAGTCATGCGGTGCAACTGGCCCGGGCCGAGGCCATCGCCGCCTATCCCATCACGCCCCAGACCCACATCGTGGAGCACCTGTCCTCCATGGTGGCCAACGGCGACTTGGAGGCGGAATTCGTCAACGTGGAGTCGGAGCACTCGGCCATGAGCGCCTGCATCGGCATGTCCGCGGCCGGAGCCCGCACCTATACCGCCACTAGTTCCCAGGGGCTGGCTCTGATGAACGAAATCCTGTTCATCGCTTCGGCCATGCGCCTGCCCATTGTCATGACTGTGGCCAACCGGGCCCTGTCCGGCCCGCTGTCCATCTGGAACGACCACGGCGACATCATGGCAGCCCGGGATATCGGCTGGATCCAGGTGTTCGTGGAGAACGGCCAGGAAGCCTTTGACCACAGCGTCATGGCCTTCAAGATTGCCGAAGACCATCGGGTGATCCTGCCCACCATCATTAACATGGACGGCTTCATCCTCACCCACGTGGTGGAGGCCCTGGAGATGCTGGACCAGGAGACGGTGGATAAGTTCCTGCCGGATTATCATCCCCGCTTCTTCCTGGACCCCAAGCACCCGGTGACCATGGGCGCCTTTGCCATGCCGGAGCTCTATACCGAGGTGAAGATGGCGCACCAGCAAGCCCTGGTGAACTCCTACGAACACATCCTCAAGGTCTGGGACGAATGGAGCAAGATTACCGGCCGGACCTACCGGCCCGTGGAACAATACCGCACTGAGGGGGCCAAAACGCTTCTGTTGATGATGGGTTCCCTGGCGCAGGTGGCGGAAGTGGCGGTGGACGAAATGCGGGAAGCCGGAGAATCCGTGGGCTTGGTGAAGCCCAGGTTATGGCGTCCCTTCCCCTTTAATGATCTCAGGGAGGCGCTGGCCGATGCCGAGCTGGTTATTGTCTGCGACCGGGCCTTGTCCCTGGGCGGGGCCGCGGGGCCGGTGCTGGCCGAAGTGCGCAGCGCCCTCTATCCCCTGGCGAAGAAGCCCGCGGTAATCGGGTATACCGTGGGACTGGGGGGTCGGGATGTCCAACCCGAAGCCTTTAGAGAGATCGTGCGCCTGGCCCAGGCGGAAGCCGCCACCGGCCCGAGTGAAGAATACTTCCTGTTTGGGGTGCGAAGCTAATGGAAAAATTCGGATACGCCCAGAGCCAGAAATTCGATACCTATGCCTCCAGGCTGATGCCCCGGAAGGAGTTTTTCACCTCGGGCCACCGGTCCTGTCAGGGTTGCGGCGAAGCGTTGGCGGTGCGATGGGTTTGCAAAGCCATCGGTGAAGAAGCGATCATCGCTCATGCCACCGGCTGCATGGAAATCGTCTCCTCGGGCATGCCCCAGACCGCCTGGATGCATCCCTGGATCCACGTGGCCTTTGAAAACACCTCGGCGGTGGCTTCGGGCATCGAAGCCGCATTAAAAGTCCTGAACCGCAAGGGTAAACTCAAAGGCAAGATGCCGGCGGTGGTGGCCATGGGAGGGGACGGCGGCACCACTGACATCGGTCTTCAGTCCCTCTCCGGCGCCCTGGAGCGGGGCCACAACTTCACTTATGTCTGCTGGGACAACGAAGCCTATATGAACACCGGCATCCAGCGCTCCAGTTCCACCCCCTATGGGGCCATGACCACCACCTCTCCTCCGGGGAAGTTGAGCATCGGTCAGCACACCCAGAAGAAGAACATGGTGGCCATCGCCGTGGCCCACGGCATTCCCTATGTGGCCACAGCCAACCCGAGCTACCTCTTCGACCTCTACTTCAAGATCCGCAAAGCCATCGAGACGCCGGGCCCGGCCTACGTCCACGTGCTCTCCGTCTGCCCCACGGGCTGGCGCTCCGCCACGGACCTCAGCGTCCGCCTGGGACGCCTGGCGGTGGAGACCGGGGTTTTTCCCCTCTTTGAAGTGGAAAACGGCCGTTATCGCCAGACCGTGGAGGTCCCCAAGCTCCGGCCGGTTATCGACTACATGAAGCCCCAGGGGCGCTTCCGGCACCTCAGGGGCAAAGAACTGGATTTTATCCAGAGGTACACCCAGGCTCAGTATAATCTGCTGCTGGACAAATGCGGCGCCGCCTATCCTGAGTTTCCGGTGATTTCTCCTCCTGAAGAAGGTCAAGAATAATGGACGCCCAACGCCTCGACTCCATACTAACCCGTTACGATTGCGACCCCTGGGACCTGATCCCCGTTCTGCAGGACATCCAGGATTCTTACAGCTATCTGCCCAAGGACGAGTTGCAGGAAGTCTCCAGCAGGCTGAACGTGCCTCTGACGCAGATCTTCAGCGTGGCCACCTTTTTCAAGATGTTCTCCTTGGTTCCCAAAGGGCGCCACCAGGTTAAGGTCTGCCTGGGCACCACCTGTCACCTGAGGGGCGGCGCCCGCTTGGTGGAATCTCTGAGCAACAAGCTGGGAATCGAGCCGGGCTACACCACTAAGGACATGCAGTTCTCCCTGGAGACGGTGGGTTGTCTGGGTTCCTGCGCCCAGGCCCCGGTCATGATGGTTGACGACAAGTATTTTGGGCGGTCCTCGGTGGACAAGGTGCCCAAGATCTTGAAACTTTATAAATAAGATGACAGAGATAAAGCCATGCCTAGATTTGAATCCGTAGACCATCTGCGGGAATATCGCCGCCAGTTGATGGCCCGCCTGGACCCCAAGCAGCCCCAGGTGCTGGTCTGCGCCGGCCCCGGCTGCCTGCCCATGGGCAGCGATGAGGTGGCCGCAGCCTTTCGGGAAGAACTCCAGAAAAACGGTTTGGAAGGCAAGGTAGCCTTGAAAGAATGCGGCTGCCAGGGGCTCTGCGCCCGGGCTGTAAAGGTGTTGCTGCGACCCCAGGAGATCGCCTATCAGCACGTAACTCCCGAGGACGTGCCGGAGATCGTGGAGGCCACCCTGAAAAACGGCCAGGTAGTGGAGCGCCTGGTCTATGAAGACCCGGAGACCCACAACCGGTTGGCCTGCAAGGCCGATATCCCCTTTTATAAGGGCCAGCAGCCCGTAGTCTTGCGGAAGCTGGACATTATAGATCCCGAGAGCCTGGACGACTACCTGGCCCTGGGGGGGTACCGGGGCCTGCGAAAGGTTCTGGGTGAGATGTCTCCGGACGATGTCATCGATGCGGTTACCAAATCCGGCTTGCGGGGCCGGGGCGGCGGCGGCTTCCCCACCGGCCGCAAATGGCGCATCTGCGCTGACGAGCTGGAAGAGGTGAAGTTCATCATCTGCAACGGCGACGAAGGCGACCCCGGGGCTTTCATGGACCGGGCGGTGATGGAGGGCGACCCCCATGCCATCCTGGAAGGGATGATCATCGGCGGCTACGCCATCGGGGCTAGTAAGGGCTACATCTACGTGCGCCATGAATATCCCCTGGCGGTGAAACGCCTGGCCCGGGCCATCGATCAGGCCCGGGAGGTAGGATTCTTGGGGCCCAATATCTTCCGCTCCGGCTTCGGCTTCGACATCAAAATCAGCCGGGGCGCCGGGGCCTTTGTCTGCGGCGAAGAGACCGCCTTGATCGCCTCCATGGGAGGCTTCATCGGCGAGCCCTCTCCCCGGCCGCCTTACCCGGCCCAGCACGGCCTCTTCGGCCAGCCTACGATCATCAATAACGTGGAGACCTGGGCCAACATCCCCGAAATCATCAACATGGGGGCTGATTGGTTCGCAGGGATCGGCACTGAAAAGAGCAAGGGCACCAAGGTCTTTTCCCTGGTGGGGGCGGTGAACCAAACCGGCCTGGTGGAAGTGCCCATGGGCACCAGCTTGAAGCATATCATTTATGATCTGGGCGGCGGCTTGCGCCCCGGCCGGGAATTCAAGGCGGTGCAGACCGGCGGCCCCTCCGGCGGCTGCATTCCCTCCCAATTCCTCGACCTGCCCGTGGACTACGACAGTCTACAATCGGTAGGCTCCATCATGGGTTCCGGCGGCATGATCGTCATGGACGACACCTCCTGCATGGTGGACGTGGCCCGCTACTTCATCTCCTTTCTTTATGAAGAGTCCTGCGGCAAGTGCACCCCTTGCCGGGAAGGGTTGAAACACCTGCTCTTCTTCCTGGACGAAATCATTGCCGGCCGGGGGGAGATGGCGCACCTGGATCTCATGGAAGAGTTGTGCGCCACCATGGCCTCGGCCTCCATCTGCGGCCTGGGTCAAAGCGCCGTTAATCCGGTTCGAAGCACCATCAAGTACTTCCGGGAAGAATACGAAGCCCACATCCGGGATAAGAAGTGCCATGCTCTGGTTTGCCGGCCTCTCCTGAAATACACCATCGACCCGGAGACCTGCACCGGCTGTCTGGCCTGTGTCCGGGAATGCCCGGTGGGAGCCATCTCCGGCCTAAAGAAAGAAGCCCAGGAACTCGATCAAGAACTTTGCGTCAAGTGCGGCTTGTGCTATGAGGCCTGCCAGTTTGACGCCGTGAAGGTGGAGTAAAGGTAATGGTCTGGAAAATCACTGATGAAATCTTCGACACCATGGCCGGAGAAGTGCGCCTCACCATTAATGGCTTCAGCGCGCAGGCCCCCCAGGATCAAAGCCTGCTGGTGACGCTCAGGCAGCAGGGCATCGACATCCCCACCCTCTGTCATCACTCCGATCTGCCGTCGGAAGGGCAATGCCGCCTCTGCGTGGTGGAAATCGGCGAGTGGCCCCGCACCCGCATCGTTAATTCCTGCACCTACCCCACTGAGGGCGGCTTGGTGGTCCAGACCCATTCGGAACGGGTGTTGCAGGCCCGGGCCATGGTCCTGGAGCTGCTCTTGGCCCGCTGCCCCAACGCCAAGGTGATCAAGGACCTGGCCGCTGACCACGGGGTGCACGAGTCCCGCTTCAAGACCGATGACCCCGAGGAGCTCTGCATTCTCTGCGGCTTGTGCGTCAGGGCCTGTCGGGACATCGTGGGGGTGAGCGCCATTAGCATGAAAGGACGTAGCCCCGACAAGCAGGTGGCCACGCCCTTCCTGGAGCAATCCGCCGCCTGTATCGGCTGCGGCTCCTGTGCCTTCATCTGCCCCACCAACGTCATACCTTACACCGAAAAAGACGGCATCCGCACCATCTGGGGTCGAAACTTTGAACTCCAGCCGTGCGCCAAATGCGGCAATTATATCGCACCCAAGGCCCAACTGGAACACTGGGCCAAACTCACCGGCGACCCGGTGGAAAGTTTCTATACGTGCAGGGATTGCCGATAGTCGGGCGCCGACATTCATGATGACTAATCGTAGGGGCGGGTTTATAGCGTTTGCCAAAAGTTTTTTCCTCTAATTCTCCTCTCCCCTTGTGGGAGAGGGTAGGGTGAGAGGTTAATAAGAAAAAACTTTTGGCAATGAGTATAATCGTAGGGGCGGGTTTAAAACCCGCCCCTTCCTTCGTTGATAAAGGGGCGGGCCTCAGTGCCCGCCTTCTTTATCGGGCAGGGCCGGAGGCATTTTTTGTAATACCATTTCGCATTCAAACGGTAGCACAGGCGTCTCGCCTGTGCAGGCGCAGGCTCAAGCCTGCGGCTACCAAACATTGCTCTTTGAATGCAACTCGGTATAAGTGATGCCCCCGGCCTCCCCCAAACCCCCACCCAAACCCCGCTTAAGTCAGGGACATGGCGAGCCGTGCCCCTTTTTGTATGTTTGCCAGTGGTCTGTTTCAGAATTACCTGCACATATAGCATTTGCCAAAAGAGCCTCTCGCAATAATAATCTTCTTACAGTGGAAACCTTATAGGGGTATTTAAAAATCGCCGGTAGCACAGGCTTTCCAGCCTGTGCTCATATAGGCTGAATTCTGCGATTCCATAATGTCCGGCAATTTTGCAAGAAGCTCTTTTGGCAATGAGTATAAATTCAGGTCCGGAACGCTGGACTTGGCTGAGTTAATACCAAGTTGCGCTCATACAGGTAATTTTGTTTTTGTAGGGGCGGACCTATGTGTCCGCCCTCATGGTCGCCGCACATGCAGGTACGATCCTACAAAACCGAAGCTATTTTTACTTCTATGGACGCAACTTGGTATTAGGCAGCAGTGTCCGGTTAGAAAATTGCATGAGGGTGTTCTGCCCCCCTCACCCCAGCCCTCTCCACCCGAAGCGGGTGGAGAGGGCTGGGGTGAGGGGGGCGTTTTAGTAACCATAAGGCATTAAATCGGTTCCACTTTTTCCCCTCTCCCCAATGGGGGAGAGGGTTAGGGTGAGGGGGAAGTAATCTTCTCGGAGCCGGAAGTGCGCAGCGAATTTTTGAGCTGTTGGACTACGCCCAACGAACTTCCTCATTTGCAAAAACCAAACCGGACACTGCTGGGATTTAGGGGGATTTCAAGTGCTTATATAAATCTCCCCGGCCCCCCTTTACGAAAGAAGGGAAAAACTTGCCTTCGAGGATGTAACCTTAATTATGAAACATACCATTAGATTTTATCATGCTTGACATGACATCTTTGACATAATAAATAGGATTTGCTTCATCTGGCATGATAACAACGCCTATAACGTGGAACTAGTGGACTATCACTAAGGAAAAGCTTATGACGAGCCAGAAATTGCCCCCGGTGCACCCCGGCGAAATTCTTTTAGAGGAATACCTGAAGCCCCTGGGGATCAGCCAGAACAAACTGGGACGCGATCTAAATGTCCCAGCCCAGAGAATCAATGAAATTGTCCGGGGCCAGCGGGCCATCACGGTGGATTCCGCCTTGCGCCTGGGCAGGTATTTCCACACCAGCCCCCAGTTTTGGCTCAATCTGCAAGCCCGTTATGATCTGGGAATGGCCGAAGAAACGCGCCTGGTGGAGCGGGTTATCCGGGAAGTGCGGGAACGGGAAGCGGTTTAATGGTCCACAAGTCGCAGGGACGGACTTACTATAAGCTATTTCAAAACCTCAATTCCGCACAAATTTGTGGTATATAGCGTTTGCCAAAAGTTTTTTCCGTAATTAGGAGATACTTTAACACCTCAAATCCCCCCTAACCCCCCTTTGGTAAAGGGGGGAACTATAAGGAATTACTTATAAAGTCCCCCTTTGAAAAAGGGGGATTTAGGGGGATTTAAAAATCTGCCAGCGGCATAAATTTATGGCAAACGCTATAGTTGCAACCCTGATCATGTCCGCACTTGAGAAAAAAAGCCTGTCACCTTTCTCATCATTTCTGGATGCCGTCGCAGTTCTGAGTTTATGCTGTCTCCATGCCTTGCCGGGATAAAAGCGGTTCAATGCTTGCCAGCCTTAGGAAAATCGGCAGACGAAAGCCACCCCACCTGTGCCGTGTCCCGGCACGAGGACGCCAGCCCATCATTAATTTATCGATATTAAAGACTAAATATTACGAAAGCCGGATTTTTACCCCGGGACAGGCGCGGGACAAGCGTGTGACACCCTTGGGACCGCCTCGACCGGAACGCGCTTGCACGCGGGTTTAGACCGGGTATATGGCGAGGGTACCTCGGCAATGTCCCGGCACATGTGCCGGGGTTGCCCCCACAATCGGCCCGCGCCCGGCTATTTTCAGCGATTTTTGGGGTTGTTTTGAGGGACTAAAAGCCATTTTAAAACCGTTTTTCTCTGCCCCCATATCTTCTCTTGGCCATCTCTGCAGCCATGAGGATGGCGGCTTTGAGGGAATCGGGGGAGGCGGAGCCGGTGCCAGCCAGGTTGTAGGCGGTGCCGTGGTCCACGCTGGTGCGGATGATGGGCAGCCCCAGGGTGACGTTGACTCCGTCCATAAAGTGCAGGAGTTTAAGGGGGATAAGCCCTTGGTCGTGGTACATGCAGATGATAGCGGCGAACTCTCCCTGGTAGTGGCGCCAGAACAGGGTGTCCGCGGGGAAGGGGCCTTCCACGGCCAGGCCTGCGGCCTGGGCCTCTTTGACCGCGGGGATGATGATCTCCGTTTCTTCATGGCCGAACATGCCTTCTTCGCTGGCGTGGGGATTGAGGGCCGCCACCCCCAGGGGTACACCCGCGAGCCCAAAGTCACGGTCCAGTGCCCGGGAAGTGAGGTGGAAGAGCCGCACCAGGCCCTCCTGGGTGATCCGCTTGGGGACCTGGGACAAGGCGCAATGTATGGTGGCCAGGACCACCCGAAATTCGCCCCCGGCCAGCATCATGGCAAACTCGGGGGTCTGGGTTTTCTCCGCCAAAAGTTCGGTGTGGCCCGGATAGTCGTAGCCCGACAGCTTCATGGAAATCTTGCTGATGGGCGCGGTGACCAGGCCGGACACTTTTTGCGCCATCGCCAGATCAATGGCAGTGAGGAAATAACCCACCATGGCCTTGCCGGAAGCCGGGGTGGGGCGTCCATATTCCAGGTCGTGAGGCTTCAGTTGGGACAGGGCCATGAGGTCCAGGGTCCCCGACTGAAAGCGCCCAGCCCCCGGACGGTCTGCCAGGTGGATTTTCAGGGCCGGGTCAAGGGCCAGGCGGGCCCGTTCCAAGGCGGGCAGGTCGCCGATGACGAGGGGTCGGCATACCTGGTAAATCCCGGAGTCAGCCAGGGTCTTGACGATGATTTCCGGCCCCACTCCCACCGGATCACCCATGGTCAGGGCCAGAATTGGTCTTGCAAGCGAATCAGTCATGGCGTTATGAAGGTCCTTTCCCGGCAAGGCGCTGCACCTCAATGTGGACTTTATCATCCTTGAGGGTGACCTTGAGGTAGTGATAGAAGTAATGCTGGGGATCGGTGCCATATAACGGCGCTCCGGCCCCGGCGGTTATGGTATATGGGACACCGTCCCAATTGCCCGCAAAGTAGCTGTGAATATGACCCGCAAAGACGTGAGTGACGTGATAGCGCCGAAACAGGGCAGCCAGCCGGCGTCCGGTATTCTCCGATAGGGCGTGGTGATTCTCGCCTCCCCGGGGGTCAAAGAGGGGGATATGGAGAAATACCAGGCGGGTTTTATAGCCCTGGGATTTTTTGAGTTCACTTTCCAGCCAGCGCCATTGCGCTTCGCCTAATCCGGTTTTCTCTGCGTCATTGACGACGATGAAATAGTTGTCTTTGATCTGAAAGGCATAGTGATCAGGTCCGAAGATCCGCCGGTAAAGGCGGGCGCCATGTTCTTTTTCCAAGTCGTGGTTGCCCAGCACCGTGAGGAGGGGCAGGCGCAGGTTTTGGCGGACCTGGTCCAGAAAATTGCGAAAGTTGTCCACGGTTCCGGTCTCTACCAGGTCGCCCAGATCGATGGCGAAGGCCAGGCTCGGATCGCGGTTCATCCGTTGGAGAATTTGTTGAAAGACCGGGGGATTGCCGCGGTTGTCTCCCAGGACCGCGAAAGTCAGGCTGTCGCCTGGAGGAACCTGGATCCGTTTTAGATTGCTCAGGTTCCAATCTTGAGCGGGCAATCCAGCATCGGCCCCTAGCCCTGCACCCACCCAGGCCAGAAGCAACAGGATAACCAACGCGAAAGTGAAAGCGGGTAGTTTCTCCAGGCGTCCCTTACGAAGGTTCATCAAGTTGTCCTTAGTCGTCGGTCTTGGCCAGGTTTTGACTTTTTTTCATGTAATCTTCAAGGGTAGTATGGCACAATAAACATTACCTAAAAATATGACGAGAGTTGAGGTCCGTGTCAATGACAGAACCGGATAAAGGGTGGTTGGCGGAAATAAAACTTGGTTTTATCGGCGTTGGCAACATGGGCGGGGCTATCATTCAGGGGCTGGTGGGGGGCGGCCGCGTGGCCCCGGAGAATCTGATCTGCTACGATCCGGACCCGGGCCGCCAGGCCCAGATGGCTGGGCTGGGGGTGGAGGCTGCCCTGGATAACGCTGAAGTGATGCACTCGCCGGTGGTGGTCCTGGCGGTCAAGCCTCAAATATTGCCTGCCGTTTTGGCCGGAGTCAAAGAATTTGCCCGGCCCTGGCATCTCATCATTTCCATTGCTGCGGGAGTCCCCCTGAAAGTCCTGGAAGAAACTTTTCCTGAATCCCGGGTAATTAGAGTCATGCCCAATACCCCCACTCTGGTGAGCGCGGGGATGGCAGCCCTGGCCCCGGGGAGCCGCGCGACCCCGGACGATCTAGCCCTGGCTCTGGAGCTCTTCCAGGCTATGGGGCAGGCCGTAGTGGTAGAAGAAAGACTCATGGACGCGGTCACGGGCTTAAGCGGCAGCGGCCCGGCCTTCGTGGCTATCTTCATCGAGGCCCTGGCGGACGGCGGCGTGAAGATGGGTCTGCCCCGGCCTCTGGCCCACACCATGGCGGTGCAGACCGTCCTGGGGACGGCAAAACTCTGCCTGGAAGAAGACCTTCACCCCGCTAAACTCAAGGACATGGTGACCTCCCCGGGAGGTACCACCATCGCCGGACTCCACGCCCTGGAATCGGGTGGCTTCCGGGGTTTGATCATGGACGCGGTAAGCGCCGCCGCGGCCCGGTCGAAGGAGCTGGGGAAAGGATAATTGAGGCGAGGGGGAAAGCGCGGGTCCCCTTTGCCCCATCTTCCAAAAACCTAACGCCAGGTCTTAATCAGCCGCAGGTGAACATCCACGGCAGGGGCGCTGTGGGTGAGAGCGCCCATGGAGATAAAGTTAACCCCGGTAGCCGCCACGTGCGGTAGGCGGTCTTTGGTCATGGAACCGGAGGCTTCAAGAATTGCTCGGCCTCGGGTCAGTTCCACGGCTTGTTGAAGGGTGGCGTCGTCCATGTTGTCCAGCAAGATGAGGTCGGCGCCCGCGTCCAAGGCTTCTTTAAGCCCCTCCAGGTCGGTCACTTCCACTTCGATCTTGAGCAGGTGATGGGCCCGCTCCCGGGCTTGACGGACTGCCGCACTGATGGAGCCTACCGCGGTTAAGTGGTTGTTTTTAATGAGCACGCCGTCATAGAGGCCGAAGCGATGGTTATGGCCGCCGCCCAGGCGCACGGCGAATTTCTCAAGGACGCGCCAGCCCGGGGTGGTCTTGCGGGTGTCCACCAGACAGGCACCGGTTACCTGGGCCACCATGTTCCGGGTGAAAGTGGCGATGCCCGAGAGGCGCTGGAGAAAATTGAGGGCCACCCGCTCGCCGGTGAGGATCGTGGCCACGGGGCCGGTGAGGCGGGCCAGGACCGTCCCTTTGGACACTTCCTGACCGTCAGCTATTATAGGTTCGAATACCAGCGTCGCATCCAGCTTACGAAAAACTTGGGCGGCGACCGGGAGGCCAGCGACCACCAGAGTTTCCTTGGCCCGGATATGGGCTTCGCCCATTAATTCCAAGGGCACGAGGGCCAGGGTGGTGACATCTCCGGGGCCCAAATCTTCTTCCAGGGCCAGGTCGATGAGGCGGTCAAGGTGAGGCGAAAACATCATAGTTAGCATCCCATTAAAATTTTAATGGCTTTACCGTCAGCGTTGTTCCGGGCTAATTAGCAAAGGCGAATCCCGCGTGGTTTTGTACCATCATATATGTCCAGATCAGTCATCATCCTCACAAAACGAGATAACGCACGGCGCGTCAAGCTCGGGTTTGGAGGTGACGTCGATGGGATCATAGGTAGCGAAGCAGTCGCTGGTGCATTCCTGATGGTCTTCATCCCAGAAATTGCAGCGTTCCCGGACGCAGGGGCCTATACCGGGGAGAGGGCAGATGGGGATAGTGTCGTTTATCATTTTCCAGTTCTCATAGGATGCCACCGCAGAGATTAATCTGCCAGACCCTCAAATAGATGATAGTCTATTCCAGGATTTTTCCCCAAAATCTTATATCCATAAGAAGATAATGGCAAACTGTATGTCTCGGACCCTGATTCCCGTGGGGATTTTGGTTTTTGAACATTCTCTTATCTGTGTCATCATTTTTGCTATGAACAAATTTTTTGATCCCGCCCCCGCCTCGAACTAAAGACAGGGGCCTTTGAGCCGGGGCGGTTTAAGCTTAAAGGCAGGACAAACTAAGGGTCTTCCTTTAACATGATGTGGTGGTAGTGCAACTAGATATAATTATAAAGAATTACTGGACAAAGCTTTATAAAACAATTAAAAATTAATTTAATATAACGCATGATAGAATTATAGGGAGCACTGCATATGGACCAGGGAGGGGGTTTCAGCCATACACATTCAGATACCGGGCAGGTGGAGCGTCTGATGGCCTGCATCGAATTCTCCAAGGTTCTGGCCAGCGTCTATGACATGGAGACCCTCCTCACCGCAGTGCTGGAGCGCATCAATGCTATCATCCCCGCAAAGAATTGGTCGTTGCTCCTCATCGATCCCAAGACCGGGGAGCTTTACTTTGCGGTGGTGGTGGGCGTAGCCCCCGATGCGGTGAAGCATATCCGCCTGAAGCCGGGAGAGGGGATCGCCGGAGCCGTGGTCCAAACGGGGCAACCGATCTTCATCCCGGACGTCAACCGGGATCCCCGGTTTTGCGATCGGGTGGACTCCCTGACCGGCTTCGACACCCGGTCCATCATCGCCCAGCCTCTGGTCGTGCGGGGAGAAGTGATTGGCGTCTTTGAAGTGATCAATGTGGAAGACGAGAGATTTTTCCGGGAAAAATACCTGCACCACCTCACTATCCTGGCGGACTACGTAGCCATTGCCGTGGATAACGTGCACAATCTGCAGAAGCTCAAAACACGCACCTATATCGACGAGGTCACGGGCTTTTATAACACCCGCTATCTTATCCAAAAGATGGACCACCTCATTCCCCAACTCCAAGACCAGAAGGAGCATTTCTCTTTGGTCTTCCTGGACTTGGACAATTTTAAGACTGTGGTGGATGAGCACGGACATCTGCGGGGAACCAAGATTCTGTCGGAGATCGCCTGGGTGTTGCACAAGGAGTTGGGACCGGACGACAGCCTGGTGCGGTACGGCGGGGATGAGTTTATCATTCTCCTGCCTCGACGCTCCCAGCCGGAGGCTTTGGAGATCACCCATCGGCTACGCCACACACTCAACAATACGGCTTTTCTGCAGGATGAGGGACTCGGCATCAGGGTCACAGCCAGTTACGGCATTGCCACCCTGCCGGACGACGCCCAAGACCGGGAGACGTTGCTTGTTATCGCCGACCGGGCTCTGTTCGGTAGTAAGGGACAGGGCCGGGACCGCATCATGCTGGGCCGGGATTTGGCGCCGGTGAAAGAGTAAGGATCACAGGCGGGACGCCTGTGCTACCGGGGGGTGTTGTTGGAGCGACTGGGCCGGGCGCCTATCTGGCCTATTAATTGCGACCTGCCATTACCCCTCTATCCACATCCCAGAATTTTTGCCATTGAATTGCCGTGGGAGGTCAACGAGTCTCTATACCTACCTGATATTATTCAATATTGTCTTTTTTTGCTATGTTATGCCGAGCGCAAAGGATTTGAATATTTTCTGCTACCAGCGAAGACCCGCCCTTGGAGTAAGGAATGATATGGTCGAAATGCAAATTATCTTGACTGCCACATTTGACACATCTTCCTTTATCTCGCTTCCAGACTTCCAACTTTACCGATGTAGGAATTAGCCGATTATGGTCGATGTCCTTAAGATCGGTAATGTTCGAGACAAAATCTTCATCAGCCAATTCTAGTTTGAATTTGAATACCTGTCGATTATTGCTTGTCTCTTGCCAGGCATCGGTTAATTTAAAGCCCCCATTATAAACCCAGATGCCAGGTTTGATCTTTTCATATACTTTAACAAGTTCTGCTTGAACTCCCTGCTTCTTATGTCTTTGAGCTGCTTCGTAAAAAAGGCCGTTCTGGGTTAAACCGCCGCCAGGGTTTCTTTTGGGTTGATCCACTGATTTTGGTTTCGGACCGTCCCTAAAGGATGGAATATCGTGCCCTTCGTAAATCAAGATGTTTCCATTTTCTTCTATACGATCTGCATAAGGGGCACCTGTCCTTAAACTCATCAGGATTACGCTCAAGCCGCCCCTTAAATGGAAGTTCATACCTCTTTGGAGATTTACGTCTTCCTTTCGGCACATTTCCAAATAAGAAATTACATCACCTGGTTGGAACATTTGAAAAGCACCCATGTTACACGGGCTGAAGGTCCCGGCTTCCCCTTATGCGGGTTGTGTAGGGGTTTGGAGGAGGGCAGGGGACGTTGGCTACCTAGCCCTCCCCCAAGAACATCATCCCATCAATTCTCTAATCCGTTCCCGGTGGGTTTTGAGTTTGGTGAGTTTTTCGGTCCAGCCTGCGAGTTTTTCTTTTTCTTTGGCCACCACTTCCACAGGGGCCTTGGCCAGGAAGTCTTCATTGCTCAGTTTGCGTTGGGCCTGGTCCAGGTCTTTGTTGAGTTTCTGTAGTTCCTTTTCGAGGCGGCGCGCTTCTTCGGCGAAGTCGATGATGCCAGTGAGCGGCATGAAGATGTCCACCTGGTCCACCACAGCCTTGGCTGCGGCCGCGGGGGGGCCGCCGTCGGCGTTGCAGTGGAGTTCCTGGACCCGGGCCAGGATTTTGATGGCCTGCTGGTGGCGGCTTAAGGCTTCAACCGCACTGGTCTCGGGGCTGTGGAGGAAGACATCGACCTGGGTGGCCGGGGGCACGTTCATTTCGCCCCGGATGTTGCGGATGGCGGTGATGGTGGCCATGACGAGATTCATTTCCACTTCGGCCTTGGGGTTGCCGAGGGCGGGGTCCGGTTGGGGGTAGGGGGCCACCATGACGCTGCCCTCTTCCCCGGGGAGTTTTTGCCAGATTTCTTCAGTAATAAATGGCACAAAGGGGTGCAGGAGGCGCAGGACGGCGCTGAGCACCTTGAGCAAGACGGATTGGCAGCGGGTTCGGGTGGCCGGGTCGTCTTTATCGTAGAGTTGGGGTTTGATGAGTTCCAGGTACCAGTCGCAGAACTCGTGCCAGATAAACTGGTAGAGTACGTTGGCCGCCTGGTCGAAGGCATAGGAGTCGAGGGACGTCCGGGTCTCGGTGATGACCTGCTGGAGGCGGCTCATGATCCAGGCTTCGACGGTGCTCAGAGGTTGATTGTCGGCCGCGGCCGCGGATGCAGCGTCGAAGCCCTCCAGATTCATGAGGGTGAAGCGGCAGGCGTTCCAGATTTTGTTGGCGAAGTTGCGGTAGCCGGCGATGCGCTCTTCGGACAGCCTAACGTCCCGCCCCATGGCGGCAAACGCGGCCAGGGAAAAGCGGAAGGCGTCGGTGCCGTATTTGTCCATGAGCTCCAGAGGATCGATGACGTTGCCCTTGGATTTGCTCATTTTCTGGCCTTCCGGGTCCCGTACCAGGGCGTGGATGTAGACCTCGTGGAAGGGGACCTCGTTCATGAAGTGAATCCCCATCATCATCATCCGGGCCACCCAGAAAAAGAGGATATCGAAAGCGGTGATCAGGACGGTAGTGGGATAAAAGAGTTTGAGTTCCGGGGTGGCGTCCGGCCAGCCCAGTGTGGAAAAAGGCCAGAGGGCGGAGGAAAACCAGGTGTCCAGGACGTCGGTTTCCTGGACCAGTTCGCCGCCGCAGGGGCAAGCCGCGGGGTCTTCCCGGCTGACAATGACCTGGCCGCAAGCGGAGCAGGTCCAGGCCGGGATGCGGTGGCCCCACCAGATCTGCCGGGAGATGCACCAATCCCGGATATTGGTCATCCAATCGTAATAGCTTTTGTCCCAGTTGGGGGGGAGCAGGCGGGTGCGGCCGTCTTCTACTGCGGCTACGGCTGCGTCCGCCAGGGTTTTGACGGCCACGAACCACTGCTTGGAGATCAGGGGCTCCACCACAGCCTTGCAGCGGTAGCAGTGGCCCACGGGGACGGTGTAAGGCTCGACTTTGGCCAGGAGGCCGGCGGCTTTCAAGTCTTTGAGGATCTGCTCCCGGCAGGAAAAGCGGTCCATGCCCACGTATTTGCCGGCAGCCGGGGTCATCTTGCCGGCTTCGTCGATGACTTTGATTGCGGGGAGATCATGGCGCCGGGCCACCTCGAAGTCGTTGAAGTCGTGGGCCGGGGTGATCTTCAGGGCGCCGGTGCCGAAATCCAGGGCGACATAGGAATCGGTGATGACCGGGATAGTGCGTTTCAATATCGGGAGGCTCAGGGTGGCGCCGTGGAACTTCCGGTAGCGCTTGTCCTCGGGGTTGACGGCCACCGCGGTGTCCCCCAGGAGGGTCTCGGGGCGGGTGGTAGCTACCGTGATGTACCCCTCACCGTTGGCCAGGGGGTACTTGATGTGGTAAAGATGGCCGTCATGGGGGTCGTGCTCCACCTCCAGGTCGGCCAGGGCGGTCTGGCAGCGGGGGCACCAGTTGATGATATAATCGCCCTTGTAGATCAGGCCTTCTTCATAGAGGCGCACGAAGACCTCCCGAACCGCCCGGGAAAGCCCAGAGTCCATGGTGAAGCGCTCCCGGCTCCAGTCGCAGGAGCAGCCCAGGCGCTTGAGCTGGGTGATGATCTGCCCGCCGGACTTAGCCTTCCACTCCCAGACCCGCTTGATAAAAGCCTCCCGGCCCAGGGCGTGACGGTCCTTGCCTTCCGCGGCGAGTTGCCGCTCCACCACGTTTTGGGTGGCGATGCCGGCGTGGTCGGTGCCGGGCATCCACAGGGCGTCGAAGCCGTCCATGCGCTTGAACCGGACCAGGATGTCTTGAAGCGTGTTGTTGAGGGCGTGGCCCATGTGCAGGACGCCGGTGACGTTGGGCGGCGGGATGACGATGCTAAAGCCGGGCTTGGCGCCGTCGGCCTTGGCATGAAAAAACCCTTGCTCTTCCCAATACTTATACCATCTCTCTTCGATCCGCTGGGGATCGTAGACTTTTTCCAGAATTTCGGCCATGGATGTACCTTGTTTGTGGGAAAGATGTTGGGGGAGGAGGCTAAGGGCTCCCACAGGCGAGACGCCTGTGCCACTTGCCCTTACCCCCTCCCCCAAGCCCCCACCCCCAATCCCATAAGGGTGAAGGCAGAGTAGACTAACTATTGAATATCATTACCATCTAACATGAAGGCGACAAGTTGTCAAGAGAATTGGGGTGCGTTTGTCCAGCCGGTCACTGACAAATACAGGAACCTGAATGAAGCAAGATATGAATGAGGGGAAATTCGTGGAATATGAAAAAAACCAGGCAGGAACTATAACCTGCCTGGTTCAAGATAATGCGAGGGAAAATCAGGCCCTTTTAAACTTGAACCGCCAACCGGCCAAGCCAAAAAGTCCAGAGCCGAATAGGAGCAGGGCACCAGGCACCGGCACATACGTGGATCCGTATACACTGACAATCAAATCAAAATCAATTGTTGCACTGCCATTTCCACGCCACAGGTGAAAATCGTCAGGAAACGGGGAAAAGTCATCCCAGGTAACCGGGATGTCTATCGATGTGCCAAAGCTGTAAACTCCACTGGGTGAAAACTCTCCACCGTGCAGCAGCAGATCGGTATCGGCGAACGCGAAAAGAAAGCCATGAAAGGTATCATCCTGCCGGACGATGATCCTCCAAGTGGCGTCCGTAAAGGGCAGAGGTCCGGTCTGGTCTAAGCTGCATTTATTAAAAATAGGATTTGCTAAGATATAACTAAGAGGAACGGTTACCGAGTCTGGGCCTTTATTTGCCAGAGTTCCCCTGGTATCCCAATAGACGGTAAAACTACTGGGAATGGTGATTTCCTTATCAAAAGAACCTGGAACACTGGGGGTATATAACAGGTCGCCAGCAACCGGGTCAAAAAAATAGCGATACAACCCAGGACCTACACTACCGGCCCAGTCTCCCGTATCCGGACAATAAATATCATAATGAAAACTTATTTGGCTTGCTTGAGCCCATGATCCCCAGCAGATTGCCAAAGCCAGGACCAAACCTAGAATAATTCCTTTATTCCTCTTCATAGCGCTTCCTCCTTGATAGTTAAAAAGTTTGGATTGGTTTAATTCTCCTGCCGAACCATCTGGAATAAACAAATTTATTTACAATATAGCTTAAATATTGTTTTAGAGAGAAGTCAACAAAGAATGAGCCTATGCCCAAAAAAATATCAGATGCCCAATATGGCATGAATGGACCATTCAGATGAAATTGACAATGCCTCAGAAGTTTGGTATGACCAAGTGGTCATGAATGAAGAATCGGCCTTTTCGACCTTTCGGCATTTGCCGGCGGATAAACAGGAGCGGGTGCTGGACGCGGCCCTGGCGGAGTTTGCCGAGCAGGGGTATCAGGCGGCCTCGCTGAACCGCGTGGTGGCAAAGGCGGGCATCGCCAAGGGGTCGCTCTACCAGTATTTTCCCAACAAAGAAGGGATTTTTAACTACATCTTCCGGCACGCCCTCAAGGTAGTGCGGCGCACCCTCACGAGCGTCAAGGAAGAGACCCTGGAAGAGAATTTTTTCGTCCGGCTGGAGAGGTCCTTGCTGGCCGGAGTGCGCTTTTCCCGGGAGCACCCCAGAGTTTTCAGCCTCTATCTCAAAATTCAGTTTGATAAGAACATGCCTTTCCGGGATGAGTTCCTGGCAGCGGTGCGGCGCCACGCCGCGGAATATTTCGCCTCCCTGGTGCGCCGGGCCCAAGCCCGGGGGGAATTGCGCCCCGGCGTCCCCAAAGACGCCCTGCTCTTTCTCCTGGACGCCATGTTCGACCGGTTTCTCCAGGCCGTGGCGGTGCCGGCCTTAGACGTTACCCTGGACCTGCACCAGGCAACCGATGAGGTTATTCATAAACACGTCAGGGAACTTATAAGCCTCCTGCGGGAAGGGTTGATGGCGTAGGGATCAGCTTCGTAGGGGCGGACCTGCGTGTCCGCCCGAGGCAAAGGCGCACACCTAGGTGCGCCCCTACGAAAATAAATATTTTTTTTCGGCATCATATGACCAGTCGGTCATAAAGGAGGAGCGATGAATATGCCAGGCATCCAGGACCCGGCCTTGCAGCCCATTTATGAGAAGGTGGCAGCAAAGCAGCGCCTGAGTCGGGAAGATGGCTACACCCTGTTCGGAAGCTTTGATCTGCTGGGGGTGGGGCGCCTGGCCCAGATGGTGCGGGAGCGCCTCCACGGCAACAAAGCCTATTACATTTATAACCAGCACATCAACTACTCCAACATCTGCGTCAATGGCTGCAAGTTCTGCGCGTTCGGGCGCAAGGCTGGGGAGGCCGGGGCCTACGAGATGAGCCTCCCGGAAATCTTTATTAAGGTGGAAGAGCGAGCCCACGAGCCGATCACGGAAATTCATATTGTGGGCGGCTGCCATCCCGACCTGCCTTTTACCTATTATCTGGACATGCTCAAAGGGATCAAGGCCCGGCGGCCGGAGGTGCACCTCCAGGCCTTCACCGCGGTGGAGGTGGCCCACCTGGCCCAAAAGGCCGAGATGAGCGTGGCCGATACCCTGTCGGCGCTCAAAGACGCAGGTCTGGGGTCGCTGCCCGGTGGTGGCGCCGAGGTCTTTAGTCCCCGGGTGCGATCCAGCCTCTGCCCGGAAAAGCTTTCTCCTGAGGGCTGGGTTGAGGTGGCCCAGGCGGCGCACCGGCTGGACCTGAACACCAATGCCACCATGCTCTACGGCCACATGGAGAGCGTGGCGGAACGGGTGGACCATCTCGTCAGATTGCGAGAAGCGCAGGACGAGACCGGGGGTTTCCTGGCCTTTATCCCTCTGGCCTTCCACCCGGCCAACACGGGCTTAAGCGAGCTCACCGGCCCCAGCGCCATCGACGATCTTAAGACTTTGGCCATATCCCGCCTCATGCTGGACAACTTCCCCCACATCAAGGCCTTCTGGGTGATGCTGGGGCCCAAGTTGTCTCAAATATCTCTGTGTTTCGGGGTGGACGACGTGGACGGGACGGTGATGGAAGAGCGCATTACTCACATGGCCGGGGCCCAGACCCCCCAGGGCCTGACCCGCACGCAGTTACAAGCCATGATCCGAGAGGCGGGCTGCGAGCCGGTAGAACGGGATACGCTGTATCGGGTGATCGCCGCATGAGTGGTGGCTGCGATACTCTGACGGAAAAGCTGGCGGTAGGGGCGCGTCTGGTTTTTTCCGAGGCCTGCCGGCTGTGGGACCTGGATCTCCTGGAACTGGGGAACTGGGCGGATCGGGTCCGTTTTCGTCTCAACCCAGAGCCCCGGGTCACCTACGTCATCGACCGCAATATCAACTATACCAATATCTGTGTTTCAGCCTGCCGGTTTTGCGCCTTTTTCCGGTCGCCGGGGGCAGCGGGCGGCTATGTGCTGGACTGGGACGTTCTTTCGGCCAAGCTCTCGGAACTCAAGGACCACGGGGGGAGCGGCGTTCTGCTCCAGGGTGGTCTCAACCCCGACTTGCCGTTAAGTTATTACCTGGAACTCGTGAGCTTTATAAAAAATTCGGGTCTGGCCGTGCATGGCTTTTCTCCCCCGGAGATTTTCTTTCTGGCAGAACAAACCGGCCTAAGTTTGACAGACCTGATCCGGCGCCTGATGAACGCGGGGTTAAGCTCCATACCCGGTGGCGGGGCCGAAATCCTGGTGGACCGGGTGCGACGGCAGGTTTCGCCTAATAAATGTGGAAGTTCGCAGTGGCTGGAGGTCATGGCCGCGGCCCACCGGCAGGGCTTGAAGACCAGCGCCACCATGATGTTCGGGCACCTGGAGACCCGGGCGGAACGGGTGGAGCATCTCTTCCGGATTCGAGACCTTCAGGACGACACCGGCGGCTTCACCGCGTTCATCCCCTGGACCTATCAGCCCGGGGGCACGGATCTCAAGGGCGAAACCAAGGGCGCGGTGGAATACTTGAAAACGCTGGCCATTTCCCGCCTGGTACTGGACAACGTACCCCATCTTCAGGTTTCCTGGGTGACCCAGGGACCCAAGGTTGCCCAGGTGGCGCTGAAGTTCGGGGCCGATGATTTCGGCTCCACCATGCTGGAAGAAAATGTGGTGGCCGCCACGGGCGTGGGCTTCCGTTTGCAGCGAGAGGAAATCGAAACCTTGATCCGCCAGGCGGGGTATGAGCCGCAGGTGCGGGATCATCGCTACCACTTGTTACCAGAATGAAATTGCTCAAGCTCTCCCCCAAGATGCCCGCCAAAGTGAAAGTTGCGGTGATTGGCAGGGTGGCTGCCCACCGGCCCTTCGTGGCCCGCGGTCTCCAATGTCTGGGCACCGAGGTTTACCAGACTCCCTATGGGGCCAGCCGACCGGTTCATTTTTTCGCCCACGAAGGCCTAAGCTTCGCGGTCCTTTCCCGGCACGGCGAGGCGGGATACGAGGTTTCGGCGCCGTTTATCAATGCCCGGGCCAATCTCTATGCCTTGAAGGCCCTGGGGGTGGAAAAGATCCTGGCCTGGGTGGCGCCGGGATCGCTCAGGGAAGAGATGGCTCCGGGAGATCTGGTGGTGCCCCACGATGTACTGGATGAAGGCAAGAGCGGGCCGCATACTTTCTATTCCGGAGTGGGCTGGGGCTTCATCCGGCACAACCCGGTGTTCTGCCCGGAACTCAGGGTCGCGCTGTTGGGGGTGTTGGCGGGGATGCCATTCACGGTGCACGACCGGGCGGTCTATGTGGCCACCACCGGGCCGCGCCTGGAAACCGCGGCGGAAGTCCGCAAATTTGCTCTCCTGGGCGGCGACCTGGTGGGCCAGACTCTGGTTCCCGAAGTTTTTCTAGCCCGGGAACTGGAGTTGTGCTACGTGGGCCTCAACTACGTGGTGAATTATGCCGAAGGGCTGGTGGACCGCCCTTACCAGCCGGGGGTGCTCTTTGAAGGGCTGGCCACCGCCGAGGAGGTGGACAAGGTGCGGGCGGTGGAGGCGGCTTTCCCGGAATTGATCTTGCGGATTCTGCCGGCTTTGGCTGGTACGGCGCAGCATTGCCCTTGCCCGCGTCTCATGGAACGTTATCGCCTGAGGGGCGACATCAATGGGGATTGGCGCACCTGGGTGAGATAAACTAAGGGCGGGTTTAAAACCCCTCCCCTGCAATAGCGACCAATGCCAGTGATATAAAGAAATTTTATAGAGAACTTAAATGGTAATGAGTGCCATGATCGCGCATGTAAGTAAATGGGTCCTGCCGGTGGATCAGCCTCCTATCCGGGATGGAGCGGTGGTGGTGGAAGGTGACCGGATTTTCGCGTTGGGTCCGGCGGCCGAAGTTTTGCGCGGCTTCAAGGGCCTGATCTGTGAACACGGTGAGGGGGCGATTGTGCCCGGCGTGGTGAACAGCCATGTCCACCTGGAGTTTTCCGCTCTGGCCGGACGGGTGCCGCCCCAGGTGCGCTGGGAGGACTGGCTGGCCGCGACCCTGTCGGCATACGGCGAACTCGCGCCGGTTGAGGTGGAGGCCGGCATCGGCCGCGCCCTTGACGCCCTGCGGTCCAGCGGCACGGCCTTAGTTGGGGAGGTAACCAACACCGGGGCGTCCTGGCCATTTCTTAAAGCCGGTCCTCTCTCCTATCACCTGTTCTATGAGTGCCTGGGGTTCCACCTGGTGGAGCAGTTTTACCTGCCTGAGGTTTTTCCCTTTTTCGGCCAGCCTGAGGTTAGGGCCACGGCTTGTATTTCCGCCGCGGCCCATGCCCCCTATTCCGTGTCCGCCACCCTGTTTAAGGCCGTGGATGCCTGGAACGCCGAACGTCTTGGGCCGCAGATGGTGCATCTGGCCGAATCCCGGGCGGAACTCGACTTCCTGACCGGCGGCAACGGCTTCTTCGAGGGCCTGTTGAGGCAACGGGGACGCTGGGTCCCGGAATTTCAAGCCCCCGGGGTGAGCCCACCAACTTACCTCAACAGCCTGGAATTTTTGGGGTCCCGGACCCTGGCGGTTCATGGGGCCTGGCTCTCCGCCGCGGATTGCGATCTTTTAGCCGCTACCGGGACCTGGCTGGTACTGTGCCCCCGAGCCAACCGCTACACCGGCGCGGGGATGCCACCGGTGCCGGACCTAATCCAAGCCGGGGTGAACATGGCCCTGGGCACCGATTCCCTGGCCGGCAACTGGGACCTGAATCTCTTTGGGGAAATGCTCTGGCTGCATCAAAACTTTCCGGCGTATCCCGGTGACTTGTGGCTGCGCCTAGGGACCTTGAACGGCGCCCAGTCCCTGGGACGGGCGCAAGAATTGGGCAGTCTCACTCCCGGCAAAAAAGCCGCCTTCGGGTTCATCCCCTTGCAGGGCAGGGGGGATTTTTGGAGTGAACTCTTTACCGCCGGGGCGGCCGGGAAGTGGCGCTGGCTGGGGTGATGAAAGGTGTCAGGTGTCAGGTTTCAGGTTTCAGAACGGACACAAACTACGAAATGGCCGGCACGGAGCCCCGCCCCGCCAAAAACAAGTTAGACGGTGGGGCGGCCGTCCCTGGCCGCCAACCAGAACCAACTATTAGGGAGATACCAACATGACGGCCAAGGCTCGTTTGGGGCGCATTGCGTATCTGAACGTGCTCCCCATCTATTTTGCCATGGAGCATCTGTTTGGCGAAAACGGCTTCCATTTGGTGCGGGGCACCCCGGCGGAGCTGAACGCGTTGATGCGCCGAGGCGAAGTGGACCTGGGCTCCATCTCCGCCATGGAGTACGGCCGCGCTTTTAAGGATTATTTGTTGCTTCCGGATTTGTCCATCAGTTCTAAAGGGGCGGTGGGCAGCGTGCTGCTGTTTAGCCGGGTGCCGTTTAACCGCCTGGACG
The DNA here is from genome assembly GCA_041648175.1 of Desulfobaccales bacterium. Classification (NCBI taxonomy): domain Bacteria; kingdom Pseudomonadati; phylum Thermodesulfobacteriota; class Desulfobaccia; order Desulfobaccales; species Desulfobaccales bacterium. The sequence continues at coordinate 41,863 of JBAZPO010000001.1, read as the reverse complement.
CGCGTCTTATTCGGGTCAGCGCGGCGTCGGCCAGCGGCGCGGCGTTGGTCAAGGTCCTGATGGCCAAGCTCTTTAAGGTGCAGCCGCGCTACCAGACTGGTCAATTGGCCGATGCTTCCCGGGAGGAATGCGCTGCGGTTATGGCCATCGGCGATGAGGCCTTGGCGCTGAAAGCTGCCGGCGTCATGCCGTTTGAGCTGGACCTGGGGGAGGCCTGGCAAGAGCTTACCGGCCTGCCCTTCGTGTTTGGGGTCTGGGCCGTGCGCCGGGACTTTGCCGGGACTCAGCCCGCGGCCACCGCGGCCCTGCATCGGCTCTTGCTACGGTCCCGAGATTGGGGCCTGGGGTCTTTGACGGAGTTGAGCCGCATCGCCGCGGCTCCCTTCGGCATGAGCCCGGTCAAAGTTCTGGCCTATTTTCGTCAACTCAATTTTTTCCTGAGCCCGGAACATGAAGAAGGCCTGGCGACATTTTTCCATTATTTGTATAACTTGGGTGAACTGGCTGAGGAACCGCAGTTGGAATACTTTCGCAATGAGCAATAATTCATAGGGCGTGCCGTGCACGCCGTTTAGACGGCCATCGGCCGCCCTATGTGTTGCTGCTGAAAGCTGACAGCTAGACCCGAAGGGGAATCCATGGGTTATCGGAATTTGCAGGATTTCATTGCCCGGTTGGAGAAGGCCGGTGAGTTAGTGCGCATCAAGGAGCCGGTGAGCCCGTATTTGGAGATCACCGAGATCACCGACCGGGTGAGCAAGCAAGGGGGGCCGGCCCTGTTGTTCGAAGCGGTGCAGGGTTACGGAATGCCGGTGCTGATGAACGCCTTCGGGTCCATGCGACGCATGTGTCTGGCGTTGGAGGTGGAGTCTCTGAATGACATTTCAGCGGACCTTTTGAGCTTCATGGAGGCGGAAGCTAACACCTTGATGAAGAAGCTCAAACTGATTCCCAAGCTGGCGCGGCTGGGCCGAATGTTCCCCAAGGAGGTCAGCAAGGCCCCGTGCCAGGAAGTTGTTCTGCGAGGCGAGGACGCGGACCTGACCAAGATACCGGTTTTGACCTGTTGGCCCGAGGACGGCGGCCCATTTATCACACTCCCGGTTGTCTTTACGCACCACCCGGAGACCGGGCGGCGCAACGTGGGGATGTACCGCCTCCAGGTCTATGACGCCCTGACCACCGGTATGCACTGGCATGCCCATAAGGGCGGGGCGCAGCATTACCGGTTGGCGGAGGCCAAAGGCGAGGTTTTGCCGGTGGCGGTTGCCATCGGGCCCGACCCCGCGGTGACTTATGCGGCCACCGCGCCTTTGCCCGAAGATATTGATGAGATTCTCTTTGCCGGGTTTTTGCGGGGGGAGCCCGTGGAAATGGTGCCGTGCGTGACCCAGCCCTTGTCGGTGCCGGCGGAATCTCAGGTCGTCCTGGAAGGGTACGTGGAACCGGGAGAGCGGCGGGTGGAAGGCCCGTTTGGCGACCATACCGGCTACTACTCCCTGGCGGACGACTATCCGGTGTTCCACCTCACCGCCATCACTCAGAGACGGAACCCCATTTATCCCGCCACCATCGTGGGCCGCCCGCCCATGGAAGACTGCTTCATGGCCAAGGCCACGGAACGTATTTTCTTCCCGCTGATGCAGAAGACCCTACCGGAGATGGTGGACATGAACCTGCCGGTGGAGGGAGTTTTTCACAACCTGGCCTTTATTTCGATAGACAAGCGCTATCCCGGCCACGCCCGCAAGGTGATCCACGCCATCTGGGGAATGGGGCAGATGATGTTCACGAAAATTATCGTGGTGTTCGATAAGGAAATAGACGTGCAAGACCTGTCCCAGGTGCTGTGGCGGCTGGGGAACAACGTGGACCCGCGGCGGGACGTGGTGTTCGCTGATGGTCCGGTGGATGCGTTGGACCATGCTTCGCCACTGCCCCGCTACGGCTCCAAGATGGGGATCGACGCCACGCGGAAATGGCCCGAAGAAGGCTTTACCCGGCCTTGGCCCAAGGTGATCCACATGGACCCGGAGGTCAAGCGCCGGGTGGACGAACTGTGGCCCAAACTGGGCTTAACCTGAGGATGAAAATATCTCACGCAAAGACGCCAAGGCGGAAAGGCGCAAGATGAATCGCTACGTCATCGCCATCACCGGAGCGTCCGGTATGATCTATGCCAGGGAGCTTTTGGCCTATTTCGCTACCCGCTCGGACCTGGAACTGCACGCGGTGATTTCCGGGGCCGGGGAGCAGGTATTGAACCTGGAATTGGGGATGAGCCCGACTGACCTGGCGCCCGGGGCCACGTGGCACCGTGTGGACGACTTTACTTCGGGGTTGGCCAGCGGCTCGTTCCGGTCCCGGGCCATGGTGGTGATCCCTTGCTCCATGGGGTCGTTGGGGGCCATCGCCCAGGGAGTGGGACGCAACTTGATTCACCGGGCCGGTGAGGTTTTCCTAAAAGAGCGGCGACCCCTGATTCTGGTGGTACGGGAGACGCCTTTGAGTCTCATCCACCTGAAGAATCTGACCCGGGCGGCTGAGGCAGGGGCCACCATCTTCCCGGCTTGCCCCGGGTTTTATCATCGTCCGCAAGACCTTACGGACCTGGCTCGCCAGTTTGCTGGGCGCATCCTGGATCACCTGGGGCTCCCGCACCAGTTGACCCGTCGCTGGGGAGAGGGTTGAAGGGCCAGGGGTTAGGGGTTAGTGAATAGAGAAGAGTACGTCATGGTGCGGTTATTACGTAATATTTCCGAACTTCTGGAAATGATCAAGATCGGCCACAGCGTTCTGGCCCTACCCTTCGCCTTCATGGGGGCCATCCTGGCGGCGAGGGGTTTGCCTGATGGCCGGACCATTTTCTATATCCTGGCCGCCATGGTGGCAGCCCGGAGCGCGGCCATGGCGTTCAATCGCCTGGCGGATGCCCGGTTCGACGCCGCCAATCCCCGCACTGCCGACCGGGCTCTGCCCGCGGGCAAGATCAGCCGGCGGGCCACCATCCTGTTCATCGTGGTGAGCGCGGTCATTTTCATGGGGGCCGCGGCCCAACTCAACCGGGTCTGTTTCGCCTTGTCGCCCGTGGCTCTCCTGGTGATCCTGGGATATTCTTACACCAAAAGGTATACCGCCGCGTCCCATCTGGTGCTCGGACTGAGCCTGGGCCTGGCTCCGGTGGGAGGCTGGCTGGCAGTCCGGGCTGATCCAAGTTTGGCAGTACTGGTTCTCGCCGGCGCGGTGCTCTTTTGGGTGGCGGGATTCGATATCCTTTATGCCTTGCAAGACGAGGACTTTGACCGGCGGGTGGGGCTGTTTTCATTGCCGGCCCGGGTGGGGCAAACCTGGGCCCGACGCCTGGCAGCTCTCTGCCACCTGCTGGCGGCCCTGGGCTTTGCCCTCACCGGTCGGCTGGCCGGCTTGAGTCCCATCTATACGGGGGCTGTGGTGGTGAGCGCCGTAATCCTCCTGGTCCAACACCTAATGTTGAGCCTTCGAGAGCCGCTAAGGTTGCCGCCGGCGTTCTTTACTCTCAACGGATTGGTAGGAATCGGGTTGGGACTGGCCACCTGGATCAGCCTGCTCGTTTAAAGAAGAATTTTTCTACGATTGTCAAGATTTTCTCCTTGACAAAGAATTTTCTTGCAACTTATAATGGAGTCGCCCTCATTGGGGGAGAAGAAGGGGTCTTGAATAGGAGTGGAAGGAGGGGCATAGGGTAAAATAACTTCGGCCGATTCAAGATCGCTAACCGTGGTAAAAAAAATTAGGGGGGGATTAAGCATGAAGAAAAGAACTTGTGTAGTGGGTGTGGCAGTGCTGTTGGCTGCCCTGCTGGCAATGGCAGGAGTAGCGCAGTCTGCCATGTGGGTCGGCGCGGAACTCGGGGCTAATTTCCCAGCAAACTCAAATATCACAGTGAATGGTTTTGACACTGGGGGCACTGCCTTCCATCCCACGGTGATCGGTGGGGCTACCATCGGCTATGACTTTGTCAATGCCGGCTTTGGCGCTTATGCCTGGCCCGATTGGATGAAGTACTTCACTCTCCTCACGGACATCACCTACAACAAGCTGCAAATGGCTACAGGCCGCGATGCAAGCGGTATAGGTGCCTTCGCACCCGGCGGCAGCCAGATCGAAGCTTCTGCTTTGGCTTGGACGTGGATGCTCATGGCCCATTACGGCTTCTTGCCCGATTCCGAGATTCCGACGGGCCGGGTGAATCCTTATGTTGGCGTAGGTCCTGCCGTTGTGTGGACTACCCTTGATGGCGATACCTCGGGTTTTTCCAGTGCTACGTCCACGAATATCGCCCTGGTAGCGGAAGCTGGTATCCGGTGGATGTGCTTTAAGCAAGTTTCCGTCGACACCGCCTACCGTTTCCGCTATCTCGAGCCCTCTTGGGATGCAGGCAATGTGACGATCAAGGCTCCGCTCTATATGCACACTTTTTTGGTTCGGGCCAACTATCACTTCTAACCCTATACATCATTACTGCCTATAAGGCGGCCTTCGGGCCGCCTTTTTTATGCCGTGCCGGATGCATGGCGTGATCATGCCTATCCATTTTGACTCGCCCCTTTCCTTAAAAACACAACGGCCTTGTCGACTCCGGTCCAAAGATGATATGGTGAGGCGGATCGCCTGACGGCGCAGAACGAGATTGATTCTAAAGGGTTTTTACTACAATCTGATGTTCTTCCAACAATTGATCAACGGCTTGACCACCGGCAGCGTCTATGCCCTCATCGCCCTGGGCTATACCATGATCTATGGTATTTTGGGTTTGATCAATTTTGCCCAAGGTGAAATCTACATGTGCGGCGCCTTTGTAACGGTGCTGCTCCTGGCGACAGGCGAAGTCAATTTTTTCCTGGCCTTTGCCTTGGGAATGGGGGCGGCTGCACTTCTGGGCGTGGTGTTGGAGAGAGTGGCATTTCGACCTTTACGGGGCTACCATCCCCTGGTGCCCCTCATCAGTGCCATCGGCGCTTCCATTTTTCTCCAGAGTCTGGCCCTGCTATTGTTCGGTCCCAATGACCGGCCTTTTCCCATCCAATTTGCCTTTAGCACCATCAAAATCGCCGGGTTGCCGGTATCCACCCTGCAAATAGCCATCCTGGCCGCAGCCCTGGCCTTCATGGTGCTGCTAATTGTCTTCGTACGTTACACCACTTACGGCAAGGCCATCGTGGCCTGCGCTCTGGATAGGGACACGGCCCGGCTTATGGGCATCAACGTGGATCGCATGGTCTCCCTGACTTTTCTGTTGGGCTCCGCCTTAAGCGGCGCTGCGGGCATCATGATGGCCATCTATTACAATGCCACTTATCCCCGCATGGGGCTCCTGCCCGGCCTCAAGGCCTTCAGCGCTGCCATCCTGGGGGGAGTGGGCAATATTCCGGGGGCCATTCTGGGGGGCTTGCTGCTGGGAGTGGCCGAGAGCCTGGGCGCGGCCTATATCTCCTCGGGTTTCAAGGATGCCATCGCTTTTGCCATCCTCATCCTGGTGCTCCTGCTCCGGCCCCAGGGGATATTGCGAGGTCGGGGGGACTGAGATGACCGCGTATGTGCTGCATCTGGCCATTATCGCCGGCATCTACATTATCTTGACGGTCAGCATTAACCTGATCATCGGTTATGCCGGCCAGGTTTCCTTGGGCCATGCGGCCTTCTATGGCATCGGAGCATATGCTTCGGCTTTGGTATCATTGAACTGGCACTTCCCGTTTGCCGCCGCGGCTTTGGCCGCAATGCTGGTAGCCGGGGTGTGTGGGCTGGCCCTGGGATTGCCCACTCTCAGACTCAAGGAGGATTATCTGGCCATCGTCACCCTGGGGTTCGGGGTCATTGTGGACCTGATCTTTCTTAACCTGGGAATTACCGGCGGCCCGGACGGCTTACCGGGGATTCCTCCACCCAGCTTTTTCGGACTGAGTTTTAGGCAGCCCTGGCTTTACCTGGTTCTGGTGATCGTCACCGTCATTCTGGTTCTCATTGCCACCTACCGCCTGGTGGATTCCTATCATGGCCGGGCGCTTAGGGCCATTAGGGACCATGAAATCACCGCCCAGGTTATGGGGATCAATACCCCGGCCTATAAGGTCTTTATTTTTACCCTGGCTGCGGCCTTGGCCGGGTTGGCCGGGTCGTTGTACGCCCACTACATCACCTTTATCAATCCCGAGACCTTCGGCCTCCATACCTCGATCCTCATCCTCACCATGGTGGTGCTGGGAGGCATGGGGTCCATTTTAGGCTCGGTACTGGGCGCGGTGATCCTGACGATTCTTCCGGAGTTACTGCGGGAGGTCCACGCCTATCAGGATCTGGTTTACGGGGGGCTCTTGGTGGTCTTGCTCATCTGGCGTCCCGAGGGCATCCTGGGCCGGGGAAAGCTAAGCCTAAAGTTTTTGAAGAAAGAAGGATGAGATAGTTGCCAGTGGCCAGTAGTCAGTTGCCAGTGTGGCTCTTTTCCAACTGACTACCGGCAACTGGCCACTGACCACTGAACATGCTGACCTTAAAAAGCCTCCAGGCCGGTTATGGCCGCGTTCCCGTGCTCAAGGGCATCTCTCTCCACGTGCGCGCCGGCGAGGTGGTAACCCTCATCGGCGGTAACGGCGCCGGCAAGACCACCACCCTGCGGGCCATCTCCGGGTTGTTGCCACCCCGGAAAGGGACGGTGGAGTTCGATGGCCAGGACCTTACCCGCATGCCCGCCGAGCGCATCGTTACCCTGGGCCTGGCCCTGGTGCCGGAAGGACGCCGGGTCTTTACCTCCCTGAGCGTCACCGCCAACCTGGAACTAGGGGCCTATCACCGCCGGGACAAAGGGGAGGTGCGCCGGGACCTGGAAGCAATGCGCCAGCGTTTCCCTATCCTCAAGGAGCGGGCTCACCAGGCCGCGGGCACCTTGAGCGGCGGGGAGCAGCAGATCTTGGCCATCGGTCGGGCTCTGATGGCCCGTCCCCGGCTCCTCATGCTGGACGAGCCTTCCATGGGGCTGGCTCCCCGGATGGTTACTCAGGTCTACGAGATCCTGGCGGAACTCAAAGCCGCGGGCACCACCATCCTCCTGGTGGAACAGAATGCCCGGGCGGCCCTGAAGGTGGCCGACCGGGGCTATGTCCTGGAGACCGGCCGCATCATCCTGGACGGCACCGCCGCGGAACTCAGGGAAGACCCGGAAGTGCAGCGGGCCTATTTGGGCAAGGGCTATAAAGAAGTGTGGGAATAAAAGAAGGGAGAAAAGGGGAGAAGGGCAAAAGGCGAAAAAGGGAAAAATACCGGTGGCACAGGCTTTCCAGCCTGTGCGGATGCCGGCCGAAACCTGCGGCTATTTTTTAGGGCACAAGGGACCACCACAAATGATCCAGGAAAAGGCAATAGTTAAAAATACAGGGGTATTAACGCTTTACTTTTCCTCTTTCGCCTCTTCGCCTTTTCGCCTTTTCCCCCCAGGTCTTCACTATGCTTGAAGTCAACGGTCTCAGTAAAGCCTTCGGCGGCGTCCAGGCCGTGCACAACGTCTCTTTCGAGGTGGCCGCAGGAGAGATCGTCGGCTTGATCGGCCCCAACGGCGCTGGCAAGACCACCTGTTTTAATCTCATCAGCGGGCTTTTGCCCCCTAGCTCCGGAGTGGTCCGGTTATCCGGCAAGAATATGGTGGGTCTGCCCCCCTACCGCCGGGCCGGATTGGGTCTGGCCCGCACCTTCCAGAATATCCAACTTTTCGGGGGTATGACGGTGCTGGACAACGTTCTCACGGGCTTTCATCTCCATCAGCAGGTGGGAGTCCTTATGGCCCTCTTGCCCTTATCTAAAGTCAAGCGGGCTCAGTCCGAAAACCGGCAACAAGCTCTGGATCTCTTGGATTTGGTGGGCCTGGGTGGCAAGGAAGACGAACCCGCCGAGTCCCTGGCTTATGGCGATCAGCGGCGGCTGGAAATTGCCCGAGCCTTAGCCCAGGCGCCCGCGCTTCTGCTCATGGACGAACCCGCGGCTGGCCTCAATCCCCGGGAGACCGAAGACCTCATGGCCCTGATGGAGAAGCTGCGCTCCCGGGGCATAACGCTTTTGGTCATCGAACACGATATGACTTTGGTCATGGGCCTGTGCCACCGGATTGTGGTCCTGGACCACGGCCAGGTCATCGCCGCGGGCATACCCCAGGACATCCGCCGGGACCCCCGGGTTGTTGAGGCCTACCTGGGGAGGGAAGAGGAATAGCCAGGCAGGTAGGGCGGGAAAGCGGAGCGCATCCCGCCTTTGGTAATTTTCTATCTATAAACTATAGAGAAAACGGGGGCGAAGCCCATGGCGATCTTCGATAGAGAGGCGGAACAGATGGCGCGGGAGGAATTGGTGCAACTGCAACTGGAGCGGCTCCAGGCCACCCTTACCCGGGTCTATAAGAACGTCAAATTCTACAAGAAGAAGTTCGACGACCTGGGTTTCCTGCCCGAGGACTGTCAGTCCCTGGATGATCTGGCTCGCCTCCCCTTCACCACGCGCCACGATCTGGCCCGGGCTTATCCTTACGAGATGTTTGCGGTGCCGCTGAGGGAAGTGGTGCGCATCCACTCCTCCACCGGTAGCCCCGGCAACCCCATTGTCATGGGCTATACCGCCCGGGATTTGCGCCACTGGGCCAACCTCTCGGCCCGCATCCTCACTAATGCGGGGGTGGACCGGGAAGACGTGGTCCAGGTGACCTTGAGCTACAGCCTCCTCACCAGCGCCTTTGGCATCCATTACGGGGTGGAGCTTCTGGGGGCCTCGGTGATTCCCAGCGGCCCCGGCTTCACCGCCCGCCAGGTTCAGGTCATGCGGGATTACCGCACCACTGTCCTGGTCTCCACGCCGTCTTACGCCCTGGTGTTGGCCGACGAAATGGAGGCCATGGGGGTTGACCCCAAAAGCCTCCATCTTAAGCTGGCGCTGTTGGCCGGGGAGCCCTGGACCGAGGCCATGCGGGCCGAAATCGAGTCCCGCCTCTATACCGCGGCCCTGGACCATTACGCCCTGTCCGAAGCCATGGGTCCCGGCGTGGCGGGAGAGTGCGCCGAGCGCTCTCTGCCGGGCATGCACGTCAGCGAGGACCACTTTCTGCCCCAGGTTATCGACCCGGTGACCGGCGCTCTGCTTCCTCCCGGCGAACTGGGGGAACTGGTCATCACCACCCTCACCCGGGAAGCCACCCCCCTGGTGCGTTTCCGCACCGGCGATCTGGTGCGCCTGTTTTACGAGCCCTGCCCCTGCGGCCGGAGCCTGGCCCGCATGAGCCGCATCGAGGGCCGGGCCGACGAAGTGGTCATCGTCAAGGGGACCAACATCTTTCCCAACCGGGTGGGGCAGGTGCTGGCCGCCCTCCAGGGGGAGGAACCCGCCTATCAACTAGTGGTGGGCCGGGAGGGGCACCTGGACTACCTGGAGGTGCGCATTGAGGTCCGGGAAGAATTGTTCTTCGATAAAATGACCAAACAACGGGAGATGTTGCAACAGATCGCCCACAAGCTGGCCCAGGGCATCGGCGTCCAGCCCCGGGTAAAACTGGTGGAACCGGGATCCCTCAATCGGGAGGCCGAGACCTCGCCGCTGGTAATTGATTTGCGGTAGGGAGTTTGTTAGCATGTGATTTTAGGAAGATAAGTCGGGATAAGACGATTTTTCAAATAAGTTGCAATCGCATTTAAGCAACCTTTTGGCTTTTCCGAATAAGGAATCATGCGACCAATTAAGATTCTTTTGATAGGGTTTCTTCAACTTATGATACTGGCCGGCTGTGCCCATGTGCCGGCGCCGACGGTCAGCCTGGAACAGTCGTTGGGGCAGCAGAAAACCTTTGATTATCAGGGCGTCAGGATCAATTACTTTGAGGCGGGGCAGGGGCCGCCCATCATTCTTTTGCATGGCTTTGGGGGCTGTTCCTACTCCTGGCGTTTCCTGGCTCCGGCGTTGGCTCAGGATCACCGGGTTTTTGCCGTTGACCTCAAAGGCTACGGCCTGTCGGACAAGCCCGAGGACGGCAAGTATGCGGTGAGCGACCAGGCTGATATGGTAACAGCTTTCATCCGCAGCCAGGACTTGCACGATGTGGTCATCATGGGCCATTCCATGGGCGGTGGGGTGACCCTCATGACCTACCTGAAGGTGCGGGAGGACCAACCTGCAAGGATCAAGAGCCTGGTGCTCGTAGACAGCGCGGGCTACCCCCAAAAGATGCCCTGGTTTATCTGGCTGGCCAAGGCGCCCGTCCTCGGTTCGGTGGGAGGTAAGTTGGTCTCGCCCCGGTTCGCCGCCGCCCTGGTGCTGAAAAAATGTTATTATTATGATGATAAGATTACCGAAGAGCAGATCGATACCTATGCCTACTACGGCAGCCTGCCGGGGGCCCGGGAGGCCGTGGTGCAGACCGCTAAGCAGATTGTCCCGGATGACATCGACGCCCTCGTCGCCCAGTACAAGACCATCAGCGTGCCAGTCCTGGTTATCTGGGGCGAAGAAGACGAGGTGGTGCCGCTGTCAGTAGGGAAGAATTTCAAACGGGATATTCCCAACTCCGAGCTGGTCATCCTGCCCAAATGCGGCCATATGCCGCCGGAAGAGGAGCCGGCCGCGACCACGAGGCTGGTCAAGGAATTTCTTAGAAAATAGCGTTCAATATTTTATTGTAAAACAAGGGCTGCCCTCACAAGAAAAAATGAAAAAACCTGGTGGCACAGGCGTCTCGCCTGTGCAATCCTTTAAAATTACTATAAGAACCCTGCCACACTGGCAGCACCCCGGCAGTGTCTATTTCCTTACCTGGCGTTGTAGAAAGGGCGAAGTCCTTTCTCCCGAGGAACGGACCATTACTTTGGAGTCGCTTCAGCATTGGGATGGCCTCAAATGGACTTTATATGCCGCGGTGGTCATGCCTGACCATGTGCATACCTTAGTTCAACCGCTGGCTTTACCTCAAAGCGGCGGGGTTTATGACCTGGCGGAGATTATTCATAGTGTCAAAAGCTTCAGTGTTCACCAAATTAATCGACTCAGGGGCAGCCGCGGGTCTCTCTGGCAGGATGAGCGCTATGATCGCATTGTTCGGGATGAGCCTGAATTATTGGAGAAATGGCAGTATATTATGAATAATCCAGTAAAGCGGGAATTGGCCGAAAGGTCGGAGGATTATCCCTGGCTCTATATCAAGAATGAATAAAAGGTGCACAGGCGAGACGCCTGTGCCACCAAAACTTCAATAATTTGAGGAATTATGCGACCTTCCTGGGATGAATATTTTATGCTCATCGCTAAGCTGGTGAGCACGCGCAGCACCTGCAACTCCCGGCCCACGGGCGCGGTGTTGGTGAAGGATAAGCAAATCCTGGCCACGGGCTATAACGGCTCCATGCCTGGGGCGCCCCACTGCTCCGATCAGATTATGGCGGATGGAAGCCCCTATTGCCATCGTCGGGCCTTGAATATCGCCGATATGGACAAGTATAACTATTGCCGGGCCTCCCACGCCGAGGCCAACGCCATCGCTCAGGCGGCGCGCTACGGTGTGGCCATCAAGGGCGCAACCCTCTACGTCACCTTGCAGCCTTGTTTCGTGTGTCTTAAGCTCTTGGCCACGGCCCAAATCAGGCGGGTTTACTTCGAACTGGCCTATGGGTCCAAGGATAAGGCTCGCGACCAATTTTGGGAACAGGCGGTGGCCGAGGCGGATCTAGAAGTCTTTGAGCAATTATCCATAACGCCCGTAGCCTTGCATTTCATCATGCCCAGCCTTGAGGGCATCACTTCCCGGCGGCGCCTGGCTGCCACCGCGGCAGCGGAGGCGCCGGAGTTCGTGGGCGCGGTGGAATCGGAGTAGGGTCAACATGGCGTTGTAGGGGCGGATTTGAAACCCACCCCTAAAGTGATAAATCCGGGCAGAATCAAGAAATTTATTGCAATTTATTGAAAATTCAGGCATTAATGGGTAACATGCTGGAATCAAAAGGTTTACTAATCAATTCTTAATCTCAGCGCTATGGCCAAAAGCGAAACGCCTAACAATAAAAAGAAGACCAACTCTCGGAAGCCTAAGGCTCCGCCTGCGCCCAAAGTTGCGACCGCGCCCGAGGTTTCCTGGCAGCGGCGGCTGGGCCAGGAGATGGCGGCCTTGTTGTTGTTGGGGTTGGCGGGGTTTTTCCTCTTGGCCCTGGCGAGTCGCTCTCCGGTGGACCCCCAGGGGCTGGTTGCCATGTGGAAAGTCGCGGCGGTGCATAATGCCGCGGGAAAAGCCGGAGCCCTGCTGGCCGCTTACCTCATCTGGGGGCTGGGGCTGGCCTCGTTCTTTTTGCCGCTAATGCTCCTGGGTCTGGCCTGGCAGTCCCATAATGAGGGCCTGGAGGATCTGGGCTGGCCCCAAACCGTTTCGGGCCTGGGGGGGCTGTTGGCCGCAGCGGGACTGCTATCCCTTGGGTGGCCGGCGGTCAGATGGGGGGGCGAGTTGATCTATGGCGGCGGCGGTCTGGGCAAGTTCATTGCCGGGACTCTGTTGTCCGCTCTCAATCCGGCTGGGGCTGCCCTGGCCCTGGGGTTGGCCTTGCTCATGGGGGTTATGGGAGCAACCCGCTTGTCTTTTGTAGGGCTCATGGCCCTGCTGGGCCAAATGCTGCGATCGGCCTGGGGTTTGGTCTGGCCCCGGGCGGAGGAGGAGGAGTTTCCGGAGGCGCCGCCTTACACCCCCCGCCGGCCCAAAGTGGGGCGGCAGATCATTACCCAAAACGCGACTCAGACCGGAGGCGATGAAGTGCCGGTGGTGACGCCGTCGGTCTCGGGGTCGCCAGCTTCCACCCCGGAGACGCCCGCCAAGCCCCGGAAAGCCGCAGCTAACGGTGTCTTCACCCTGCCGGGTCTGGACCTTTTGGACCCATCGCCCCCCTGGAACCACCAAGTGCAAGAAAACGCCATGCTGGCCCAGGCGCAAAAGTTGGAAGACACGCTGCGCTCTTTCGGGGTGGATGGCCGGGTGACCGCGATCATGACTGGCCCGGTGGTGAGCCGCTTTGAGTACGAACCGGCCCTGGGGGTCAAGATCAGCAAGATCACCGGGCTAGCGGATGATTTGGCCCTGGCCCTGAAGGCCCTGTCCATCCGGATCGTGGCGCCGGTGCCGGGCAAAGGAGTCTTGGGCATCGAGGTGCCCAACCCCAAGCGCCAGGTGGTAGCTCTGCGGGAGATTTTGGCGGACGGCACCTACCAGAAATCCGCCTCCCGGCTGACTTTGGCCCTGGGCAAAGACATTATGGGGACCCCGGTTGTCACCGATCTGGCCAAGATGCCCCATCTGCTCATCGCCGGAGCCACCGGCAGCGGCAAGAGCGTAGGGCTCAACGCCATGATCCTGAGCATCCTCTTCAAGGCAACCCCTCAGGAGGTGAGGTTCCTGATGGTGGACCCCAAGCGCATCGAGCTCTCCATGTACGAGCGCATCCCGCACTTGCTCCACCCGGTGGTGTTCAACCCCAAGGAGGCCACCACCGCCTTGCATTGGGCCGTGGGGGAGATGGAGCGGCGCTACGCCCTGCTGAGCGATTTGAGCGTGCGCAACATCGAGGGCTACAACCAGAAGGCCGGGGTCAAGAAGCCGGACCCCCGCATCGAGGAAGGCATCCTGCCCCGCTCTTTGCCGTATCTGGTTATCGTCATCGATGAACTGGCGGATCTGATGCTGGTATCATCCCGGGACACGGAAGAATACTTGATCCGACTGGCCCAGAAGGCCCGGGCCTCGGGAATCCACCTGATCGTGGCCACTCAGCGGCCCTCTGTGGACGTCATCACGGGTCTTATCAAGGCCAATTTCCCTACCCGCGTCTCTTACCAGGTCTCGGCCCGGGCTGATTCCCGGGTCATCCTGGACGCCATGGGGGCTGAACGCCTTTTGGGCAAGGGCGACCTTCTATTCATGCCACCGGGCACCTCCCGCTTGAAGCGCATCCACGGGCCCTATGTCTCCGACGAGGAAGTGAGCCGGGTGGCGGAATACTTGAAGGCCCAAGGAGCGCCGGATTATGAGGCCGGGATTACGGATTTGAAGGAGCACGAAGAAGAGATCGCTGAAAACGGCGATAAGGACGAAAAATACGCCGACGCGGTAGAACTGGTAGCTGAGACCCGGAACGCCTCTATTTCCATGCTGCAGCGGCGGCTGCGGGTGGGTTACAACCGGGCGGCCCGCATGATCGAAACCATGGAGAAAGAAGGCCTCATCGGCCCCTCTGACGGCATCAAGGCCCGAGAGGTTTATGTGCCGCGGCGGTGAGGAACGTTTGATTTAAATGGGTCAGGGTTTATCAAGAACAGAGGCTGGCCCGGAGGCCCCCCCACCTGTGACGACAAGTGTAGGGTAAGCGCTAACCCGTCTGGCTGGGGCTCACCGGAATTTTAAAGGTCAGTTGAGTGCCTTGGCCTTCCTGGCTTTTAATTTCAAGAACGCCTCCCATCATATGCACCCGCTCCTCCATGGCCATCAATCCGAGGCCACGGCTGGCGGGATCGCGGCCCCAAACCTCCTCGACTTTGAAGCCCTTGCCGTTGTCCGCGATCAAAAAGGAAACCTGACCAGCCTCTACCTTGATAACGATCCAGAGGCTCGAGGCCTGGGCGTATTTGCCGATATTAGTCAGGGACTCCTGGAAGATCCGGTAGATGTTAATCTGGGCTTCCCGGGATAAGAGTTGATCGATGACATCTGTCTGTTCAACTTCGGCTTGAACACCGTAAAGGCGGGAAAAATCCCGGATGAGGCGATTTAAAGCCAAGGCTAATCCCAAATCCCTCACCATGGTTGGACTCAAGTCGCGAGCCAGGCGCCGGACTTCATCCACCAATTGATCGAATTGGCCGGTCAGCTTAAGGCATTCCTGCTTGAGAACAGCTTGCTCCTGAGGCAGCTGCTTTTCGATGTAGCCGGCCTGGAGCTTCATGACCAGTAATGACTGCCCCAGTTCATCGTGTAATTCCCGGGAGATGCGTTCGCGCTCGCGTTCCTGGGCGGTCAAGAGCTGGGAGGCCAGGTAGCGCAAGTTTTGCTCCGACTCCCGCAATTTCTCATCCGCCTGCTTGCGCTCTGTGATGTCCAGTCCAAGGGTCAAGACCAGCAGATCGTCATCGACGCAGAAGGGATAGTTGTGGACTTCATAGGTGCGGCCATTCAGGGGAGAGGTCCATTCCCCTTGTTGAGGAGTTTTGGTCTTAAAAACCTCGATGGCCTTGCAATGCTCACATGGTTCGCTTCTGCTCCAAAGAACCTCGTAACAGTGCCTATTCGCCGGTTCACCAAAGGTATCGGAGAAACGGCGGTTGGCAAAAGGGATGCTGAAGTCGGCTTTCTTCAGGTAAACATACGCGGGCAGGCTATTGAGAACGGCATAGAGCTTTTTCCGTTCAGCTTCCAGGGCCAGCTCGGCCTGCTTGCGCTGGGTGGCGTAACGTATGGCGCGCAACAGTTGGTTGGAGTCGATTTCATCTTTAAAGAGATAATCCTGGGCTCCCTGTCGCACCGCAGTGAGGGCCAAGGTTATATCAGCCAGGCCGGACAAGACCACGAAGGGCATATGGGGCGCCTGGGCGTGCGCTTTGATGAAGGTGTCTAGCCCTGAGCTGTCGGGCAAGCCCAAATCCAGCAAGACCAGGTCGAACGTGTCCCGCCTCAACCGCTCCAGCCCATCGGCAAGCAGGGACACCCACTCTACGGTAAGATCCTCAGCCCGGGCGTCGGCCAACATCTCTTTGAAAAGGCGAGCGTCACCCGGATTATCCTCCACCAGGAGGATTTTAAAAGGGGCTTTGATCATTTCGCTTACCTCGGAGGCAGCATGACCACCGTCAACCAGAAGTTTTCGATGGACTTTACTACCTCGAGAAACTGATCGAGGTCTACCGGCTTGGTGATATAGCAGTTGGCGTGCAGGTTATAGCTCTTCAAAATGTCCTGTTCAGCCTGGGAGACCGTCAGGATGACCACGGGGATACGTCTCAACTCGGGGTCTTCTTTGATCTCCGCCAAGACCTCCCGGCCATTTTTCTTGGGAAGGTTCAGGTCTAAAAGGACCAGGTCCGGACGGGGCGCCTCGGCATAAGGCCCTTGCCTCCGGAGGTAAGCCATGGCCTCTACCCCGTCCTCCACGGTGTGGAAGTTGTTCCGAACCTTGGCCTCTTTGAGGGCTTCTACGGTCAGACGGACGTCGCCGGGATTATCTTCCACCATCAAGATTTCAATGGGCCTGCAGGCTGCTTTAGGAATTCCCTTCATTACTGTTTCCCCTTCGGAATGCTGAAATAAAACGTGGAGCCGTTGCCGGACTGCGATTGCACCCAAATGCGGCCCCCGTGGCGCTCCACAATCTTTTTGCAAATGGCCAAGCCGATACCGGTGCCGGGATACTCCGAGCGTTGATGCAACCGCTGAAAGATCGAAAATATGCGCTCCTGGTGCTCCGGTGCAATGCCTATACCGTTATCTTTGACGGCGAAAACCCATTCAGTTCCTTTTTGCTTAGCCGAGACCTGAATCTGTGGCGGCTCGGCGCCTCGAAACTTAATGGCGTTGGCCACCAGGTTTTGGAATAGCTGCATGAGCTGCATCTCGTCCCCCTCAACCGTGGGTAAGGGGTCCTGGAATATGATGGCGCCGCTGTCCTCTATGGCTTTTGCCAGGTTATCCCGGGTTTGTCTAAAGACGATATTGCAATCGGTGAATTGAAAAGATTTAGCCCGGGTCCCCACCCGGGAGTAAGCCAGTAAATCGTTGATCAACCGCTGCATACGGGTGGCGCCGTCCACGGCGAAGCCGATAAACTCGTCGGCGTCCTGATCGAGTTTGCCCCGGTAACGTTTCCCCAGGAGTTGCGTGAAGCTCGCCACCATCCGCAGAGGTTCCTGGAGGTCATGGGAGGCGACGTAGGCAAACTGCTCCAATTCCGCATTGGAGCGTGTCAGTTCTTCGGCATACTGAGCCAACTGCCGTTCGGCTTTCCGGCGCTCGTCTAATTCCACGGATAAGTGGACATTGGCATCCCGCAGTTCCATCGTGCGCTGGGTTACTTGAATCTCCAAGTCGTCTTTGGCTCGACGGAGGGTTTCGGTAGCCTGTTTGATGGCTTGAAACAAGGGAGAAATCGATAACACCCCGGCCAGCATGAGGGCGGAAATAGCCAGCGCGAAGATGGAATCCAGAAGATCTAAGGAGCTAATAAACCCGTCAGGGTTCCCGGACAGCAAATCCCAGAGCGAGAGCGACCGCCGGATGGCCATGAGACAAAAAGCGCCAGCGATCAGAATCCATGAAGTCCATTTGCCGGTAACGCGAATTAACTTCAGAGCAAAAATCGCTGCAGCGAATTGGAAGAGAACCGCAATTGCCTGGAGTACGCTAGAGGCAAGGAAGGTCAGGTTCATTATTAAATGTTACTATTGGATTTGTAATTAAAAACTATCACAATAAGACAAACGCCATAATGGCTATTTTTTTGTTTAGATAACGAATCTTTTAACATAATTTGATATCTTTTCCAAGTTTCTTATCTGGAGGCCTCCAGAATTGTATTGTCAACCGGTAATATTTAAATGGTTGACAATTGCCCGGTGCTGGGCGATTATTTCCTGGATGAACTATTCTGAATGGGAAGAGATTTTCGGCCTCGAAGGGCCGGAGTTGTGGGCCGGGCTGGCGGAGGCCGGACGGGTCCGGGAGCGGCGTTGCGGGCGGCAGGTCAGTTTCTGCGTCATTATTAATGCCAAGTCCGGGATGTGCTCCGAGGACTGCGCCTTTTGCTCCCAGTCGGCCAGGGCGGCGAGCCGGGTGCCCCACTATCCGCTGCTCTCCCGGGAAGAATTGGTAGATGCGGCAGAGCAAGCGGCTGCGTCGGGCGCGTCCCGGTTCTCCCTGGTGACCGCGGGCCGCGGCCTCCTGTCGCCCCGGGACCGGAGCGCTGTTCTGGCCGCGGTGGCGGCTATCAAGGCGGCCGTTCCCATTAGGGTCTGCGCCTCCCTGGGTATTGTAGACCGGGGTTTTCTGGCGGAATTAAAAGCTGCGGGGCTATACCGTTTTCACCACAACCTGGAAAGCGCCGAGTCATTTTTCCCATCGATTTGCACTACCCACAGTTTTGCCGAGCGCGTAGCCACCATCGAGGCGGCTAAAGCAGCCGGCTTGTCCGTGTGCTCCGGGGGGATTTTCGGGTTGGGAGAGACCCTGGCCCAGCGCTGGGAGATGGCCCAGATCCTTAAGAATCTGTCCGTGGACGCCATTCCCCTCAATTTTCTCCACCCCTTGCCCGGCACGCCTCTGGCGCAGCGCCCCTTGCTGGCCCCCTTGGAGGCCCTGAAGATTGTGATGGCATTTCGTCTCTTCTTCCCGGAGCGCTCGCTGATCATCTGCGGCGGCCGCCAGATGACCCTCCGGTCGCTCGCGCCGCTATTGTTCGCAGCCGGGGCCGACGCCCTGATGACTGGAGACTACCTGACCACGAAGGGACGCATGCCGGATGAGGACCGGCAGATGCTAATGGATTTGGGGTTGGAGTTGGTACAAGAAACGGGGTAAAAGGAAAAAGGGGAAAAAAACGACCCGGAGAGAAGAGGTTTTTTACCTTCCCTTTTCGCCTTTTCCCCCTTAATCATTCTCGATTTTCTGGCAAAAATACTATGAAATTGCCAATCTTACCTAAAGTTAAAGGCATGTTTATCACCGGCACCGATACCGATGTGGGTAAGACCTGGGTGGCCGCGGGGCTCACCGCAATACTTAAGGAACGGGGTCTAAATGCCGTTTACTTCAAACCTATCCAGAGCGGCTGCCCCATACAGGAAGGACGTCTAATCCCCACGGATGCCCGCTTGGCCCGAGAGGTGGCCGGGTTGACCGAGCCCCTGGAAGTCCTCACCCCCATCAGCCTGCGGCTGCCCCTGGCGCCGGGCGTGGCTGCGGCCCAGGCCGGGGTGGAGGTGGGCCTGGAGCGGATTGCAGCGGGTATCCGGGATCTGGCGTCACGCTACGAATTTCTGGTGGTGGAAGGCGCCGGCGGGCTCTACGTTCCCCTCATCGGCACCCACTTTCTGGTCCTGGATCTGATCCAGTGGCTGGGTTTGCCCCTGGCGGTGGTGGCCAAATCCGGCCTGGGGACCATCAACCACACCGTGTTGACCGTCAAGGCGGCGCTGGCGGCCGGTATCAAGGTTGCGGGGGTGATCCTCAACCGTTATCCCGAGAAGCCTGGTCTGGCGGAAGAGACCAACCCCGGGGTGATTGCGGCGCTCAGCGGGGTGCCGATTCTGGGCCGACTACCGGAGGTCCCGGACCTGGAACAGGCGACGGGACGGCAAGCGTTTTTGGATGCACTGCGGCCTATTGCCGAACAACTCATTATGAATTACGCGTTCGAAAAATAGTATGGAAGGATTAACCCAAGAACTGGACGCTTTAGAGGCCCGGTCGCTAAGGCGGCGCTTACGGGTGGTGGATGACGTGCTGCCCGGGGGCAAAGTGCGGGTGGCCGGGCAGATCCTCCTCAATTTATCGTCCAATGATTATCTGGGCCTGGCCCAGGATCCCCGACTCATCAACGCGGCCCAGGCGGCCGCGGCGCAGTGGGGCGCGGGGGCCGGGGCCTCCCGCCTGGTGGTGGGCCATTTAGCCTTGCACGAAGCAGTTGAAGCCCGCCTCGCGGCCTTTAAAGGCACAGAAGCCGCAGTGATTTTTCCCACCGGCTACATGGCCAATGTGGGGACCATCGCCGCGCTCATGGGGCCGGGGGATGTTATTTTTAGCGATCGGCTCAACCACGCCAGCATTTATGACGGCATCAAGCTGTCCGGGGCCACATTGCAGCGGTTTCCCCACCGTGACCTGAACAGCCTGGAGCAGTTGCTACAACAGGCCGGCGCAGCCCGGCGGCGCTTGATCATCACCGACTCGGTCTTCTCTGTGGATGGCGACATCGCGCCGCTCAACGGTCTGGTGGCCCTGAAGGCGCGGTACGGGGCCTGGCTGATGATCGATGAAGCCCATGCCACCGGGGTCCTGGGAATGAGGGGTGCGGGGTTGGCCGAGGCCCTAAGCCTTACCCGGGAAGTGGATATTCACATGGGCACGTTTTCCAAGGCCCTGGGCTCCCAAGGCGGCTACGTGGCCGGGGACCGCCGCCTGGTGGACTACCTCCACAACCGGGCCCGGTCGTTCATCTATTCCACCGCCCTGGCACCTATGGTGCTAGGGGCCATTGACCAAGCCCTGAAGATCGTGGCACAGGAGCCGGAGCGCCGGCTATATCTTGTGCGGGAATCCGAGGCCTTTCGTCAAAGTTTGCTCTTGGCGGGCCTGGATCTGCTAGGGAGTGAAACTCAAATTATCCCGGTGCTGGTGGGAGAAAACGACCGCACCCTGGATTTTGCCGCGGCCCTAAAGGACCAGGGTCTCATGGCCGTGGCCCTGCGGCCTCCCACGGTGCCCCCAGGCCGGGCTCGGGTGCGCTTTTCTTTGTCCGCAGGCCATTCCCGGGAAGACTTGTTCCGAGCCCGGGAGACCATCGTGGCCACGGCGAGGGACTTTGGGTTGGGGTCATGACCACGCTGGTCTTGTTTCACGGGTGGGGGGCAACCGGCGACGTTTGGCAACCACAGGTAGCATACTTCCGAGACCGGGCGACGGTCCTGACGCCCACTATCCCGGTCTGGGAACCAGACTGGTTATCCGAATATTTAAGCGAATTGCCCCTGAAGGAGTGCGTGCTGGTGGGCTGGTCTCTGGGAGGCATGCTGCTTTTGGAGGCGCTCAGTGGGAGCCGTGGCGACCCTATCGGAGGGCTGGTCTTAGTGGGGGTGGCCCCGGTTTTTACCCGGCGGCCGGATTATCCCTGGGGGCAGCCCCCCGCGGTGGTGCGGGCCATGCGCCGGGGCGTTAAGGACAACCCCCGGCAGGTGTTGGCTGAGTTTGCCAAGCAATGCCTGGCTCCGGGGGAGGCTGGTTACAGTTCCCAGGCGCTGGCAGCGTTTGCCTCCCCGCCTGCTGACGAGACCCTGACGACAGGTCTCGACTATTTGTTGACCCACGATCTCCGGCCCCTGCTCCCCGGTTTGCCCCCGGGAACGGTCATCATTCAGGGGCAGGAGGACCGTATCGTGTCTCCGGCCCAGGGGCTCGTCCTGCGGGACCAGCATTCCAAAGCCAGGTTATATGATCTGCCCGGCGTTGGGCATCTCCCCTTTTTAACCCAGGCGGCGGCGTTTAATAGGATAATTGAGGAATGCTTGAACGAAGTGAACTGACGATGCAGTCTGAATTGGGGCCGGCTCTCTTCCTACGTGAAAGTGTGGAAGTCAAGCACGGCATCAGACGCAACTTTGCCCGGCGCGCGCGGTCCTATGACCGGCACGCCTGCATGCAACGCCTCATGGCCCAACGACTGGTGGCGGTGACGCGTGAGGTGATAGGCCGGGCCCGGCGCATTCTGGAGATCGGCTGCGGCACCGGCTACCTCACCCAACTGCTGCGCCAGGCCAATCAGGAGGCCCGGTTGGTCGCCCTCGACCTGGATGCGTCCTTGGTGGAGACGGCCCGGCGGCGCCTTAAAGCGGCTGCCGGAGTGGAATGGCTGGTGGCAGACGGGGAAGTACCGCTCCGCGGCGAATACGACCTGATCATCGCCAATGCCACCTTCCAATGGTTCACCCGCCCGGCGGAAACGCTGGCCAACTACTATCGAAGCCTCGCTCCCGGTGGCATCCTGTCTTTCTCCACCCTGGGACCCGGGACTTTTCAGGAACTCGCGGGGGCCTTGGGCCAGGCCGCGGAAAGCCTTAAGCTTTTGAACTCCCTTAAGATTCCGGCTCAGGACTTTGGCGACCGCGCCACCTGGTCGGACCTCTTGTCTCGGGCCGGATTTCGCCAGGTGCAATTGTCCCGGGAAATGGTCACCACGAGCTTTCCGTCGGTACGAGAGTTCCTTAAAGCCCTCCAGGCCACGGGAGCCACCAACCCCCGGCCGTTGCCCTTTTCGCCCCGCCTGTTGCATGCAATGATCGCGGCGTATCAGGCCGTCTACAGCAAAAACGGCGCTATCCCGGTAAGCTACGAAATGATCTGGGCAGTGGCCCAGAAATAGTTGCCCTAGGCCAGTGACCGGTAAAAGTGCCTGAATCTCCAGCGACTGATGCTAATCATCGCCTCAAATTATTCCTTACAATGGCTGGACCCAGATGGCCTGGGGACCTTGGTCCCCGGACTCCTGGGCGAATTTTACCGCCATGCCCGGTGCCAGATTGCTGAACTTGCCTTTCTTCAGGGCATGGGCATGAAAGTAGACCTCCAGGCCGTCATCGGTTTCGATAAAGCCATAATCGTCTTCAGGGAAGAGGCGCACCACCCGGCCGCGCTCGGCGACTTCTTCGTGAGTTTTAACTTTTTGCTGAACCAATTCGGAGTGCTCCCGGAGGCGGCGGTCCAGGGCGTCGAAGGCTTCCACCACCAGGGGCATGACCATGTCGCCTTGGCGCATCAGCGTGATGGTGTCGCCTGGCACGTTGACCACCAGATGGACTTCAAAGGCGCCGAGGCGATGATGGGACGTTCCGATAATTTCAACCCTGGCATGAAGAATGGGGTCATGGTAATGCTGCTGTAGACGGGCTAATTCTGCTTCAATTTTTGCCCGCCACTCGGGCAGAATTTCAACCTGACGGCCTTCGATGTGGATATCCTGCATGGCTACCCTCCTGGACAATTCAAACTGTTAACTTTCTGTTAAGGTTTATGGGGCTGCTTGTCAATGGAGGGAGCCGACAGGGGGAGATTCGCGGCTTTAGGGTGCTACGGTCAGGGACTACTGGGTGCCGATAAAAAACGGCCGGAAGGCCGACTCGTCCCGGCTTAAGGCCTGGCGCAGTTTCCCCAGCATGATCTCCCGGTCGTCCGGTAGCTGCCCTGCTACGTCCAGATAGTTGGTGTAATGGTCACTGGTCACGACTATGGGGATGGCGATCTGCGAAATCAGGGCCAAGGTTTCGGCCAGCACTTGATGGGGGTTGAGCATCTGAAAGCGACCGGCCTGCACCTCTTCGAGCAGGGGAGTGTTTACTTTGGGGACAAAAGTCCGGAGGCGCACCACATCCGGCTGCATCTCGTTGATGACCCGGGCGGTTTGTTGGGCGTGGGACTCGGTCCGCTTTTGGCCGCCGATCCCTAAGATGACATAAGCGTTGATTTCAATCCCCGCGGCCCGGGCCAACTGCCCTGCTGCGATGTGGTCTGTCGCGGTGGCGCCCTTTCTTATCCGGGTCAGGATGGCGTCATCACCGCTTTCCACCCCCACGTGTATCCGCCCTAAGCCGGCCCGAGCCAGGGTGTTGAGCTGATCGGCCCCTTTGTGGTGAATATAGTGGGAAGAGCCGTAAACCGTGATCCTTTGGAGGTGAGGGAAGCGGGTGTAGCTGTATCGGCAAATTTCCGCCAGGCTGGCCGTGGGCATGGCGATGGTGTTGCCCGCAGGGAAAAACAAGGTACGCACCCGCGAGTCACAATCTGCGGCGGCCTCATCCAGGTCTGCTTTGATCGCCGCCACCGGCCTCACCTTGAATTTGATCCCGCTCTTATACACCATACAAAAGGTGCAGAGGTTGTGGGGGCAGCCCACGGTGGCCTGGATAAGCAGACTGTCGGCTTCGCTGGGGGGGCGGTAAATAGGGCCTTCGTAGCGCATGGAAGTGGCTCGGTTGCCTGTAAGAAAAATTTGCTGCAAATTAATTATACCACATCCGGCCTCGGGGTTTGCTCTCGGCATGGGGTGTCAGGTGCAGGGGGGCTTTTCCTGATTATGTTCTGGGCACCTTAAGGGTTTAATGGTAATATGAATACGTATAAACCAAGTTAGGTGTAAGCAATCGTGGAAGTCAGGCACGAATCCATCATATGCTCCGGCTGCGGCTGTCTCTGCGATGACCTGGATGTCACCCTGGAAGGGGACCGGATCGTTGAGGTCGGCAACGTCTGCCTCTGGGGCGTGAGCCGTTTCTTCCACGCCAAGAAATTCCATCCCAAAAAAGATCGTTATCGGCTTAAAGAGCCCCAGATCCGCCATCAAGGGCGCCGGCAAACGGTGTCTTATGAAGCAGCCCTGGTCGAGGCGGCCCGGTTGCTCAGCCGGGCAAAGCGGCCGCTGATTTATGGGCTGACCAATTCCGGCTCTTGGGCTCAGGAGGCCGCGCTCAAACTGGCCCGGAGCATGCGGGCTCGATTGGAACCGGCGGATTTAGCCTTCAAAGCTCCCTATTATCAGAGTATTCAACGGCACGGTGTTACGTGGGCTCCCCTGGAAGTCATTCGGGATGAGGCCGACGCGGTGCTGTTTTGGGGCGCCAACCCCATCCACTCCGTCCCCCGACACGTGGTGCGCCATGCCGTTTTTGCCCGGGGCCGCTTTACCGAACGGGGCGTTGAAGACCGGCAGGTGGCGGCGGTGGATATCTATAAGACCGAGTTGACCAGGTTTACCCCCCTGTTCATCAAGATTCAACCGGGTCAGGAACTGGACCTGGTCCAAGGCATCGCCGGTACCTTGACCGGGGAGCCGGTCCCCAGTCCCCCGATTAAGGGAACCCGGCGGCTGGCCCAGTTCCTGGCCAAGGCCACCTGCGGGGTCATTTTTTGCGGCCGGGGAGTCAGTTACGGCCCGGCTGAAGAACTCTTCGACCGGCTGGCCCGCTTGGTGGGCTTCCTCAACCAAGCGAGACGGTTCTTCCTGTTCCCCCTTTCCGGCGACTTCAATTCCAGCGGGCTCTACCACCTGTTGCTCAATGAGGTCGGCCAGGCCGGGGCGCCCGATTTCGGGCCGACCGAGGTGGCGACTCATTTTACCCCGGTGGATTTCCGGGAGGTGGACGCGGTCCTGGTTACCGGCGCGGATTTATTGTGGTTTTTGCCGGCGGAGCAGGTGGAGGACTTGAAACGGCGCCAGGTGCCCATTGTGGCCGTAAGCCCCTTTGCCAATCGGACCACCGGCCAGGCGGCGGTCATTTTGCCGTCGGCGCTGACGGGCATTGAGACCGCGGAGGTGGCTTATCGGATGGACGGGTTGCCTCTGGTCCTCAAGCAGGTGGCGCCCTCGGGGTTGCCTGCGGACCACCAGGTGCTCACCGACCTGGAACGGTTGATCGGGGCGCAGTGACCGCTGTGAGGCGAGTCTTGGGAGGGCGTGCCGGCTGTGCTGAGATGGCGGCCACGGGCCGCCCTATAACGATTCCATGAATTTCATTATGCCGAACTTTCGATTTGGAATGTAGCCATGCGCCTTAAAATTGCGGGGGGCCGCCTCTATGATCCAGCCTGCGACTGGGATGGCGAAGTGGGGGACCTCTACATTGAGGCCGGCCGCCTGGTGCCGCCGCTGCTTGAGGTGGACCGGGTGATCGAAGCTCGGGGTCAGGTGGTAACGCCTGCGGGCATCGAACTCCGGGGTCAGGTGGCAACGTACGGCCTGGACTTTTTGCGCTTAAGCGTTGGTGCGCCGTCCCTGGCGGAAGTGGGGGAGAGCTACGCTCTCCTGGGGTATACTCACGTCCACGAGCCGTTTTTGACGCCCTGGACCGCGGGTTACGTCCAACGCCAGTTGGCGGCTCTGCCCGTGGTGGACACTTCCGCCTCTTTGGTCGTCAACCTGCGGGAGTTGGATTTATATTTGGACTCCCGGGAGCGTTTGGCGGAAGTGGGAGAAACCCTCCAGTTTTTGCTGGACGCGACCCGTTCCCTTAATTTCCGGGTGGTTGAGCCCTTTGTCCGGTATCGGCAGGATTTTTATGCCCACCGTGCCATCAAAACGGAAAAGGCCCTGGCTATTCTGGCCGACCTGGCCCGCCTAACCGGGCAGCCCCTGGCTCTGGAAGCCTCCCCCGAGGTGCTGCGGACCGGGCTGCCGGAGCCCCAGGCTTTTCATCTGGCTGCACTGGGTTCGGCTTTGACGGACGATGAGCTGGTTTCGGCCGCTCTGGCCCAGCTAGAGGCAGGCGCTACCGGGGATCTCGGCCTCATGCTCCCAAGCCGCGTGGCCGGGCAAACCCCGGTGCCGGTCCGGATAGACCTGGGGTGGTTTAACCCCCTGGACCTTAACCCGCCGGTGGATGAGCCTGCGGCCAAAAGGGCCCTGGCCCTGGCCTTGTGCTGCCAGGGCTCCCAGGTGGCTTTTTCCGGGGCAAATTCAACGCAGGCGCCGGTGGCCGAATACCCCCGGCTGTTCTCCTGGCTGTGGGACCACGCAACGCGCCGCCGGGACTGGGTTGATGACTTGGGGGCACGGGGCCATACGCTGTCCGAGTGGATCTGGGCCACCCGTACTCTGCCTGCCCGGCTGTTGGGTTTGGAGGATCGGGGCCGGCTGAGCGTGGGAGCCCGTGCCGACGTGGCCATCTATGACCTGCCGTCGTATGCCCATCCCGGCCAGTGGCAGCAATACCTGGGCCGCTGTCGCACCTTGCTCAAGGCGGGGGAAGTGGTGGTAGACAACTTTTGCCTGGTGAACCCGGAGGTGGCCAGGGCTACCTATTACCGCCAAACGGATGCTGAGGTCACGACAATTATAAAGGAAATCAGTCAGTTTCAGAGTTGCCGGTGGGAAAATCTCTGGGTCGTAGAAGGGCTGGGCGGACCCTGGGTGGGGGTTTAAAAACGGTTTTCAGTTTTTGGTTTTTGGTTAAGAGAAAGTGCAAAACCATGGCCACGGTAGAAGAGATCCTTGAATTTTTGCCCGGCAGCGATTGTCGGCAGTGCGGGGCAAGCTGCGCCGAGTTCGCCGGGTTCCTGGTGAATCGGGAACTGGCCCCGGAAAACTGTCCGGTCCTCCATGAGCCCGATTATGCCGGCTTCATCGAAGCTCTGCATGAACTTTTGGGGCCTGCGACCCCGGGGATGCGCATCGACCCGGAAAAGTGCAACGGCTGTGGGATTTGCGTGACCATGTGTGAGTTCCATTTGGGGAACTGCGACGCGGCCCGCCTGGGCAAAGGCCCCCGGCCCCGGGATAAGGTGGTCTTTCGCATGATCAACGGCGCTGCCGTGGTGGTGCACCAGGAACTCTGCACCCGGCTGATCCAGGCGGCGGAGAAATGCAGCAAATGTGCGGAGTATTGTCCCACTGAGGCGATTACGTTGTTTTAGATAGCTGTCAGCGATCAGGCGAAGGCAAGGCTCATTAAGTAAGCAGCTGTCAAGTGACCGTGAAATTCATTGTTGCTCTGAATTCCAATCTCATTTTAGTAGCTGAAGGCTGACCGCTGAAAGCTGAAGGCTTTTTATGACCGAACCCGTACACCTTCAGGATCTGGACCCCCGGTTTAAAGACGAGGTGGCCGCCGAACCCGGCTGTCAGCACCTCCTGCGCTGCTTTTCGTGCGGGGTCTGCACCGCGACCTGTCCGGTGAGCGAACTGACGCCCGGGTTCAGCCCCAGCCAGATCATCCGCCAGGTGCTCTATGGCCAGCGCGAGGCCCTGCTGAGTTCAGCGGCTCTCTGGCACTGTGCCCGCTGCGCCCGGTGTTCTTTCCAGTGCCCCCAGGACGTGCGATTTCTGGATATCATCCAGGGCTTGCGCAACCTGGCGGTCCGGGACGGGAGAGTCAGCCTTGCCCGGGTGGCCCAATTGGAACGGGGCGAACGGCTGATGGCCGAACTCAGACAGCGCCTTATCGGCGAACTTTTATCCGGGGATGAAGAATTGGAGGCCGAAGACGCGCTTAAGCGGTTAACGAAAGATGTGGTTCAAGGCCGGATTATTTCCAAATGATCATAGAGGGATCGTCCAATCAGGGTGTCGATCCCAAGAAAGCTCGGGCACATTGGTCCGACCCGACTGGGAAATAGCGATTGTCTAGGGAGCAGGCGCGGGCGATGGCCTCTACACGGCCATTAGATCGAGTGGCCCACCCCCGGGTGCTGGTGGTGGGCGGCGGCATAGCCGGCATGCAGGCGGCCTTGGAGGTGGCGGCTGCGGGGCTGCCGGTGACCCTGACGGAAGCGGGACCCACCATCGGCGGTCTCATGGCGCAGTTGGATAAGACCTTCCCCACCAACGACTGCGCCATGTGCATCCTGTCGCCTAAGATGCTGGAGATCGCCCGCCACCCCCTGATCAAGATTGAGACCTCCACCCGGGTCTTGCAGGTCCGGGGCCAGGCCGGGGATTTTCAGGCCCTGTTGAGTCGCCGGCCCCGGTTCGTGGACGTGAGCCGATGTTCCGGCTGCGGCGACTGCACCCGGGTCTGTCCGGCCAAGCTCCCGGACCCGTATAATCTCGGGCTCAGCCAGACCAAGGCCATTCACGTGCCCTTTCCCCAGGCCATTCCTCAGGCGGCGTATATTGCCCCGGAGGCCTGCCGGGTCTTTCAGGGGAAGAAGTGCGAGGCCTGTGTCAAGGTCTGCCAGGCCGGGGCCATTAATCTGAAAGAGGCGGCGGCGGAATGGACGGAGTCCGTGGGGGCCATCATTGTGGCCCTGGGCGCGGTCCCGGCGTCGGCCGGCGAGTTTCCCGGCGCTGGCCATCCCGACGTGGTGACCAGCCTGGAGTTCGAGCGGCTGCTCAGCGCCACCGGCCCCCAGGGCGGCAAATTGCTGCGGCCGTCGGATCAGAGCCCGCCCCGTCGGATAGCCTTTATCCAGTGTGTGGGGTCCCGGGACCCCCAGGCCGGCGTCAGTTATTGTTCCAGCTTATGCTGCATGGCCAGTCTCAAGGAGGCCATGGTGGCCCGGGAGATCAGCGCTCCGGGGCTTACCTCCACCATCTTTTACATGGATATTCGGGCCCAAGGCAAAGGGTATGAGGGTTACCTGGAGCAAGCCCGGGAGCGCGGCGTCAATCTGGTGCGCTCCCGGGTTACTGCGGTGATCCCCCAGGCTGATGGCGGGGTGCAGGTGCGCTACACTGATGCCAGAGGCAGGCCCCAGGAGCAGCCCTTCGATATGGCGGTCTTAGCCATAGGGCTCAGGCCCGGCCTTAAAATGCCAACCTCCGTCCGGCGCCTGGGGTTGGAAGTAAATGAGCATGGCTTCATTGCCGCCTCGCCGTTACTGCCGGTGAGCACCACCCGGCCGGGAGTCCTGGTGTGCGGCACGGCCCGGGAACCCATGGACATCCCCGAATCCGTGACTACAGCAAGCGCCGCGGCTGCGGCGGCCTCGCGCCTGTTGACCATCGCCCATCGTACCTGGGCGCCCAAAGCCAAGCCGGTTCCCAGCCTGGCAACGGATTTTCCTCCCCGGATCGGGGTTTTTCTCTGTCATTGCGGCACCAATATTGCCAAAACCATTGACCTGGCCAAACTGGCTAAAGCTGTGGCCGGGCTGCCCGGGGTTGCCCATGTGGAGGATAACCTGTTTTCCTGTGCGGTGGAATCCACCGGCCGGATGCGGGAGACTATCCGGGAGAAGGGCCTCAACCGGGTGGTGGTAGCCGCGTGCAGTCCCAGGACCCACGAAGGGGTCTTCCGGGATGTTCTGGCGGGTGCAGACCTGAACCCAGGCTACTTCACCATGGCCAATATCCGGGAGCAGTGCGCCTGGGTCCATCAGGGGGACCCGGAGGCGGCCCTGGCCAAGGCCGCCGGTCTGATCGCCATGGCAGTAGGCCGGGCGGCAAGGCTTACGCCCATCCAGCCCCAGAGCATTCCCGTGACGCCCCGGGCCCTGGTGCTGGGGGGCGGGGTGGCCGGCATGAGCGCAGCGCTGACCCTGGCGGACCAGGGGTTTCACACTTACCTGGTGGAGCGGGAAAATACCTTGGGAGGCCTGGCCCGGAATCTGTTTTTTACCCTGGAAGGCTCGGACCCCCAAGAATTTCTCCATGAAATGCAGGCCACGGTATATAGCCACCCCAACATCGAGGTCCATATCCAGACCGAACTGACCCAGGTCAAAGGACATGTGGGGCAGTTTAAAAGCACCGTGCGCCGCTTCACCATGAACGGCTACCAGGAGCGGGAACTGGCCCACGGCGTCATCGTGGTGGCCACGGGCGGCCGGGAATATAAGCCCCTGGGGCGATTTCTCTACGGGGAGGATCCCCGGGTGCTCTCGCAGCGGGAGTTAGAGGGGAAGATTAATTTTTGCGATCTGGATCTCCCCAAGGTGCGGCAGGTGGTGATGATCCAGTGCGTGGGGTCGCGGGAACCCGAGCACCCCGATTGCAGCCGCCTGTGCTGCTCCCAGGCTCTCAAGAACGCCCTGCTCCTCAAAGACCGCTATCCCCTGATGGAAATCATCGTGCTGTATCGGGACATCCGGGCTTACGGTTTCCGGGAAAATTATTACGTCAAGGCCAAGGAGAAGGGAGTGCGGTTTATTCCCTTCGAGGCGGCGCGGCCGCCCTGGCTCACCGCAGCCAAACGGCGGCCCCTGACAGTCTGGGTGACCGATGAGCTTTTGGGGCAGGAGTTGCCCCTGGCGGCGGACCTGGTGATCCTGAGTACAGGCATGGAACCAGCGGCGGGAAGCGAAGCTGTGGCCCGGCAACTCCGAGTTTCCCAAACCCTATCCGGGTGGTTCCAGGAGGCTCACCAGAAACTGAGGCCGGTGGATTCAGCCACCGAGGGGGTGTTTCTTTGCGGAGTGGCCCACTATCCCAAGAGTCTGGGAGAAACCGTGGCTCAGGCCCAGGCCGCAGCGATCCGGGCCGCGGGGATTCTGTTCCAGACGGAGTTGTTGGCCAGCGAGGTGGTGGCCATGATCACCCCGGAGCAATGCCGGCGCTGCCTGACCTGCGTCGGAATTTGCCCCTTTGGCGCGGTGCAGCTTGCCGATGGCAAGCCCGAAGTGCGCCCCGAGCTCTGCCGGGGCTGCGGTATCTGTGCCGCGGAGTGTCCAGCGGGGGTTATTACGATGAGCCGGGACACCGACCCGGAATTGACGGCCCAGATCGAGGCGGTGATTAATGTTCGGCAAATTTTTCTAGAGTAGTAAACTATTATGAAGGTTTATGCAGTTTGTCGGCAGCACTGGGAGGCGCGGGTTTTAAGCTCGCCCAACAGAAGCTGACAGCTTAAAGCTCTTGCAGGAGAAAGGTTATGAGAGAGAGTTATTGCGGTTTGTGTGATGATTGCCAACTGGGCAATCCTGGGCTGTTGGAGACGGTTTCCCGACTGAAACGGTACTTGGACCAGGTCCGGGCCAATGTCTGGGTTCACTGCTTCCCGGGACCGGAGGGTTTCAATTTGCCGGAATTCCGGAAAGGGCTGGAGTGGTTTCTGACCCACAGGGAGTGCCCCGGCTGCAAAAACGGGCAGGGCCTGTGTGACTGTCCCATCCGAGTCTGCGCCCAGGGCCGGAATCTGGAGCACTGTTATGAGTGCCCGGACCTGGAGACTTGCGACAAATACGACCTGCTCCTGGTCCAGTTCCCGGATGTGAAGATCAACTTGCGCCGCCGTCAGTTGAAGTTCAAGGCGAGGGAGTATCACCGGAAGCTGGAAGAGAAAAAATAAGGGAAAAAGGCGAAAAAGGGGAAAAGGCTAAGAGGGGGAAAAGCAAGATATTTGCATCGATGCATAGCTCTTGCTGGGGAGTCCAGAAATTAAAATCCTTGGTGGCACAGGCGTCTCGCCTGTGTAAGCGCAGTCTTAAAACCAATGGCTACCAATGATAGATAATCTTGATTCTGTAAAAGACCATTCAAAACAGTAACTAAAAGTGATATGCAACCCCGGGTCATCAAACGCGAAACCGACGCCTTCCTGGAATTGACGCTGAGGCTCTTCGTCGATACGGTGGAGTTGCGTCTGGACAAGGGGCTGTGCATCAAGTGCGACATCTGCGCCAAAGTCTGCCCCCGGGAGGCGGTGACGATTATCCCCCGGGAAGGCGATCTGGACATTACCATCGACCCCCGCCTTTGCCTGATGTGCGAAATCTGCGCCCATTTCTGCCCGGTGGCCGCGGTGATATTAAGTTACAACGGCGAAGTCAAGACCATCATGGCGGACCACCAGGGGTTGGCGCCGTTTCTCCCCAAGATCGACATGGACAAGACCCGCTGCCCCCTGCCGTGCCCGCCGCAGCCGGAGGGGGAGGAGCATTGGTGCCGGCAGCAATTGCAGTTGGTGACTAACGATCTCACGGAATGCCCCAAATACTGCCACAAGTGCCTAACGGCCTGTCCCCGGCAGGCCATCGTGCTGGATGAGGCCGCGGACCAGACCAGGCCTGCGCCAGACCTGTGCTTGCGCTGTACTCAATGCCTGACAGTGTGCGAATTTGAGGCGATCCTGGTCAACCCCCAATTTCGGGGTCGCCTGGTGATTGACGACCACAAGTGCCCGCCGGATTGCGTAAAATGCATTGAGCTCTGCCCCGTGAAGGTTATTATCCGGGAGGGCGACCGAGTCTGGCTGAAGATGGAGAACTGCGCCTATTGCGGGGTCTGCGTCAATATCTGCGATGACGAAGCCATCACCCTGGTACGAGAGGAAGTAGTGGCCGAAGCGGGGGAGTTTTCCCAGGCGTGGAAGTTGGCGGTAGAAAAGTTGGTAAGCCAATAAGATGAGCAAAGAACTCCGCATCGGACTTTACATCTGCCACTGCGGGCACAATATCGCCGGGGTTATCAGCCCTGAGGCCCTGGCGGCGGCGGCTCGGGAGTTGCCGGGGGTGGTGGTCTGCCGGGATCATCTTTACTCTTGCTCCGAGGCGGGCCAACGGGATATCGCCAAGGACATCAGGGAGTATGGCTTGAACCGCATGGTGGTGGCGGCCTGCTCCCCCAAGCTCCATGAGCCCACCTTTCGCCGCCTGCTGGCCGATTGCGGGGTCAATCCCTATCTCTTGGAGATCGTCAACATCCGGGAGCAGTGTTCCTGGGTCCATGCCAAAGAACCGGAGGCCGCGCTAGCAAAGGCCCTGGAACTGATCCGCATGGGGCTGGCCAAGGTGCGGGACGCGGTGCCCTTAGCCGAGCGCCAGGTACCCATGACCCGGGCGGCGTTAGTGATCGGCGGGGGCCCGGCGGGGTTGAGGGCCGCTTTAGACATCGCCCACTCCGGAATCCCGGTGACCCTGGTGGATCGTGCCCCGGTGCTGGGAGGCATGGCCAACCGGCTTTCCAAGACCTTTCCCCGGGGCGACAGCGCCCTTAGCATCATCAATCCCATGATGGTCGCGGTGATGCTCCATCCGGGAATCAGGGTGCTGATTGACAGCGCGGCCACCGGTGTCAGCGGCCACCTGGGCAATTATCGGGTGACGGTTCGCCAGAATCAGCCACGGGTAGCGGATACCTGCGACCGTTGCGGCGCCTGTGCAATAATCTGCCCGGTCAAGGTGCCGGATATGCAGCAGGCGGGACTGTGTCTGAGGTCCGCCGTCTATCTGCCGTCGCCCACGGCCTTTCCGGCACGCTACACAGTGGACCCGGAGGCCTGCGACCGCTGCGGCCTCTGCGTTTCGGCCTGTCCTCAGCACGCCATAGATTTAGAGGCCGCCGGGGAGATTGAACACACCCTGGAAATCGGGGCCATGGTGGTGGCTACGGGCTTTCAGCCCTTTGAGCCCGCGGGCAGCCGTTATGAAGCCTGGGCTGCCCTGCCCCAGGTGATTACCACAGTGGCCCTGGAACGCCTGCTGGCCCCTTCAGGTCCAACGGCGGGGCGGGCGCTGACGCCCGGGACGGCAACTGAACCGCAGGATATCGCCTTTATCCTGTGCGTGGGTTCCCGGGAGGAAGAGGGGAACCAGTATTGCTCCCGGATTTGCTGCCCCACGGCTTTAAAGCAGGCCCTGGAACTGAAGGTCTTGCTGCCTGCCGCCCGCATCCGCGTCTATTACCGGGACCTCCGGACTATCAAGAAGGAGTGGGAGGCTTTGTACACCCGGGCCCGGGAGGCGGGTATCGTGTTTATGCGGAGCCGGGTTAAGGATATCCGGTCGGGTGAGGACGGCGGGGTAATTATCGAGGCGGATCAGGATCTGGGGCAGTGGACCAGCCGGGACCGGGTGGACCTGGCGGTGCTGGCCGTGGGTCTGAGGCCGGGCGACATCACCGCCCTCAAAGAGGTGCTGAAGCTGCCGGTGGGACCCGACGGCTTTTTCATGGAAGCCCATCCCAAGCTGCGCCCCTTGGAAACGGTGCTGGATGGCATCTATCTGGCCGGGGCCTGCCAGGGTCCCAAAGACCTGGCCGAGTCCATTACGCAGGGCTCCGGGGCCGCGGCCAAGGTTCTGGGCCTCATGGCCCACGACACCGTCAGCCTGGACGGCCTGGTGAGCTTTGTTGACCCGGACACGTGCATCGGTTGCGAGAGTTGCTACCAGGAATGTCCGTTCCAGGCTGTGGAAATGGTGGGGGAGGGGAAATCCCGGAAAGCCCGGATCATTGAAGCGGCCTGTAAGGGCTGCGGGGTCTGCGCCGGGGCCTGCCCCAGCGGGGCGATCATTGCCCGGGGCTTTACCGACGAGATGATCCTGGCCCAGATCGACGAGGCCCTGGCGGAAGGACCCGAGGAGAAGATTCTGGCCTTCTGCTGTAGCTGGTGTTCCTATGCCGGAGCGGATTTCGCCGGAGTGTCCCGGCTGCAATACCCACCGGCGGTCAGGATTATCCGCACCATGTGCGCCGGGCGGATACACCCCAAGTTTATCCGCCACGCCTTTGCAAAAGGCGCGGGGCAGGTGCTGGTCTCGGGCTGCCATCCCCCGGGAGACTGCCATTACATAACGGGGAATTTGAGGGCCCAGGCCCGGATCGAGAAACTCAAACCGAAGCTGGCCAAGCAGGGTATCGACCCGGCGCGCCTGCGCCTGGAGTGGATTTCTGCCACGGAAGGCAAGACGTTTCAGCAAATCATCCAGGCGATGGCCGAGCAAATTGGGGGCGAAAAGGCGAAAAGGGAAAAAGGCGAAAAGAGAAAGTCAGATTCGGAAACCGGGATGCTTTGATCCAAAAACCGGGAGGACGACACGATGCCTTTTGTAAACATCAAGATCACCAAGGAAGGCGCCACCGTTGAGCAAAAAGCCGAGCTTATCAAAGGAGTTACCGATTTGCTGGTGAAAGTGCTCAACAAGAACCCCCAAACCACCGTAGTCCTGATTGAGGAGGTGGACATGGATAATTGGGGCATTGGCGGGGAATCCGTGACGGCACGGAGGCGGAAAGCTGATGAGGAAGCAGGTTAAAGGAACTCATGACCCGGCGGAAAATTCTCCTCTGCGCTTGCCCCGATCTCGCCTTTGATGGCCGGGAACTGGCGGGCCGACTGCAGCGGCTGGGGGTCAAAGCTGAACTGGCGCCGCCTCTGTGCGCCCCCGACGGCTTAGCGCGGTTACAGTGTCTGACGACCTCAAAGTCGCTTAACTGGTTAGTGGCTGCTTGCGGTCCGGAAATCCATGCCGGTTTTTTCCAGGGACTGGCCGACAAGGAACCGTTGCCGGTGGTGGATGTGCGGTCCTGCGGCGACCTTGAGTCCGCGGTGGGCGCCCTGACCCTGGCCCTGCAAACCGCGGGACAGCCGATTATTGCTGCAGGACCGGTCTGCCGGGAGGTATTGGTGGTGGGTGGCGGCGTGGGGGGCTGCCAGGCCGCGCTCGATTTGGCCAACGCCGGCTTCAAAGTCTATCTGGCCGAATCTTCACTCTCTATCGGCGGTACCATGGCCCAATTGGACAAGACTTTCCCCACCCTTGATTGCTCTATCTGCATCCTGGGGCCAAAACTGGTGGAGGTGGCGGCCCATCCCAACATCGAGTTGCTCACCTATGCCAGCCTTAACCGCATTGCGGGAGGCGCCGGTGGGTTTGAGGTGGAAGTCACCATCCGGCCCCGCTACGTGAATATGAGCAAGTGCGTGGGGTGCGGGACCTGCACCACCGTCTGCCCGGTGATCGTGCCCAGCCGTTGGAACCTGGGGCTCAAGCCCCGGAAATGCATCCGCATTATTTTTGCCCAGGCGGTGCCTTTGCGGGCCACCATCGAGAAGGATTATTGTATCGACTGTCAGATGTGCGTCCAGGCCTGCGAACATCAGGCTATTAATCTCCTGTATCACCCCAGCCAGCGCCGCCTCACAGTAGGGGCCATCGTGTTGGCCACCGGGGCCAAGCCTTTTGACCCTAGTATTAAGAGCGAATATGGTTACAGCCGCATCCCTGGGGTGGTTACTAACTTGGAGTTCGAGCGTATCGTGTGCGCTACCGGCCCTACGCAGGGGAGCCTGGTGACGCCGATGGGGGAGCCAGTCAAGCGCTTGGCCTTCATCCAGTGCGTGGGGTCCCGGGACCGGCGGTTTTTGCCGTATTGCTCGGGTTACTGCTGCACCGCGTCCATCAAGGAAGCCATGCTGGCCCTGGAACATGAGCCGGAAGCCGAGGTCACCATCTTTTACAACGACATCCGTACCTCCGGCAAAGGCTTTGAAGAGTTGTACCAGCGGGCCCGGGCTGCGGGAGTGCGGTTTATCAAGGGCTTGCCGGGCCGCATCGATGAGGACGAGAAGGGGCGCCCGGTCATCTGTTATGAGGACCAGGAAAGGGGAAGACGGTTGCAGTTAGTGGTGGATATGGCAGTGTTGGCCGTGGGGCTGGAGGCCCCAACAGAGACGCTGCCTTTTGTGGATCAGACCCCGGCCAAAGATGGGTTGGGCTTTTACCAGGAGCGCCACCCGATCCTTCATCCACTGGAATCCACGGTGCCGGGGGTCTTTCTGGCGGGCACCTGCCATGGACCCCGGGACATCGCCGAGACCGTCTGCCAGGGGAGCGGGGTGGCGGCCCGAGTCATCCGCCTGTTGGATGCCCTCACCGGTGGGAATTAAGGTTTGTCTGGCGACTGGTCGGGCGCAGAAGGGGCCCACCGATTCGGGTTGACAGGGTCGAGGCAACTTTATATAGTAAATAATCCGGGTACCCTTCGGGGTTTAATGGGGAAGACGGCTGAGCCGTCGCGGTCCCGCCGCTGTGACCGGGGACGAACCCTGCACAACGCCACTGTTCCGCTGAAGCGGAATGGGAAGGCGCAGGGAGAGGTTGATCCGGGAGCCAGAAGACCTGCCCGGAGGTCTGGAGCCAGTCGTGTGACCAGGGCCCAGGCACCAGAGGTCGCTCTGGACAAGCGGCTTACTCATTAAGGATAAGAAGCTGGGTGCATCCTTAAGTCCATTGGGACTTAAGGATTTTTTTTCGCCTGGTCCCGCGAGCAAGCCTCTCCCGAATCACCTGGATCAGACATTGAAGAGTTTGAAAACATGAAAGTGAGTTCCCTCCCCGTGCCTGACCTGGATCGGGCCGTGGATCTGGCTGAGGCCAGGAGCCGGCATCAGCGGGAGACGCGCCGCTTTGCCGTCGCTCTCATCATTATGAGTCTGGGCCTGATTCTGTCGGCGATCCTGGCGACAGGCATTGGCCGCATGGATGTGGGGTGGGGAACCATCGCGGCGGTGGCGTTGCAGAAGTTGGGTATCCACACGGCCTTGGTGGACCGCACCACCGATGTGGTTATCTGGGACATTCGTCTGTCCCGGGTGGTGCTCTCGGGGCTGGTGGGCGCTGCTTTGGCCACCGCGGGGGTTATCTTTCAAGGCATCCTCTTAAACCCTCTGGCCGATCCCTTTACCATCGGCGTGTCCACCGGCGCGGCCTTCGGGGTGGCGGTCCTGGTTATGGCCGGGGTGGGGGGCAGTTTTCTGGGCCTGAGCCCTTTGCCGCTGGGAGCCCTGTTGGGGGCCATGGGAGCCATGGCTGCGGTTTTGGTACTGTCCCGGGAATCGGGCCGCATCCGCAAGGAGACCCTGATCCTGGCCGGGATCGTGGTGAGCACCTTTCTCTCGGCCCTCATCAGCCTGATCAAGAGCCTGGATGAGGAGTCGCTGTCGGCTATCGTTTTTTGGATCATGGGGAGTTTTTCCGGCCGGGGCTGGATTCACGTGGGGTTTCTGTTGCCTTACCTGGCCGCCGGTCTGTTCCTGGCCGCACTGTATCACCGGGAACTGGACATCCTGGCCCTGGGGGAAGAGCAATCCCACCACCTGGGGGTGGCCGTGTCCAAGGTACGGCTGCACCTCCTGGTGGGTGCGTCGCTCTTGACCGCGGGAGCAGTGTCGGTCTCCGGCGTGATCGGCTTTGTGGGTCTGGTGGTGCCTCACCTTGTCCGGGTACTGGCCGGCCCTTCCCATGGGCGGTTGTTGGCGCTTTCCGCCGTGACTGGCGCCCTGATTTTGATTTGGTCCGATGTCCTGGCCCGGGTACTCCTGAGCAGCGGCCAGGAATTACCGGTGGGGGTTGTTACTGCGCTCTTGGGCGGGCCGTTTTTCTTTTATCTCTTGAAATCCCGGCGTTCCAGGGGGATGTGGTGATTCGGGTTGAGGCGCTGGATTTGGGTTACGAGGACCGTCTGGTCCTGGCGGGCCTGAATTTTCAGGTGAACCGGGGGGAGTTTGTGGGCATTTTGGGCCCCAACGGCAGCGGAAAGTCCACGCTGCTCCACGCCCTTTCGGGCCTGCTTAAGCCGCTCCACGGGCATATTGTCATCAAGTCCGAGGCGTTGGGAGGTTTGCCCAGCCGTCTTAGGGCTCAAATCCTGGCAGTGGTGCCCCAGTCCACCGATGTACGGTTTCCGTTTAGCTGTCTGGAGATCGTGCTCATGGGGCGCTATCCCCATCGGCGCCGCCTGGGAACCCTGACGGACGCGGACCTGGTCCAGGCGCTCCAGTCCATGCGCCGGACCACCACGGTCCACCTCAAAGAACGCACCATCACCGAGGTTTCCGGCGGGGAATGCCAGCGGGTGGTGATCGCCCGGGCCCTGGCCCAGGACCCGGAAATCCTGCTCCTGGATGAGGCTACTTCGTCTCTGGACGTGCGCAAGAAGTTGGAGATTTTCGAGATTCTCAAATACTTGAACGAGACCAGGGGGCTCACGGTGCTCTGCGCCATGCACGACCTGAATCTGGCGGCCCTCTACTGCGAGCGCCTCATGTTCCTCAAGGAGGGCAAGATCGTGGTGGACGGCCCCACGGACCAGGTGTTCACCCCGGAGATCTTGGCGCAGGTCTACGAAACGCCAATGGAGGTAGTGTGGCACCCCGGCCATCAGCGCCCTTACGCAGTGATGCTGCCCCTGTCGCCGGGTGCCGTCAAGGCGGAAGAGGCTGCCGAAACCCGAGAGGCGGCTTTGTCATGAGAGAAAACCTGCTCCTCATCCTCGCCCCTCAAGGGGGAGAAAAAAAATGGGCTGTAGCCTGGGCTTCGTTCTTAAGCTTCCTGGTTCTTTTCCTGCTGGGGCCGTCGCAGAATCTGAGCGCGGCACAGATTACGGATGACCATGGCGCCACCGTGACCCTGGCCGCCCCGCCCCAGCGGATAATTTCTCTATACGGCGGTTTGACGGAAATCTTGAGCGCCCTGGGGGTGGGCAACCACATAGTGGCCTGCACCCAGGGCGACGAAACCATTAAGGGGATCCCCACCGTGGGCACCCATCTCCAGCCCAACGTGGAAATGATCCTGGCCTTAAAGCCCGATCTGGTGGTGCAGGGGGGAGTTGCCAAAGGCATACCGGCTTTAAAAAGGCTGGAGGCGGCCAGCGTGCCGGTGGCCATGTTTGCGCCCCATGATTTTGCCGGCCTGTTCAGCACCATTTCCCGGCTGGGGACCCTGAGCGGCCAAACGGAGGCTGCTGCGGCGTTGAGCCAGTCCCTTCAAACCAAACTCAATGGCGTGGCGCAGCGGGTGGCGGGACTCGCCAACCCCCGGGTTTTTTTCGAAGTAAGGCAACTTAACCTATTGGCCGCGGGGCAGGGCTCCCTGGTGAATGATATCATTACCCGCGCCGGGGGCGAAAACCTGGTCACCAGCCCCCAAAAACTGACCTTGTACAGCCTGGAGGCACTTATCCAGGCCAATCCGGACGTCTATATCATCCAGAAAGGGCCTATGAACCGCAGCCCCGACAATATTTACACCCGGTCTTATTTTCAGGAACTCAAGGCGGTGAAGGCGCACCGGGTGCTGGTGGTGGACGAGAGCCTCTACTCCCGGCCGGGGCCGCGGTCGGCCGAGGCGGTAGAGGAACTGGCCCGGTTTCTCCATCCGGAGGCGTGGGGAAAGCAGTAGCAAGTGGTCAGTGATCAGTGATCAGAGGCCAGAAAAAACGACGGAAACCGGAAATGTTTGAGACACAAACGGCCCAAAGTCCCCCTTTGAAAAAGGGAGATTTAGTCCTGTTACGTTAAGTAATATAAACCTTCCTTAATTCCCCCCTTTTTTAAAGGGGGGTTAGGGGGGATTATTAAATAGTTCCGATATGATAGATGCTATACTTAACGTTTCAGGATTAGGGGGATTTGGCTTTTAAGAGTAGAGTTCTTCTTATGAAAAACCAAACGCGCGGGCTGGTGATAGCCGGGACTCAGAGCGGGGTGGGCAAGACCACCGTCACTCTGGGGCTGCTCGCGGCGCTGCGCCGGCGAGGTTTGGTGGTGCAGCCCTTTAAGGTGGGGCCGGATTTCATTGATCCCGGTCACCACACCAGGGCCGCGGGCCGG
Source organism: Desulfobaccales bacterium (assembly GCA_041648175.1). Taxonomy (NCBI): domain Bacteria; kingdom Pseudomonadati; phylum Thermodesulfobacteriota; class Desulfobaccia; order Desulfobaccales; species Desulfobaccales bacterium. The sequence continues at coordinate 1,318 of JBAZPO010000001.1, read as the reverse complement.
GTTTCCCGGAACCTGGACGGCTGGATGTTGAGCCGGGAAACCAACGAGGCGTTGTTTCGCCGCCAGGCCCGGGGCGCCGACTTGGCGGTGGTGGAAGGGGTGATGGGGCTGTTCGACGGCTATGACGGGTTAAGCGATGCCGGGTCCACGGCCCAGATGGCCAAGTGGCTTGGACTGCCGGTCTTGCTGGTGGTGGACGCCCGGGCCATGGCCCGGAGCGCCGCCGCCCTGGTGCACGGGTTCGCCAGCTTCGATCCTGACCTCACCCTGGCAGGGGTGATCTTCAACCGCATCGGCAGTGCGACCCATCTGGATTATTTACAACAGGCCCTATCGTCGTTAAAAGGCGTGCACTGTTTTGGGGGGCTGCCCCGGGACCAGGAACTGGCCATCCCTGAGCGACATTTGGGCCTGGCCACCACCGAGGACCACCCCCTGGAAGATGCTTATTTAAATCACTTGGCGGATTGGCTGGAGGCCCATCTGGACTTAGACGGGCTGCTTAAGGCGTTGCCGCTGCTGGCGCTGCCGGAGGAGCAGACCCGTGAGGCCGTTTCGCCCACGGTGCGCCTGGGGGTTGCCCGGGACCGGGCCTTTTGCTTCTACTACCCCGAAAACCTGGAGTTGCTGACGGACTCGGGGACGGAACTGGTGCCCTTTTCCCCTCTTAACGACCGGGAATTGCCCGGCGGCCTGCACGGCATTTACCTGGGCGGGGGCTACCCGGAGCTTTATGCCGCGCAATTAGCGGCTAATTCAGGTATGCGGCTGGCTATAAGTGAATGTGCCGCCGCCGGGGTCCCTATCTATGCCGAATGCGGCGGGCTCATGTATCTGGCCAGGGAGATTCGTGACTTGGAGGGCCAGGCGCACTCCATGGCCGGAGTGTTTCCTTTTACGGTGCGGATGCTGCCGCGGCTCAAGGCGTTGGGCTACCGGGAAGTGACTCTGGCGGCTGCCGGTCTCCTGGGCCCGGCGGGGACCAAAGCCAGAGGACATGAATTCCATTACTCGGAAATGGTGGGCGAGCCCATTGGGGTGCCCCGCATCTACCGCCTCACATCCCGAAAAGGTGGCGAGCCCGTGGCGGAAGGCTACTGCGAACACAACGTCCTGGCCAGCTATGTTCACCTCCACTTCGCCAGCAATCCCGAGGTGGCCCGAAACCTGGTGGCAAGCTGCCAGGTATATAAAAATTGGTTGAAGGAGGGGGCAAAGGGCGCGAGCCCCTTCCCCCTCCCTCAAACTCCCTCCCTCAACCCCTTATAGGGGGCTGGGAGGGGAGTTTGAGGGGAGGGCGGGGGACCCTCGTCCCCCG